>JAMPFE010000049.1 GCA_023664705.1 Lachnospiraceae bacterium | reverse complement strand
AGAATATGCTTGGAAGAAACCCGCCGTTATGTAAGAAAATACCTTGAAACCTGCGAAGCGATTTACGATGAAAAGGAAACAGAACGCTTAGCGGCAGGCTGTACAAATGTAACTCGAGGTATGACTCGTCAAGTCGGCGAGTTGACGATAATTCCCGACGGATATGACGTTTACGATTTCACTCCCACAGACCGACCGCAAGGCGCCTCCGATTTTCCGCCGACGCATTTCGACTGCAACGATTTCCGCAAAACGCTCCCAACGATAAACATATTGTCGAACGATACGCTCACGCTCTTCAAGCGGCTTGAGGATGCAACGGGCGTGAAAATTTCCGACGTTCCGACAGACGACCCGCTTGTGTATCAACTCTTTACTTCGACCGAACCGCTTGGGCTTTCGGAGAATATCGGAGTGCAATGCGGAACGCTCGGAATACCCGAATTCGGCACGGAATTTGTTATGAAAATTATGAGAGAAGCGCAGCCGAAAACGTTCTCCGATATTGTAAAAATTTCGGGATTTGCTCACGGCACGGGCGTGTGGATAGACAATGCCCGGGAACTTATCAAAAACGGCGTTGCGTTATCGGAGGTCATCGCAGTGCGCGATGATGTTATGCTCTATCTTATACGCAAAGGATTTGCGCCGCTGACGGCATACAATATCGGCGAGATGACGCGTACGGGAAACGCGGCGCAAATGTTTGACGATGACCTGTACAAGGAATTTAGAGAGCACGATGTTCCCGATTGGTTCGCCGAAAGCTGCAAGAAAATTCGCTATATTTTCCCGAAAGCGCACGCTGTCGTTTATTCCGAGGCGGCGGTGAAACTCGCGTGGTTCAAGCTGCACTTCCCGTCGGAATTTTACGCGGCTGTACTTGAAAAGTACGCTTGCGATTTGGAACGCGGCGTGATAGAAAAGGGCTTGGCAGCCATAAAAGTGCGGGTTGAGGAACTGCGCAAATCCACGGGAAACGATGACGGCATTGGGGAAAGAAATAGGTTGTACGCGTATCTTCTCGTTTGGGAACTCATGTCGCGGGGAATTAAAATGCCGGAGATAATATCATCGCTCTGCACAAATTGATAATAGAATAATCGCCTCTCCGATATTTGGGAGAGGCGATCATTTTGCAGGGGGATGCTTGCCGGTTGCTCTGATAGAGCCGATTGGGTTTAAAGTGTTTTCAAATACGAATGGTGCCATTCGTTGAATAAATTCACTATAGGCATCATATCCATCGCGGTTGTGTCTTTATTCGCTGTGTCAACGTTGTCGCTGAGGGCGATAAAGCGAATATTGTACGCAGGTAAAATGTAATCGATATATTGCCCAACCTGAATGTAATTTCGCCCGAAACGGCTCAAATCCTTGACAATAATGAGGTTGATCTTTCCGTTTTGCGCGTCCTCCAACAAACGCGTAACGCCTGGACGGTTGAAATCGGTGCCACTGAATCCGTCGTCTGTCGAGCTAACTCAATGGTACTAACCGACAACCGATATAATTCGACAAATAGTGACCCGCCTTATTTAGGGCGGGTCATTGTTTGATACTGATAATTTTTGCTATTTCGGCGAGGCGGTAATTTTATAGCCTCCATCAACTCTTTTAGAGTTGATGGAAACACCATACTTGTTTGGGTAATCAAATCTAACAAACGGTTTAATGTTCTGTTGTTTAATGCAGAATTGAACTTTCTTTGTATTGAAAATATAGACCTTTGTACCTTTTTTTCTTCCAGAACTGTCAAAGCAATACATACACACTACTACAAAATCAAAACCATTCATTTTTTCAATGATGTTCAGCATATCATATGTAAATGGGAGTGCTTGTAAGGCTTGTTCGTGTTCCCTGTGTAAAGTATCTGTTAGCAAGTACACATTTGTATTTGGGTAAGGTATCTCTATAATGCAAGCAAGACGTGTTATTTTTCCTAGCTTTTCTGTTACATTATTCCTATATTCATCGCATTTGCTATTGTGATCAAGACATACTCTTTTAAAGTTGGATATGAATTTGGGATACTCGAATTTTTCACGACGGTCAAAGCGCTCTTTTACCATACCCTCAACAAATCCCATCGCTTGACCGTTTTCGAGGTCTTTTTCAAATTTATCGGGATGTTCTTTATAATCGTTGATTTTCTTTGTAGCCCTACCCTCTTGTGTGCGAACTAATGATTGTGTATCATTATGCTTTACACCAAATAGAACATCTGCCAAGCAATGCTCAATGCCAATAACTTCGCTGTCGGTCTCAATGATGAAATCGGGGCTTTCGCTATCGACAATATTCTCTTTATTTGCAACTAAAAATCTATGAATGCCGGTCGCAAAATCGCCTACAACGTTTTTGGAGTTTATCACTTTATCAAGGCATTCCCGCTCCTTGCTTTTAACGCCCATTGATTATCACCTCACACAAACATCTGCTGCAGCAAGCCCTTTTTAAGTTCTTTCCACTTGTCGAGTTCTTGCTTTGCGTAGCCGATAGCCTCATCGAAGGCGGAAAGGAAATCGGCAATTTTTTGCTGTTCTTCAAGACAAGGGCATTTTATTGGCAGATTTCGACATACTTCTTGGTTTAACTTGGGCTGAGCTGAACCTGTATTATACATTGTATAATCTATGCTCTCCAAACCCTCCGAGATAAAGTGACTTGAAAAGCCTTCTTTAGCTCGTAAACAGTGAGCGTGATTGTTAACCCAAAATTTTCCAATAGCTATGTAGCTAATTCGGTAATTTCTATCAACTATATTAGCACCATCTTCGCTTAAAAGGATAAGTTCCTCATCGAAAATGTAATTGTCAATATAATCAATAATACCAGTTGCTCCATAATAAGGATATTCTCCCTTTTTTCTAAACTTACTTGTAATAGGTTTTCTTTTTTCGTCAAGGAAAATCACCACATCTTCTAGACGATAATCTTTCCATTTAGGATACTCCCCCTCCTCGCGCCTAAAGCGCACCTCTTGTGAAAAGATTTTCTGCATAGCGGCTTTCTTCTGCTGCTCGAGGTTATGTACCTCTGCGTCCGTTTGGGCTATCACCTCATCAACGGCAGAAAGAAAGTCGGATATTTTCTGCTGTTCTTCGAGGTGAGGAACAGGGATTTTTATATTAGCAAATCCGTCATAGCTTAAACTATCTCTAACACTCCCAGCCGTATTGATTTGCCTTTGTTTATGAAAGTCGAATGTTCGGACGTAGATGTCAAGAAATTTAGGGTTAAGTGTCGATAAACATTCAAAAACCACATATAGAGGGCTTACTATAACAGGCATATTATCTCTCAAATAAGCGATTGACCCGACATTGATACGAGAAGGGTTATATGCAAATTGATGATGATTAACTATGCGATAATTAGACTTATCCTTGCTTGCAACTTCTCTATCTTCAAATTGATCTGTTTGAGGGATAAATCCTTTTTGATTATTAACGGAATATACGGTATAATTGGTTTGAATATTATTTTTCACGGTTACAGTAATCTGTTTCGTCAATTCTCCTAGTTTCTTCATTTCCCAATTAGGGAACTCCGTCTCATCATCGTGCTTAAATCTGATTTTCGGATTGTTCATTATTATCACCCCTCACAAGCCCAATTCTTTCATCATGGCGTTTACCTTTTCCAACGCCGCCCGTTTCTTCGCCGTTATTTCGTCAAGTTCCGCCCTTACCGCCGCGATATCGACAGGCTCTTCCTCCTCGAAGGTATCAACATAACGGGGAATATTGCAGTTGTAGTCGTTGCCTGCGATTTCCTCAAGCGGTGCTGCGCGGCTGAATTTCTCGATCTCCGCGCGTTCGGCATAGGCGTTTACAATGCGGTCAATATCCTTGTCGGACAGTTCGTTCATATTCTTACCCGCCGTGTAATACTTGCTCGCGTCGCAGAACCAAACGTTACCCGAATTGCCGTTTCTGTTCTTGCGGAGAACGATGCAGCACACGGGTATCGACGTCCCGTGGAAACAGTTAGCGGGAAGTCCGATGATCGCGTCTATAACGTTCCGATTTTCGATCAGATAGCGTCTGATTTTTCCCTCGTTGTTTCCTCTGAACAGCACGCCGTGAGGCAGCAAAACCGCCGCCCTGCCGTCGTCGTCAAGGTGGTAGGCTATATGTTCAAGGAACATCAAATCGGCATATGACTTTGGTGCTAACGCACCGCAGCTGCTGTAGCGCGGGTCATTCTCGAACTTTTTGTCCGCGGAATACTTTGAGGAATAGGGCGGGTTAGCGACCTGCACTTGAAATTTTGTCTCGCCGAAATTGTCGTGTTCGATCGTATCATCATTGAACACGGTGAATTCCTTGTACGGAACACCGTGCATAAGCATATTCTGCCGCATAAGGTTGTAGGTAGTTCCGTTCTTTTCCTGTCCGTAGTAATGATTGACCTGTTTATCCTTGCAGTGCCGTCTGACCTCAAGCAGGAGAGAACCCGATCCCGCGCAAGGGTCACAGGCACTCTTTATGCTGTTCAAGCCCAAAGTCGCGAGCCTAGCCACAAGCTCGGACATCTTCGTGGGGGTAAAGAACTCGCCGCCCTTTTTACCCGCGTCGGACGCAAACAAGCCTATCAATATCATATATGCCGTGCCGAGAACGTCAAATTCAGCGTCGTTCAGCCTGAAATCAATATCATAGACCTTAGTGATGACTTTGCTTATAAGCTTTGTTCTTTGAGATACCTCGCGCCCTAAGTCTTTATCCTGCAAGTTCATATCGTCAAACAGCTTATCAAACGCCGCCTCGCTTTCCTGTCCTATGGTAGAACCGACAAGCGAACTTATTGCTTTTTCGTAGTCCTCTATACTGAACGTACCGCTCTTGATTTTCTCGACAAGCGAGTTGAAAAGATCATCGGGTTCAATGATATATCCCAAGTGGTCGAGCGACAGCTCTTTGACCGCTTCCGAAAGCTCGTCATTTGCAAGAGCTTCACGGTATGTTACGCCATCGTTCTTCAAAATCTCGTCCATATACTTTTCGGTACGCTCCGAGAGATAGCGGTAAAAAATCGTACCGAGAATGTAGTTCTTGAATTTGCTGCTGTCCATATTGCCGCGCAAGTCGTTGGCGATAGCCCACAACTGTTTTGCAAGCTCCTGTGATTTAGTGCCGATGTCGCTCATAATCAAACTCCCTCTGCTGTAAATTTGTCATACATATCCTTGATGAACATCATAATCGCATTTATCAGCTTTGTCTGCAACAAAAGCGGCAGATGCTTATCGGCGATACGCTCACGGATTTTGTTTTTGGTAATGCTGTGTTCGTCAACAAAATATTCATTAAGGATTGAAAGCACCAGTTCGGGTTCAACTCCGTTGTTCTCCGAGAACTCATTCACATCATTCTCCATAACCTCTTTTTCGTACTGTTCGTACTCCTTGATTATGTCCTCTTCGGGGTCAAGGTCAAAGAAACGGAGGTTGATGAACGCTTTCATAATTGCCGACTTATAGCGCATTTTTTCGTTGTCGGAACGGTTTATCTCACGAAGAATAAGGTCGATGCTTTTCTGCATTTCCTCTTTGTCGTTACGGTTTACCTCTTTAAGAAGGTTAAGCACATAAACGACGTTGATTTTGTCGGTGCGGATAAGCTCAATGCTGAAATCTATATCAGCGAGAACTGTTGTTTTTCCCGCTTTGGTTTTGGCTTTCTGTTCATCATAGAAAGTAAGATACCACGATTTGTATTCCGTGTATTCCGACTCGTCCATAAATACGTCAAGGTCTGCCCAGTCAAATTTGCTGAATGTTTTCATCGTAGCCAGAGCCTTTGCAAGCTGTCTGAAAATGATGATAAACTCCTTCTGCTCATCTTCATTGACAAGATTTCCGCAATCATCGGAGGTAGGGCAGATCACGCGAATAGCGTCCACCTGTTTTGAATATTCGGCTACATAGTACTCGTAGCTTTCAAGCAAATAATCGTTTGGATTTCCGCTCCCACTGAACAATTTCAGAGCCTCGTCCTGTGCTTTTTTGATATTGCGGTAGGTCACTATCTGCCCAAATTGCTTTGTCGGCTTATCAATACGGTTTGTCCGACTGTAAGCCTGCACCAGAGAATGATATATGAGGTTCTTATCAAGGAACAGCGTGTTTGTGGGCTTACTGTCAAAACCCGTTAGGAACATATCTACCACTATAAGCAAGTCCACTTGCGGAAGATCCTTTTGCTTTAAACGCTTTGCAATATCCTTGCGGTACGCGTCAAAGGTCGATAGGTCATAGCTTGTCCCGAACATTCGGTTATAGTCGTCCATACACTCCTGAAGATACCTTGCTGAATGCTCATCTTGCCCCTCGGACAAATCCTCGTTGGGTTGAAAAGTGAAGATAGCGCAAATCTTATAGCCCTTGTCGTTCTTGACTTTAAAGGCGTGATAGTAGTCCATAAGCGTCTGTATCTTATCCACCGCGAAAATAGCCGTGTACACGTCTTTGCCCGACGGCTTGATGTGAGCGTCAAGCGTTTCAAGAATGTTGGTGGATACCATATCTATGCGTTCGGGCGCGTGATACAAATCATCAATATCAATGTTCTTGCTCTTGCAATAATCGGGGTCGTCAATTTTGGCGGGATCAACGCCATTGATGTTAACTCTGCTTACATTGATCGAACGCATATACTCAACGGAGAAACGCAGCACGTTACCGTCTGCAATCGCCTCTTTTATCATATATCTGTGAATGCAAGGGTCGAGGGTTCCCGAAAAGAACATATCAGCCGTTGTTCTGTTATTGCCGCCCTTATTTTCCTTGAAGATAGGCGTTCCCGTAAATCCGATATAGTTGCTGTTATGAAAATGGCGTTTTATATCACCGTGCATCTTGCCGAACTGTGAACGGTGGCACTCGTCAATAATGAATACGCACTTTTTATCGGCAAGCTGTGCCATAATATCCGCGTATTTTTCCTTTTTCACGGCGTTTGCCATTTTCTGAATGGTCGTGATAACAAGCGTCTTGTTTGTGTCGGACAAATCGCTGACGAGTTGTGCCGTGCTGTCGGTGTTGTCCACGCACCCTTCCTCAAAGCTGTTGTATTCGTCAACAGTCTGATCGTCAAGGTCTTTGCGGTCAATGAGGAAAAACACCTTGTCGATATTTCGATGGTCGCGGAGCAGACTCGCGAGCTTATAACTCGTAAGGGTTTTGCCCGAACCCGTAGTGTGAAATACAAAGCCGTTTAGATCGCTGCCGAGAATGCGCTCCATTGCCTCTTTAACCGCGTAAATCTGATAAGGACGCATTACCATAACTATTGGCTCGGTTTCCTTGATGACCATAAACTTGTTTATCATTTCGGTTATCAAGTACTTGTCAAAAAAATCCTTTGTAAACTCACCAAGACGATTGATACGCACATTGTTTCTGTCCGTCCAGTAGAAGGCGAGAGATTTCAATATAAATTGCTCCGTACCGTCGGAATTACGCTCGTTGGCATTGGCAAAATACTTGGTTTGTACGCTGTTTGATACCACAAAAATCTGAATGTACCTAAACAGCCCCTTAAAAGAATAGGCGCGGTATCGGTTGATCTGATTGACTGCCTCATTCAGTTCAACACCCGAACGCTTAAGTTCAATTTGCACAAGAGGCAGTCCATTTATAAGAACGGTCACGTCATATCTGTTCTTGTACTCAACATCGTCCTTGTGCGCCTTATCCATAGTGATTTGATGTGTCACTTGATAAATGTTTCTGTCTGCATCATCTGTAAGAAATTCAACGTATATTGTGCTGCCGTTGTCAAGTTCAAGAACCCATTTCTCACGCAGTATCTTTGCGCTCTCATATATCGTATGGTTGTCCAAGCGGAGCATAATTTTTGCGAATTCGCTGTGGGAAAGCTCCGCCTTGCCTTTCGCCTCAATCAAAGCGTCCTTGTTCAGCTTGCAGAACTGCTCTCTGAAATTGGCGAGAACGTCATCGTAGTTCGACATTTTAATATATGTATAGCCTTGCGTTTCAAGCTGATTTACAAAGATTTCCTCAACCTCGTATTCGGTCTTTACATAACTCATAGCCCGTTATCCTTTCATTAAATCGTGCTTAGGTGGAACTTGCGGATTAGTATGCGGCGGTTCTCTCTGAAAAGTAAAACTAACCTTAATTATATTATACCACAAAAAGCGGAAAATGTCAACATTTTAAGACAGCAAATAAATGGACAATGCGAACAAATGTAACAGACCACCTAAAGCAGAAAAAGATGATACATATATCAACTCGCTCACCTTATGCTCCCGATCCTGCACTCCAAGTTCACCCTATCGGCGTCCACGCTGGCAAGATAGCACGCGATCTTCCGCTCCAAATCCGCGCCGCCTTGCTCATCGTATTTTCTGAGCATAGCCGCAGACGTGCGGATAAACTCATCGTGGAGAGCCTTGTACTCGGCTTTGGCGTTATCCGACAGCCTCGCCCACCGCCTGTTTTTGTGAATAAAATTCTCGAACCGAAACTTTACCCTCTGCCGCTCGTTATGCACACCCTCGGCGCATTTTTCGGCATAGATTTTCTTGCTGTTCTTCTTGCGTAGCAGCTTACAATCCGCACAATACCGCGCGTTGCGCGAATTTGCGAGAAAATAATTGTTGCATAATCTGCAATGAATACAGAACACATTATTTTGCAATAAGTAACTCGAATATTCGGAAAGAAATTCGCCTATTTCGGTGCAATTATTTTTAATAATTTGTCGTATCTCCGTATTATCTTGCGGAGATATTTTCTTTTTCAGCGTTGTAAACATCGTTTCAATGAGCGCGGTCACTTCATCTCGGAATTGCACACCGAGAGCTGCGCGTTCTTTTTGCGGTATCGGAATGCCGAATTTGCCGTTCATATAGTAGTTGGTTACAGCGGCATACCACACCAAAATCGTCCGCGCCAGAACGCGGATAACCGCGGTATGTTTCTCGGAGCAAGCCAACGTGTCAAGGCTCAATTTCGTATCAGCTATCTTGATGTTGTTAGTATGCTTTTCAATCAAATTTGCGCATAATTTATCGACAAGATTTTGAATTTCATCTATTTCGGGCGCACTTTGATATATTTCCAAAGCGAGCGTTCCGAGCGGCAGATTGCGATAGTAAACGTCCAAATCTTTAACAGCAAGGTTTGGATTTTTGCCGTTCTTCAAAGCCTTTTTCAATATCTTTTCAGAGCCGCCGATCAGCGTTTCCGAACGCTCCGAAAAGCACATAATTATCGAGTAATCATATTTAATGTCAAATCTGCGCAAATTATTCATAATTAGTTCCTTTCTTGTCAAAATGTTTACAAGGATATAATACTTAAAATCAACCATTTTAATGCCAAATTACAATAAATCGCATTTTATAAAACGCGATAATAAAGCCACTCATAAAATAAAATGCAATTTTACAAGGATAAGGTGAAAACACCTCGCCAAGGCGCATTATTAAGCGCTTTATTTCTTGCAAGGATTTAAGTTTTTAATAATTGTATCCTTGTATATGATACCACAAAATCTTGAATTTGTCAAGGGATTATTGTAAAATATTGTTAGCCGAAAACGTTTCGGAAAAATCAAAATCACGGAGGTAATTTTATGACAAACACCAAGAGAGAAGAAATCATTGCAACGATGAGCAGCTTGCTTGAACAGCTTGTAGAAAGCGAACCACTCAAAGCTGCCGAGCCTGTTCCCACGCCCGACACGGTGGAAATGCTCACGGTCAAAGAGTGCTGCGAGGTTGTAAAATGGCTGAACGAGTACACGGTTCGACAATTGGTAGCGCGTGAGGCTTTGCCTTTTGTACGTTGCGGACAAGGCAAGCGCGGAAAGATACTTATTCCGAGAGCTGAATTGCTCGCGTATTTTAGCGGCAGAAAGGGGTAATTATGGACGAGATATTCAAGCTGCTGAACCCCGACAATACCGTGACGATCAACCGACCTCTCGCTCACGCATTCGGCACGAACGAGGCGATTATCTACTCGGCGCTCATTGCAAAACAGGCTTACTACGATAAACACAATATGCTTGACGAGGACGGCTGTTTTTATTCCACTATCGCCGATCTGCAAGAGAGTACGGGGCTTACTCGTTATCAGCAAGACGGAGCGATTAAGTACCTCGCGGAAACAGGCTTGATTGAGTGTTGCAAGAAAGGCATACCCGCGCGGCGGTTCTTTCGGGTGAACAATGATATTGTTCTACTCCGAACATTACTCCAAAATGGCGAGGGAATTATGCGCTCGCTCAATCCGCTTACGGTGAAAAACAGCAAACAAGTTTGTAAGTTTTCCACAAACTTGTCTGCTGAAAACTCGCAAACTTGTTTGGGAAAGCTTACAAACATACATATAATCCAAATAATAAATCTTTAGTTAATAATCCAAATCAATCAATCCCCAACAGGATTGATACGATGGATATAACAAAGCCTTGGTGTTCTTCGGAGGAACGCGCCGAGTATCTTCGGCTTATCCGAGATAACATCGAGTACGATTACCAGACCGAAAAAGAAAAGGTGGACGAACTTGTAGCGATTATGCTTGACGTTATCTGCTCAAAGCGTGATACGGTTCGAGTGAATGGAGAGGATATGCCGCAAGAGGGTCGTTAAGAGTCGTTTCCTTAAACTCGACAGCAGCCATATAGACTACGTTTTGACCTCGCTGAAAGAGAATACAAGCGAGGTTCGCAACATTCGCGCGTATCTCATTACTATGCTTTACAATGCGCCGACAACAATCGACAGCTACTACACCATGCGTGTCAATCACGATATGTACGGGAGTGCGTGAGCGGTCGGCAGCGATTTACCTCTCCCGTCCGCAGCATCAGCGCACCGACTGCCGCGCCGTTTACCCAAGAAATAATCGTGTGGCGCGTGAGCGGTCTGAAAAATTTCCCATCGCTACTCCGTGGAAAATCAAATTTTCTTTTTCGGATCCGCTTGTGAACTGCAAGGGTAAATTCAAAACCCTCGAAGCATTTTGCCTGTTGGTTCACATCAAAGCCCGTTTCGGAATTTGAGAATTTGCACGGATTTTTTCAAAATCCTCACACGGGGGCTTGGGGAACTCCCCAACTCAATCGCGCTTTCGGTGGTCGCAGACTACGGAAAGTGCTTATTGAGTTAAGTGCTTTCCCGTTATGCACGAATTATTACTATGCGCTTGGCGAGGTTTGCCTATTCAACGAAGGGCAAATCCTACCAAGCCCAAAATTCAATTTTCACAAAGGAGGCGGCAAAATTGGAAAATGCCAAAAAATTATCCTTGACGTTCAGGGTGGACAATGGCGTTATCGAACACAACAACCGTACGTTCAAAGCGAAGAACGTTGATGCAGATCGGACGAGCGACAACATCATCTATAAGTCCGAAAATCTTCGTGAGAAATACCACGAACTCTTTGACGCGGCACTTGAGGAATACAACTCTCGAAAACGTTCTAACGAGAAAATCCTCGACTACTACGAACACATCAAGAATGGCAAACAGGAGAAACCGTTCTATGAGGCGGTCATTCAATTCGGGGATACGGAGAGTTGCGGTTTAAAATCGGGCAATTGGGAAATCGCAAAAGAAATGCTTGACGAGTATATGTTGTCGTTTGAGGAACGGAACAAAAATATAAAGGTGTTCAACGCGGTTCTCCATTTGGACGAGGCTACTCCACATTTTCATATAGATTTCGTGCCGATATGCACAAATCAGACACGCGGTTTATCCACGCGAGTATCGCTGAAACGTGCCCTCGCCGAACAAGGAATTGTCGCAAGTTCTCACAAAAAATCCGAGTGGCGGTTTGGAAGGACGTTGAGTTTGAGCAGATGACCGCCATTCTCCGCAAGCACGGCTTTGAACGCGACATCAAGAACGCACACTACGAGCATCTGTCGGTTGACGAGTACAAAGACTTCGCCGCGAAAAAAGCCGCGATCCGAGCAGCTAACAGACAAATCAACGAGTTGAAAAAGAAACCCGATACCGAGTTCACCGCCGAGGACGCTGTTCTTTTAAATAATCAGAACGATTTTCTGCGGCAAAAGATCACGGAACAAGACAAACAGCTTGCGGAATTACGCGGCAAACTTGACGCAAAATTCGTTCCGTTCGAGATATTTTCCGAGGACAAATTGCAATTTGTTGCTGCCGAACTCTCAAAGATCAACGTGCCGTTTATCGAGGAAAACACCACGCTCCATATCCCCGATTACGCTGAGAAAACCACAGCTACTATCGCCGCGAGTTATCGTCCGAGTAAAACCGAGGGCATTAGAGATAAAATCAAGCTGGAGATCGACCGCCTTGTCTACTGTTCTAAAAATCTTGAGGATTTTTGGGATTTGCTGAAAAGGCGCGGTTATGAAATAAAGGACGGAAAGCATCTCGCGGTCAAGCCCACATTCGCACAAAGGTTCGTGCGTCTGAAAACTTTGGGTGACGCGTATTTGCCGATAAAACTTGAACAGCGGATAGCAAACCGCAATAATTACACGAACGCCGTTCGAGAGAAATTCCAAACGGCGGGCGAGGTCGAAAAAAGTTCCACATCGAAATTATGAACGTGGTAATCGCGGTCAAGCAATTTACATATACTCCGCGCAAACTCGACCCGACAAAACTCTACACATTCCAAAACGACGCAGAGATAAATTACTTGGCGGAACAGCTTATCACAATTCGCGATCTCGGTATTACCTCGCGCGAACAGATGTACGACAAGGCGGCTGATCTGCAAGAGTTCATCGGTAATAATCAAGATCGTGATGATGAACGGCAACAGCTAAAGCGCATTTCCGAGTTGATAAACGCCTATGAGAAAATTGTCGAGGGCAATTACATCGACAACCTCATTAAGGCGCAAAAGGAACAGCAAGTTGCACAACAACACAAACCGAAACCAAAACATCATTGACGAAAGGGGGTAAATTATGAAAAAATCCAAGCCTAAAGTAATCGTAAATCCGCATTATACGTGCACGGAAAAGAATACGGAAATAATCAAGAAAATACTGCAAGATCAAATTGAAAGCAAGCTGAGATCACACAATAAAACAGTAACTGCGGCAAAATAGCGCACAATTACAATAAATTTCAAAAAAGCACTTGAAATTCGCGGACAATCGGTGTATAATAGAATTGTCGAATACATCGGTTGTCCGCGAAAAAGGAGGATATTATGGTATAACCGACAGCCTGCGAAACCGCTCTGTGTCTGCGTTTGAGGCGCGGCGGCGTTGTGGGCTGCGGAAGCTCCGGTATACAAAACCGGCGTGAAATTCTCGTGAAATATTGCCGTGAAAAATAATTCGGCAATTACAAAATTTGAATTTTTTTAATTGGAAACTTGCAAAAATTTTTAGTTTTGGGAACAAGTCGTTGGAATTTGTTCCTTATTTTGCAGCCTTTTGCAGTTCGCGTGCAGTTATTTGCAGCCGATTTGGAGTTAGTTGCAGATAATTGCAGTTTCGCGATGTAAATATTTGGAATTGCTGTAAATTTGAGTTAAAATTTGGAAATTGCAATGCTAACTAATTTGCTCCGAATAAATTTGCAGTTTTGAATGTGCTAAATTTAAAATAGATTTGGAATTTAATTTCGGGCGACAAAATTATTATAATTGTCGCGAATTAGTCCCAGCTAACTCAAACGATTTGCGGAGATTTTCTTTCCCGAACACACAGACGGCGTGGATGCGACGAATGGCTCTACAATAGGCTTTACGCCGTTCAAGAACTTGGTTACGTCCAAGACCTTTCCAAGAAGACGCGCTCGGCATTGATGACGAAAAAACGGCAAGGAAAATTCATCGAGGATACCGCGCCTTACGGCTACGAGAAGGACCCCGCCGACAAAAATCATCTTGTTATCAACGAAAAATATGCGCCCACCGTTCGGCGCATATTTCAAATGGCAAAGGACGGATTGAGCCTGAAACGCATTGCGGCGATATTATCCGAGGAAAAAATTCGCCGCCCCGGCGCTGTTCCGAAGATGAGATAATAATCGTCGACGGAATGCACGAGCCGATAATCGAACCCGATGAGTGGGAATTGGTGCAAAAGCTGATTACGAGCCGCAAGAAAGGGGTCGGCGACAGCGAAAAATACGACAATATTTTCTGTGGTTTGCTGAAATGTCCCGACTGCGGTTACAGCTTGAGTTTGCAAAGAAATCATAGAACTTGGAACGAGGACGATTATAACGCGAATTTTGATTTTTATTGTAACAGTTACAGAAAAGACGGAATAAAGGGCTGCACTAAACATCGGATAACTGCGGCGGCGCTTTATGACACGGTTTTGGAGGATATTCAGCGGCTTGCAAAACAGGCAATTCGTGATGATGACAAGATGATTA
>JAMPFE010000048.1 GCA_023664705.1 Lachnospiraceae bacterium | reverse complement strand
GTGTCTGGCTGCTACATAGGCAGAAATGCTCTGCCTAAATCCAGATAGGAGGTCAAACATACAATGGAAAGGACTATCAAGCGTGGCGATATATATTACGCCAAATTAAACCCCATTATCGGCTCAGAACAGGGCGGCAGGCGACCCGTACTTATTATCTCCAACGATACAGGCAACAGGCACAGCACTACTGTCATTGTGGCGGCAATTACAGGCAAGGAACACACCAAAGCAAAGCTCCCCACCCATACCATAGTAAGGGATATTAGGGGCTTGGAGAAAAACTCCATTGTCCTGCTTGAGCAAATCCGTACCATAGATAAGCAGAGGTTGGAAAATTATCTTGGCAGGCTTCCCGAAAGCATTATGCCGAAGATAGA
Source organism: Lachnospiraceae bacterium (assembly GCA_023664705.1). Lineage (GTDB taxonomy): Bacteria > Bacillota > Clostridia > Oscillospirales > Ruminococcaceae > CAG-115. The sequence goes on along the minus strand of JAMPFE010000048.1, from coordinate 14,599 downwards.
CCGTTCACTTGCCATCAGTGTTGATTTAACCGTGGTGGTGTAACTCTGAATAGCGAATATTGAAACGCTTATGTTTGTTTGGCACAGGCTTTTTTGTTTGATAGGAGGTCTTTTATGAACTATACAGATGTTCCCATCTGAGAAAAATACACGCTTACCATTGAGGAAGCCGCAAAGTATTTCCGCATCGGGGAAAAGAAGCTACGCCAGTTGGCGGAGGAAAATCCAAATGCCAACTGGCTTATTATGAACGGAAACCGTGTGCAGATTAAACGGAAGCAGTTTGAAAAAATCATCGACGCTATGGAGGTCATATAGTTGCATTGAGCCGAAAATGCGGTATAATAATGATATGTCGTATCAAGGCTCGTTCCAGAACGGAAAGGAGCTTACACTATGTCACAGAAAAGACGGGACAATAAAGGTCGGGTGTTAAGGACTGGAGAGAGCCAAAGAAAAGACGGGAGATACGCATATAAATATACGGACGCATATGGCAAGCCACAGTTTGTCTATTCGTGGAAACTGGTAGCCACGGACAAGACCCCAACGGGAAAGCGTGATGTCCCTGCATTAAGGGACAAGATAAAGGAAATATGCAGGGACTTGGACGATGGCATCGACACCATAGGGAAGAAAATCACCGTATGCCAGCTTTATGCCAAGCAGAACGGTCTGAGGAAGAATGTGAAGCACGGCACAGAAAAAAGCCGTGAATACTTGATGGGCTTATTGCAGGACGACCCTATCGGCTCGAAAAGCATTGACAGCGTGAAGCAGTCGGACGCAAAGAAATGGGCTATCCGAATGAGTGAAAAAGGCTTTGCCTTCCAGTCAATCAGCAACTACAAACGCTCATTAAAAGCGGCGTTCTACACTGCCATTGAGGATGACTGTATTCGCAAAAATCCTTTTAACTTCGCTCTTGATATGGTTATCGAAGATGACATGGAGCGAAAGGCGGCACTAACGCCGAAACAGGAAGAAAGCCTGTTAGCCTTTATGGAGCAGGATGCGGTGTATAAGAAGTACCGTGACGAAGTAATCATCTTACTCGGCACGGGACTTAGGATTTCAGAGTTCTGTGGGCTTACCACGGCTTTGGATTTCAAAAACCGCCATATCAATGTAGACCATCAGCTCCTGCGTGATGCCGATATAGGCTACTATGTGGAAACGCCAAAGACTAAGAACGGCATACGGCAAATCCCTATGAGCGAGGAAGTCTGTCAGGCGTTAAAGCGTGTGATGAAAAATCGAAGTAACGCAGCACAGTTCAGCATTGGAGGCTATAAAGATTTCCTGTTTCTCAAACAGGACGGTATGCCCAAAGTAGCCGCCAATTATGAGGGTATGTTAAAGGGGATTGTGAAGAAGTACAACAAGCAGAGCAAAGAGCCGCTTCCGAACATCACGCCCCATATTCTTCGACACACTTTCTGCACTCGGTTAGCCAATGCGGGAATGAACCCGAAAGCGTTGCAGTATATTATGGGTCACGCCAACATCACGATGACTTTGAACTATTACGCCCATGCAACCTACGACTCCGCAAAGGCAGAAATGGAACGGTTGGCAGCTTAATAAACGCTATATTTACTACCACCGTACTACTTTTGGACGGAAAGTTGTGCCGAGGAACACAAGGTTATGCGAAGTTTCTCCCGATATGACAAATGGCGAAAAAGCCTTAAAATCCAAGACTTATCGCCATTTGCCAACATATGAAAAGATAGTTGAGAAATTTGTTTGAAGTTTAATTTAAATATAGACAAAAAAATGGTAAACTATAGAAACCATGGAGATGGATGATAAAGCTGAAGCAGCAACCACATAGCCTTGTCGGGGAAACATATAGAATTATTCAGAAAATACTGAATTTCTACTTTTAACCTCCTCGAAAAGACATAAAACTACAGAAAAGCAATAAAGCTAACTACAAAAGCACAAAATGAATACGCATTTCCTTATTTATGTGGTATAATAAATCCCAGATCTTAATTTCTTAGAAAACGTAAATGTTTCTGATATCAGCCTTTGACTTTATTCCGACTTATATCATTTTTGCTACTTTCAAGTGACTCACTTTAATGTGCCCTTTCTTTTGCTACAAATCATTTAATCTTAATCATTATCATTCTTAAACTTCACCTACTTCTTATATTAGATAATATACAATTACTTTAGCTTAAGAGGTTATTCAATTTAAAGCCATGTGAACAACTTCTATAATATATAATCAATTTCACCGCCAAAAAGATACAAAATTCGAGCTTTTTTGCAGATATTTGTGCCGAAGCCTGTAGTGAAAAGGTTTTTATGCAGCATTACATTTGGAATGCAAATTTACTCATTTACTCAAACATTTAAAACCTCTTTTACTACACTATAACATTAATTATATAAAAAATCAATGAATTTGCATTATTTGGTCGATTTTCGACACCAAATGGTCGATTATCGACAATTAAACTCATCAATCGTTCATGTGCCCCCGGGGACACAATTTTTATTTACATATTTTGAGTTATATATTTTGCATTATTGCATACATTCGCATACACAAAAGTTAAAATAAAAATCCCGTAGATATCGTATCTATGGGATTTACCTGGAGCTGTTTAATGGGCTTGAATCGTCGACCTCTACGTCTCAAAGTACAACCTCTATCCAAAAATTAACTTATGGAGATTTTAGACTATTCGTTATTTTTTATAAAAATAAACGTGAATTTTTGGATAATTTATATTAAGACAATTTATTGAATTAAGATTACAGACATTCTTCATTATGTCTTTTTATGAACAAAGAAAAAACAGGTATTTGGTTGTAACTTATCTGCACGTTACTAAACCGTTACTAAAACTATAGTAAAAATAAAAAACATAAATCCCGTAGATGCAGTATCTACGGGATTTCTCTGGAGCTGTTTAACGGACTTGAACCCTCGGCACGCGGTTTTGGAGGCACATACTCTGCCACCGCAATTGCCCTATTTTACGCCATTTTTAAATCCCATTTTCTTATTTGACGACACTTTGACAACAAAAAAATTAAGATCAAATACTATAACTATAATAATGTAATTATTCAGTCTCCTTTATTTTTTTCAATTGAAGTCTTGAGTTGATTGATTTTGTCGTTTTTAAATCGGATATTATTAAATGTTATCTTTATATTTTGAATAGTAGTGTAAAGATTAATTATAGCCTTAGCCATAAGTTTAGAATTGGTACTTATGTTATCATATATATCATTTTCACTATGTACAATTTCGACTAAAGATTTAAATTCTTCTATAAAGTTTTTATCTATAGTAAATTCACAGTAATAAAAAAGAGCTGCCAAAAACATTGATATGCTTGTGCGAAATAAATAATTGCCTGCACCTGTTTTATATTCGAATAATCGTATTGAAAATGGATGTGGTTCATATTCACATATTTGAGAAATAAAATTGTTGAATTCTGTAAACGTATTCAGTATTTCCTGTTGGTTTTCATTTTTATTTCTGAATTCATCATTTTTATTTTTCATGTATACATCCGCAAGCTCAGTTGAATTAAAATATTGAATATCCAATCCATACTCTAATATAAAAAGTAGTGTAAAAATATTCTGATGTACCTTTTGCATTTTCGAGCGACTATCAGTAATATTATATGCTTTATACAAAGGAGCTTTTTCTTGCTTTACAAGTTTATGAACAAAACCCGAAACATACAAACTAGTATTAGATGTGTATGTTGCATAACGAATTTCTTGCGGCTCTAATGGCTTAGTTGCTTTATTATACCTAGTAAAAAGTTCTCTTTCAATATTTTCATCTTCAAGAGGAACAAATTCCAGTGCGGATATTTTATATGTTAATATTTTTATCTTATCTTCATTCTCAAGATCATTGAAAGTACGACCATTGTATTTTTCTTTTGGAACAATGATATCTAACCCTTGCAATTTATATTTACCCTTAACAAACCTATAAATCGCATTCAGTCTATGTCTACCATCCATAACATTTCTCACTTGACACCCGCTATCAGGAACCTGAACCAAAAACACTTCTGGAATAGGAATATTGAGTAATATAGACTCGATAATCATACTTTCTTCTTTAATTGATGATCGATATTCACGCTGGTAAGGAGGATTTAATATTATTGCCCCCAAATAATCCATTGGATTGGTTTCTTTTATTTCAATATCATCTGTCAAATATTTCTCGCCCTTATCGATATAATTAACTATATCCTGCACAGAGAGCAGTGGACGCGAATATGATATCTTTATTTGGCTATTTTTGCTCATTATAAAACATCTCCTTGCAACTTATTTTTAAATTTTATTGTTCTTGCATTGTTGTCAAGATCAGGATATATGTTGTGAAAACCTAATCCTAATTTAAACAAATCGGATAAAATTTCATATTTGTTTTCTTTTGCTACTAAGACTACTTTACAAAAATCTTTAAGATCTAATATCAAATCATCTTTTTCATAATTATTAGGAATTCGTAGAAAGCAACCCTTTTGAAAATGAATTCTCTCATTTACACTATCAGACTTTATAAAAATAGGAGAGGCTCCAGCATCGCATTCCGAAATATCACTGCAATTTGGTATGCTATATTTTTTACACTTATTAGCGTTAAACTTTTTAGCATCAACAAAATAAATAACTGAACAAGAATCCAATTCATAATCTTCTATTGCAAATAATATTGAAATTAAATGTGATTCTGTAAAATCAATTAAATATGTTGGTATTGAGTAGTGCTGTGCATAGGCTTGAACTTCTAACTTATTTCTCGTTCGGGTATAGTTTTTATCATAAAAAAACAATGTTTTCGTAAATTCCTGAATCATATTATTTACTTCATCATCTGAATAAATCCGATGTCCTTCTTCATTTTTTCTAAGAGCACTTGGAAGAAGAGACCAACTACAATCTCCTTGCCCTCTTGACAAATAATTTAAATCCAAAGTGTGTATAAAATCAATATAATCTGCAAGAGATTCTATTGATATTATGTCATCTTTATTTACACCTTTCTCTGCAAACGAATTAACATACACATCAATATCTGAGGCAGAAAATCCTTCCTCACCACTTCCACTATCGATTTGATTACTTGGTTGAGATATTGCAATTTGAGCCTGAATGTTATCTAATTCTTTGTAAATTTCATCTAGTTTTTCTTTTGTATTTGAGCATTCATAACATAAAATTTTTTCATAATTATTTTTTACAACATCGGAAAGATTATCTGTTATAAGTTCTTCTAGACCTTTTGTATTTTCAAAATACACTTCTTCATTCTAAATATATCAAATATAATTGATTGCTTTTTTTATTTTTTGCTTATACCACTCTGGCGGAGCCTTAACGTCCTCCGAAACGAACACCTCGTCAAATAACTTGTACAGCGTATCATAAGTAATTTCCTTTTCAAGAATAACTTTAAGCTCCTGCGTATGCAGCGGAATAATCTTCATACCCTCGACATATTCCGTGTCGTTGCGATAAAACAGACAGCTTTTTCTGTTCCTAAAATCAGAAATAACAGAGGCGTGCAGATTATTCGACACAAAAGTGCAATAGGCGTTGGGATTTTCGTCAATCAAATAATTTGCAAGATGACGGGAAACAGGCTCCATTTCCCCGTGTCGCTGAGTTGTACCCTCCATAAGCGTGCACTCTATCAGTAAATCGTGTTTCGGATAGCTGTCCGATTTTTCATACTTGTAAACAATATCCGACATACCGCCTCCCGCGTGAGTTCTCGGCAACAAATTTACATCAAGTGACAAATTCATATAATCAAGAATTTTACCTTTATATCCGCTAATTCTATACCACGCAACAGCAGTAATATACTCAAATATGGTCGGTACGTTAGCCTCTCCGCCCACTTGCTCGATTATTTCCCTGTCATTGTCCCTTGTTTCAAACTTATCAAGCATATCAATAATCACGGCATTTGTAAATTTGCTGTCAACAAGTTTTCTGAAACGGCTGTACCTGTCATTTTCAACATAATCGTAAACCTCATCAATAGAACCAAGAGTTATACTGTTTTCCTCATTGAATACACTTACAACATTACTATTATCAAATACCAGACTTGCATTTATATCAGCTAACGCACAATCGCGCTGCAATAAATCACAATCGCTATATGCATCATCAAAAACCTTTCCTGCCTGCGTCTTAAAGAGATTCTGAAAAATCGGAGTAAAGCAAACCTTGCCGTCCGAAAACAGTATTGAATCCGTTATATTCAAATACCGCCTGTTTAAATCCATATAATCCGACAAATTAGTTCTGATTTTGTTTAAGTGCAGGTACTCAAAAAATACAATGTTAAACTGCCGTTTATCACATATTATATCAAACCTGTTAGTAATTAAATCTCCGCGCTCTTTTGCATTTCTGACAGCAAATAATCTTTTACGCCATAAAGTTCCGCATTTGCCTCCGATTTTCCTCGCAGCACTATATAAATCGACAATTGCAGTATCATCTTTATCAAAATAAACTCTTTCAAGCTGTCTGTACAGATTTACATAACATTTATCGTGACGTATTCCGTCCCTATTCATACCAATAGTCATAATATCGGTATCGCTTTGCTCTGAATTTAAGAAAAATTCCAACGCAGCAGGATAATTATATCGTGTAAGCACAATATTCCTGATAATATCGTCAATAGAAACCTTATTTTCACGATATAAGGCTACATATTTGGTAACATCATCGGTTATCTCCTTGCTGACACAAAGGGGCAACAAATATGTAAATTCGTCATCTGAAAGATAATCACCGCAATTGCCAAGCACTGTTCCTGTTATCAGATATGGACGAACAAAGCTATCCCTCATTCTGTATGCCGTTTTTAAAAGCTGCTTAAAGTAGATATAGCTGTCTTTTGGTATTTTAAATTCATTATCCGAGGAAAAATCTCCGCTATTACATATATCAAGAAGTGCCCTGCCTACACTCGTCATTCTCCTGTTATAATCAATTAAGCCAATATCAACAAGACCAGATGTTTTCTGCCTAGCAGTTTTAGCTTTCTTATCAAAATTATCAGTAATATCACCCGTTACAAAGCCTTTAGAATAAATAAAATCATAATATTTAACCTGAACAGTGCTATCGCCTGTCCAACTTGCATCTTTATTTTCGGGAATATTCCAAAACTCATCAAGCAACATAAGCTGTTCCTCCACCTTGCGGTGAAAGTCTGCCATACGAAAACTTGTCGTCCCCAAACTCCAAGAATACGATTGAAATGTAAAATGCGGCATAATAAAATCTGCTCTCCTAATAATTCGTTATAAGCACTTCGTCAGAACCTGTTTTTCTGTCCTTTTTCTGATAATTTGAATTGGAATAATTATAATTCAAGTGTATTGTGTTGTATTTGGATTTATTTTTTTCGAGCCATTCAATAAGCAATTTATTTTCTTTACCCTCGCTGCTCAACACGTTTGAAAACGCAATTTTTACCTCCTGCTCTGTTGCCTTATCCAAAAAGCGGTATAATGCTTTCTCTTTATCATTGTTCCACCCGTCCTGCTCGTTATATGTGGCGCAGGCTATCAAATACGGCGGGTCGGCATAAATAAAATCATTTGCCCCATACTCCGAAATATCAAAATTTTCAAAATCAATGCAGGAAAACTCATAATTACCCTCTTTTATCCTATCAACAAATATCGACAATTTCTCCTGCATTTTAGTATTGTAATCCCTTTTCCCAACAGGAAGATTAAACTTTCCCTCTTTGTTGAAACGTATCTGATTGTTAAAAGAATACACCACCAAAACATACAGCATAACATAATACCTATATTCAAGAGAGGTTTTATTGTTAAAATCATCTCTTAACTTGAAAAAATTCTCTTTGTTGTATGTGCCAAGTCCGCTTGAACTTTCACAGCCGTAAAAGCTGTAACCGTTTTTATCGGAACGTGATAACGAGTATTTTGAAATAATCTCATCAATCATTTCAAACAAAATGCCCTTATCCAAATTTTTAAAGGTATTGTAGAGGTATATCAAATTTTGGTTTGTATCGTTAAAAACCGTCTTTGCGGCAGGAACGTTAATTCCCACATTGCAGCCACCGCAAAATAAATCTATAAATGTTCCCTCAACTTTAGGAAAAAGCGGCAGTATCTGCGGCAGCAGCTTATACTTACCGCCTGTATAATTTAAAGGGGAAGATATTATACCCATATTATCTAATAATGACATCTGCATAAAAAAAGCCTTTCCTTGTTGTTGTCAATACTTGACTTCCCCGTGGTAAACGCCTTGTAATCCTCCGAGAACACTGTCAGTTCCCCTTTTCCTTCGAGTATTCTGTAAATGTCCTCATCGGAAATTTTAGCGTTAGACCTGTCATTGCCCTTTTTAGCCATATTATTATACGAAAGTAGTATGTACCTTGCGTTAATGTTTGAAATCAAATCCTCAAATGCCGCTGTTGCCTTTTGCGTACAATAATCGCTTTTCAGCTTTGACCTGTCCATTTTTTTGGCAACGCCCTTTACAACAGGCTTTTCCCACCGCGCAACATTCTCAATCAAATGATACGCGTCGCAATACTGGCGGGAATTATAAGGCGGGTCTATATAAATCAAATCAGCATAAACGCTTTTTACAAGCTCGTTAGCGTTCATATTGAAACATTGATTTTCGGGATTATTTTTCTCCTGCGGAATTGGCACATACAATTCAAGAGATTTGTCAAATTCCGCCCCCTGACGGTATGCGTCATAATGCCCGCAGGTCTGCGCTATTTTATCCATAGCGTACAATAGCGAAGTAATAAGTATCGCCCGCTCGCGTTCGTTTATGTTCCCCGCCGCAAATTCATCTTCTATATTTTGTCTGATAAATCCTATCCGACAGCAATCTTTTTCACTGAAATATGTATCGGCAAAATTTTCGGTCATATAATTTTCCTCGTCAACTGTGACAGAATTGTAATAAAGAACATATTTTACAATTTTTTCTTTTGAATACATTTCCGAACCAAACCAAGCAATATGGCAAATATAATTGCTGTATAACGTATCGTTTGTAATAATTTTTTTGTCCGTGAACGCCGAGGCAACCGCCCCTGTTCCAGCAAATATATCGGCTGCGGAATTTATATCCTCCGTGTTTTCGCTTACAACTCTTTCGATAAATGGCAGCAGCTTATACTTGTTTCCCAAATATCGGCGGTTATTTATTTTAGTGGTTTTGTACTCAATTTTCGGTACTGAAATTTCGACAGAGCTATAAATCGGAAAAGCGTCCGTTATACATATCCCGCTTTCGGTCATAATCATTTTATCATCTCCACCTTGTACTCTATGACATTCTGACAATTGTCCGCAAACCAAGCCGTACAGCCATTCGCGCCGCTTGACATTACTTTGACGGCATATTGATAGTCAGCTTATCGGGAATTTTCATTCCCCGTAAACATATACCCAACCGACACATTAAAATGTTTCATCAAAAAAAACACATCGGACGTATTAAACCCATAATTATCATTCTTTGATTTGCTTAACGTTCCGTCCTGAATAAACTTTAACTTACCTTGTGCAAGACTGGCACATTCGCAAAGTTTTCCGTACTTTTCCTCATCTGACCTTTTCAGCCAAAACAGCATGATTCTTGAAATCTGTATCTGCAAGGCTTTGTAATTAGCCGTGTCAGCCAGTCTGTCCAGTATATCCAGTATCTTATATTCCATTTTCACATTCTGCTCCGCCGTATAATTTTTATCGGCAGGACAATACTCGGTTATCTCTGTCATAAACAAAAATCCCTGTTCGCAGTTCAGATATTTTTCCAACTGCTCGGGTTCTTCAATAACCTTTCCGCTTTTAAGACTTGCTATACGCTGAGGCAACGCCATAAAAGTCTTGAACGTTTTATCCAGTATATCCTTTGGAGTAACCGAGGTATCCTCCACTCCAAGCAGATAATCCGTACTGCATTTCAGTTTATTCGCAAGCTGATTTAATACAGAAAGGCTCGGATTTCCGCCCTTTTTCCAACTTCCCAAATTACCGTCGCTTATTCCAAGCTCCTTGACTAATCCACTGGGAGTATAGTTATGCTCCTTACATTTTTGTACAAAATTATCATAATTCATCTGCTACACGCTCCACAAGTTTGTAAAAAGTTATAAAAATATAATAATATCGCAAAGAACATCAATAACTCAACAATATTGCGCTATTATAAGTACATCTCAATAATATTTAGCAGTAATTTCTATTACAAGAATATTATAGCACATTTTAAAACAAAAAGCAATAGTTTTAAAGAAAAAGGAGAAAATAAAATGTCCTACTATTTCCTCGAACCCCCAATCCCCCTTACAACCACGGCAGAACCTACTCCGTTCCCATTAGAGGAACTCCCCCGCACTTTGCGTGAATTTGTGCGGCAAACAGCGAAAATCCTGCAAGTCCACCCAGATATGCCCTCGGCTTTGACCCTATCCGTACTCGCCGCCTGCGTGCAGGGGAAAACTAAAATCAGCATAACCCCCGAATGGCAGGAGGAGCTAAGTCTCTACATCGCCGTCATAGCGGAGCCAGACAAACGTAAATCCTCGGTATTTTCCGCTTTGACATCACCAATTTACAGCTATGCTGAAAATTACAATCTTACTCAAATGCAGGCTCTCAAAGCTGACGACATACAGCATATGCTGACAGAAATTTCAAAAACCCACTCCTATTCCACAATGAAAAAGGCATACAATAATCTGAACGCCTGTCTTACATTGGGTACAGCAAAAAATGAAATTATCCGCAACCCGATGCTGACAGTTACTTTGCCCGCCAAAACGAAACAGGAAACAAAGGAGATACGGGCATACAACCGAAACGAGATAAACGCCATTGTGCAGGAATGTACCCGAAAATACCAAAACGGGAAATACGTGTACCGTTACGGCTATGCGTTTCTGCTAATGCTGAACACGGGCATACGGCTCGGCGAGGCGCTTTACCTCAAATGGGAAGATGTGGATTTTGAGACAAACACAATATACATACACGGAAATGTATCGGAACATAAATCCCGTGAAAACGGCGAAACAAAATATATTATTGAGGAACAGCATACCCCGAAAAGCAAAATATCTGTCCGCTATGTCAGCCTAAACAAAAACGCCGCCGAGGCTCTTCGCAAGCCGAAAGAAATCGTCAATGACGATACGCACGTTATTGCCACCGAGGAACACACCATAGTTTCGCCCCACAATATGCACCGCATTTTTTCAAGCATACTCCGCAAATGCAATATTGCAGGCGTGAACGATATAGTACATTCCCTGCGGCACACCTTTGCCACAACTTTAATTTTAAAAGGCGAGGACATAAAAGTGGTTTCGGAACTGCTCGGACATTCGGACGTTGGAACTAAAATGCGGACATATTACCATACAATAGAAAAGCAGAAAAAGAAAGCTGTACAGCGGCTTGACGATTTGTACTGACACTATCCGCCAGCGACAGCGGGCACAAATAAGCCCTCGGCGTTTGAGAGCAAGCAACCAAAATTTTAGTCCCTCGGGACGTTAAGAAATTTTGGTATAGCTTGCTCGACCAAACGCAGTTTGGACGAAAACCGCCGTCCCGTTTTTTGAAAGGAGAACTATGACGCACGTTGAAAAATACACCCGCGGCGCAACGGGAAATATGCTTGCCCACTACGACCGCACAAAAATAAGCAGCACAAGTTTGATTGACCCCGACTGTACTCCACTCAACTACAACCTTGCGGCAACCGACCAACCGCTCACACAACTTGATTTTATACATAAACGTCTTTCGGAAATCAAGGTTTTGAACCGCAAGGACGTGAACGTTTTCTGCGACTGGATAGTTACCGCTCCGCAGAAACTTTCGGAAAACGAGTACGCCGACTTTTTTCGGGAAACGTACAAATTTCTGAACGAGCGTTACGTAAAAGAAAATGTCATCTCCGCATACGTCCATATGGACGAGAGCCGGCCGCATATTCACTACGCCTTTGTACCCGTGGCTATCGACAAAAAGAAAAATATTCCCAAACTGTCCGCAAAGGAAGTTATCACTCTGAAAGAGTTAAAAATTTTCCACAAAGATTTAAGCAACCGCCTAAATAATTTTTTCGGGCGTGACATCGGCATTTTGAACGGTGCAACCGATTTGGGAAACAAGACGATTAAACAACTCAAAAAAACGGGTGAAAATCTGCAAAATTACGCCGATGCCGAAATTCAAACCACAACCAACATCATCACTAAAGCAATGGGAAAGGGCAAGGTTCTTGTGTCAGAAAGTGACATCAAAGCAACTCAACAGGCTGCCGCTACCACCGCCGCATTGGTAGACGACATCAACGCCGCAAATGACAGCATTAAGAAAATTCGCGAAAAGCCGACCGTAACTTTGCAAAATCCGAGGAGCGTCTCAAAAAAGTGCAGGAGCGCGAAACCGCCTTCGTCGAACGAGAGCCGCCGCCCTTGAACGCCAAAACAGAAACACCTCAATGCACACACCGCATTAAGCGAGGATATTCAAAGCCGTCTGAAAATCTGTCAAGAGCGGGAGCAGCAGCTTGAACTCCGCGAAAACAGTCCCCATAAATTTTACAGAGAAAAAATAACAGCACTTAACGAGGAAAATTCAGCCTTAAAAAAGAATGTTTCCAACCTCGAAACGGAAAATACCGCAATTCTTGAAAACGCGGAACAACTTAACCTACAGCTTGCCGAAAAAGAAAAGCAATTTGCCAGACGGCTTGCCGACCGTGAACATGAACTTGCCACCGAATACAATACCCGTCTGCGGGAAAAAGACAAAACTATTGACGGTCTGAAATCCGCCGTCGGCAATGCGTATCAAATAATCTGCAACATCTGTAGAGCGGCAGCCGCTCTTTGGTGCGGAAAAGGTAAATTTGCCGAATACTGCGCGGATTTTACTCCAAAGCAAAACCAGCTTATGAATGCCATTTTGGACTATGACGCGAAATCCGCAAGAACGGCAAATTTCCCCGACCTTGCCGACAAAATCGACACGGAATATTTTATTTCCGATGATACCGGGTGTTCAATCTCGGGAAGATTTACAATTCTGTAACCGAACCCGTTACCCTTGCCCTCGTGCCGCGCCTTGTGACGTTCAAGCGTTTCCACATAGCCCGTGGAAAGGAAATATTTGTCATCGGCATTCATTTCAAGCAAATCATTCAAGTCTCCGTAAATATCGGTTTCACGTCTTGTCGGCAGTTCGTCAACCTTATCGCCGAACAGTTTTCTGCTGAACCCCATAATATACACTCTCGGGCGGTTTTGCGGCACACCGAAGTTACGGGAATTTCTTATAAAATCCTTTCTGTCGTAAACAAGCTCGCCGCTGTCGCTTTTTGTAACGCCTATAACTTTATAGTCCAACTCATTCACCAAAACATTTAAAATCGTGTGGAAAGTCCGCCCCTTATCGGAACCCTGTCGTGATATGTCCCCATATTCGCTTTAAACGTGGGCGCAAACGTGTATTTTTTAGTCGCAACACCGCTGTCGTCAATGCGGTAAATCCCCGTTTTATCGGGAATACGCCTGTCAAGATCGCTGTAGTATTTATTTTGGCTCTTGTAGTAATAAATATCGCTGTGCCTGACCTTTCGGTCAATTATGCCGTCCAAACCGACGGTCAAAGGAATTTCCCCGGGAAATTCAAACCCGTTCATCATATCCTCATCTGAAAAAGACACTTTTTCGCAGCTGAAATAATAATCCACAACGGCATGATAGCACGGTTCATCGACCGAGAGCAGCTCGTTTAAAGCTTCGTACAGAAGTTTGATCATGCTTTCCGATAAAATATCATCAGTTTGATTTATAAGCTCCGGGAGAAAGCGTTCGATTTCTTCCTCAAAGCCATACTTTTTGGTTCTATTTTTACGGTCACATTCCTCTATGTACCTTTCATGCCTTACAATCTTTTTATATTCCCTGATAATTTCAGGCGTAACGCCCTCAACCAGAGTGATGTCAAAATATCTTTTACGAGCCATAATTTTTCCTTTCTGCCAGAGAAAATGGCTCGCAGACGAAAGCTGAATTGTCGAGCATAAATCTCTGACAATCAACTTTTCAGTCCGTTGATCGTGTTTTGCCAAACGGAACTGAAATAGCACGTCTGCATCCGTCAGGCTATGTTTACATTATAGCTTTTTTCGTTTTGTAGGTCTATTGCGGCAGACAAAACTTTATTTCATAAAAAATCGCCCTTGCTTTGTACAAATCTATACAAAACAAGGGCTGATATTTTGGTATTATGCTGAATTTTAAGGATTTTTAAAGAAAAAGCAGCTTTGAAAAGTTTTGTTTGGCAAAACCTTTAAGAAAAATAAAATATGTCATATATGCGAAAAGCACCTGTCGGAGAAACAGGTGCTTTGGCATTTTATTGATTGTGTGATAAGCTGGAATTTATAATTACTTGCTTTTACCGAATCCATTAAACCATGCCCTATTTTCAAATGGTTTTTTCGCTGTTTGATGTATATCTTCGTCAGGTTTTCC
>JAMPFE010000047.1 GCA_023664705.1 Lachnospiraceae bacterium | reverse complement strand
AACAAAATCCCGCCGAAGAACGACGGGAAATTCTGTCCTCTATATACTAACGACACGAAGGAAGACTTTTTATGCGTTGTTTGAAAAAAATTTTTCAAATTCTTTTCCTAGCGTCGATAATTTTTCAAACGCCTTGATATGGCGCTTTGCGAAAGACCGACCTCGTCCGCGATTTCAGTCTGAGTAAATTTTTTCACGAGCATTTCGACAATTTTCTTGTCGGTTTCATCGAGATTGTTGAGAAATTCTTCTGCCGAAAGCGCGGCAATACTGGTTGCTTCTATGTTGACCGCGTTGGGAATTTCCGCTCCGCTGTCAGCGTTCTCGGTGATTTCGTTAAGCGAAATCGTTTGAGCCGTCCGCGTGTGATACCACGATTTTTCAAAATCTCTCTTGGCATAGTTTAACGGGTTTTTGAAATTAAAGTCCTCGGCAACGGGATTAGCAAGCGCAATCTCTATGAGACTTTGTACGTCCATAGCGTTCATAAGCAGCTCTACCGTGTGTTTCAGCAAATCGTCGGCATGGAAACACAGATTTATAGCTTTGGCTTTATCGGCAATCTCATCTCCGAACTCTTTACGAAATTCTTCGATTGTTTCATCGTCGAAAAACACATTATCCGAATCGAAATCATCAATCGCTGTTTCATCTTCAACGGGGCTTTCATCAAGTTCCGAAGGATTTCTTAAAATTTCAAGAAGCTCTTTTGCGTCATCGCCCGCAAGCCCCGTTATATCAATCTCTTCAATCAAATCCGTGAGTGGGGAGAACATCTGCGGCAGCACAAATGTTGTGAGCATATTGTCCAAAGCTTTTTCATCGCGCACGATTTTTATGATTGCATTAGCTACTATTCTCGAAACGCGAAGCCGAAGAGCTTCGGGAATAAAATCCTCGGAGTAACACATCTGCGGGCGTTTCAGACCCATTTCCTTTGCGAAATCCTGCCAGTCGCCGTTAATAAAATTGATGACCTTATTGTACAACTCCGCTTCGTCCTCGTTCATGCTTTCGGGGAGAGCGTCGGGCATTATTGTGAAGTCGTTTCCGAGAAACTGCTCGCGGAGCGATTCGAGTGTTATAGGGTTATCGTTCGGTAAATTTTCCGTTATATTTTTCATAATTCAGATCGTTTTGCAAGGATACAGCGCCCTGTAAATAGCCTCAATATTTTCAAATGAGACTGGCTTTGCAGTGTTCGCCGGGCTGCCCGAAGCTATGGCGTCCGCGGACATTTTTTCTATGGCGGCGCAGTATTCGCCGCGGTCGATACCGTATTCGGAAAGTGCGGGTATTTCGCAGATATCGCACAGCTCGCGTATCTTCACTATCAACCGCTCTGCCGCGTTTTTGTCGTCAAGGCAATTATCAGCCGCACCGATCGCTCTCGCAAGCTCCGCAAATCTTCCGTATGCGCCGTCCAGCGCGAAACCGAGACATTTCTCCAACAGCATCGCGTTGGATATGCCGTGAGGAACGTGAAACAGTGCGCCTATCGGGCGGCTCATCCCGTGAACTAGAGTTACAGAAGCATTATTGATGGCGATGCCCGCTTCCAGCGCTGCTATCGACATTTCCGAACGCGCGCGGATATTTTGTCCATCGTTATATGCCGCGGGAAGATTGGCGAAGATACGCTTTACCGCAGACATCGCGACGGTATCGGTAAGCGGCTGGGCTTTTTTCGAGGTGTAGCTTTCAATAGCGTGAGTGAGCGCGTCAAGACCCGTCGC
Source organism: Lachnospiraceae bacterium (assembly GCA_023664705.1). Lineage (GTDB taxonomy): Bacteria > Bacillota > Clostridia > Oscillospirales > Ruminococcaceae > CAG-115. The sequence continues at coordinate 13,534 of JAMPFE010000047.1, read as the reverse complement.
GGCTGTAACGCTCTTCGGCGCGGTCACGGTGTACTTGGGATCGACAATGGCGCAGTCGGGAATCAGCGACGCTCCCGAAAGCAGCATCTTCACTCCCGTTTCGGTATCGGTTATCACGGTGAACCGCGTTGCCTCGGAGCCGGTACCCGCAGTGGTCGGAACAGCGGTCATAAACGGAAGCTCCGCTGTTATCGGTTTTCCCATATAATCGGATATTTTTCCGCCGCAGACAGCCAGCGCCGCGATTGCTTTCATAGTATCCAACGCGCTGCCGCCGCCTATCGCGAAAAGGCAGTCGCAGTCGTTATCCCTATACGCCGCAAGCCCGTTGTTGACGGTAACGTCGGTCGGCTCTCCGGCAATGTCGGTAAACTTTGCCGTTTCAACGCCAAAGTTATTAAGCAACCGCACACATTCTTCAAAATAAAGCTGTTTGGAGGTGACCGTTCCCGAGATAACGAGCGCCCTCTTTCCCATTTTTTTAAGAACGTCCGACGCTCCCGAAAGGGCGTTTTCGCCCGTGAAAATATATTTCGGCATTAAAAATTCTCTGCTCATATCAAATTCCTTTCATTGCGAAATACGGACGGATTTATTACCGCCCGCATTTCTAAAAAGCTATGAAGAAAAAATCGGAAATCAATCATTATCCGCTTTCAGCACGGCGTTCAGCATTACGGAAGCGCCCTCGGTGCAGTGTTCGACGCTTGAAAACTCGGGCTCGCAGTGAGAAAGTCCGTCCTTGCTCTGCACGAAGATCATCGTCGTCGGCAGCATATACGCCGCGAACTGCGCGTCATGACCCGCGCCCGAATGAATGTACTGGTGTTTTACGCCAAGCTCCTCGGCAGCCGCCTTTACATAAGATACCAATTTCTTGTCCCAATAAACGGTATCTCTGTTCCAAGCCTTGACGACCTCGCATTTGCAGCCGCTCCATTCCCTATCGGCGCAGCTCTTTACGATACCCAGCACCTTTTCGAGGACTTTCGGGTCCTCGTGGCGCGAATCAAAGCTGAAATCAAAGAAATCGGGAACGCAGGTGTGCACGCACGGGTGGCATACGACCTCGCCCGTCGTATAAACCAACTCGGGAATTCCAAGCTTGTCTATCTCCTCATGCAGATAGCACAGCGCTTGAGAAGCCGCGTAAAACGCGTCTTTGCGCTTAGGCATGGGGAACGTTCCCGCGTGAGTGGTTTGTCCGTAAAACCTCAGCCGATAGTTGAACATTCCGAGAACGCAGTCCACCACGCCGATATCGTTGCCCGCGTCCTCAAGGATAGGTCCCTGTTCGATATGCGTTTCAAACATATACAGATATTTTTCGGGAGAGAGCCGATATTTTTTATCGCCCTTAAAGCCGGAGTTTTCCAGCGCCTCGCCAAAGGTTTTCGTGCTGTCGAGAATGCTCTTGGACTGCATCATATCCTCATATTTGAATTTCGCGCGGATATCCTCGGGAAGATAATCGTAACACACGATACCCGAACACATCATCGCGGGAGGATACAGCGAACCCTCCTCGTTCGTCCAGATCATCGCCGTAAGCGGGTGCTTATGCGGGATATTTTCCTTTACAACGGTCTCCAATACCTCCATCGCGGACATTACGCCGAGAATGCCGTCGTAGTTGCCGCCGTTCTTTACCGAATCGCAGTGGGAGGCCATTACGATGCGTTTTGCGTTCGGGTCGCTGCCGGGGATAGTCGCGTACATATTCGCGACGTCGTCGGTCTCTATCTCCGCGCCGATCATCGTCATGCGTTTTACGAATTCCTCACACGCCATTATCGCTTCGGGCGAGAGCGAGTAGCGGGTGATACCGCCGTGCCCTGCGTCTCCGAATCGCGAAAACGTCTTGATCTTATCTTCCATTCTTTCCTTGCTGCAAATGTACATAATTACCGTCCTTTCTTTATTGAAGCCTGCTCGGGAACGCGCAGACAGTTTTCCAGCAGTTCTTTCACGTCCTTGGGAGACACGAAGAATGGTTTTTCATCGCCCTTGTCCGCGCCCTCGAACAACAGGAGAAATCTGTCGTCCCAATCCTGAAGCGAGACGCTCTTCGCCGCAAAACCCTCCAGCCTGCCAAATATTTCCTTTTTTCCGCGGACAAAACCGTACATCAGCCCGTCCCACGGCACTTTAAAGCTGAGCGTTTTAGCAAACGCCTTTTTGAGCTGTATCTCTACGGGAAGCTCGCTTATGCCGCAGGGAGTGTGCCGCTGTTCGGGAAGTATCGTGCGGAACAGCTTTGCGGGGATATATTCCGCAAGCTTCACCGTCGGGGCGTTTTTATAAGGATTCGCCATTGCGCTCCCTCCTTAAATTATCTTGTCGGTATCGGTAAGAACCTCGTCGACCTTTGCCATTTCCTCGCGTATCTGCTCCTCTGTGATGATAAGCGGCGGAGACACGAAGATCATATTCTCGTGAGAATAGGTGACAAAACCTTTCGCTTTCAGTGCGCCGATGATTTTCCCCATTATCCCGCCGGGGTCTTTGCCGTAGGGAACGAGTGGCTCGCGCGTCTCCTTATCCTTGACGAGCTCGATAGAGGTAAACAGCCCGATATATCTCACGTCGCCGACGCACGGATGCTTTTCTTTAAGCTCTTCCAGAATTTCTCCCAGAACCTTTCCAACCTTGTTTACGTTGTCGAGGATATTATTGTCCTTGTAGAAATTCAGACAGGCGACTCCCGCGGCGCACGCCAGCGGATGGGCGCTGTAGGTAAGCCCGCAGGAAAGCATATGGTCGTCGAAATATTCCGCGATCTCGCGGCTTACCGCAACGCCGCCGAGCTGCACGTATCCGCAGGTAACGCCCTTTGCGAAGCTCACGATATCGGGCTTTACGCCGAAATTCTCAAACGCGAACATCTTGCCCGTTCTTCCCCAGCCCGCCATTACCTCGTCGCAGATCATCATAATGCCGAACTCGTCGCAAATTTTTCTTACGCCTTGCAAATAGCCCTCGGGCGGAATGATAACGCCGTTAGAGCCAGTGACCGTTTCCATTACGACAGCCGCCACGCTGTCGGGGTTTTCATATACGATCTGCTCGCGCAGCTTTGCGACGTAGTAGTCCGCCGCCTGCTTTTCGCTCTCGAATTTTATCGGCTCGCGGTAGATATACGGGTCGAAAAACTTTACAAACCCCGGTATGCCCGGCTCAAGCGGATAGCGGCGAGGCTCTCCGGTGAGGTTGCCCGCGCCGAAAGTCGAGCCGTGATAGCTGCGGTAACGCGAAAACACCTTGTTTCGCCCCGTGAACATCCTCGCGATCTTCACCGCGTTTTCGTTCGCGTCTGCGCCGCCGTTGGTGAAGAATACCTTAGCCATGTTGTCCGGCATAAGGTCTATCACCATTTTGGCGAGCCTGGCGCGGGATTCACAGGAGTAGCTCGGCGACAGATAGCAGAATTTCTCCGCTTGCTCCTTTATCGCGTCGATAATAGGTCGGCAGTTATGTCCGACGTTCAAATTGACGAGCTGGCTCGACATATCGGAATATCTCCGACCGTCGTAATCCCACATGTATATCCCGTCTGCCCTTTCGATGGGCGTGGGGTCTATGCCGCGCTGCTTTGACCACGACTGCAGATTGTAGGTGATCTGCGTTTCCTTAATTTCCCGACCGTTCATTTTCCTTACTTCCTTTCGATTGTCTAATTTAAGTTTAGAACCTCCAGCACATGAAACGCCAGAAGAAGATTCATTCTGCTTTCCTCGTCCAACTGATTTCCGAGGATCTCCCGTATGGATTTCAGCTTGTAATTGACCGTGTTACGGTGAACGCCAAGCTGTTCCGACGTTTGCGACACGCTTCCGCTGTTTTCCAGATACGCCTTAAGCAAAGGGATGTAACCCGAATCATTGGAGCTGTCAAATTTCATCAGTTCTCCCAGAATCTGGTTGACATAATCCCTCAGAACGCTTTTATCCTCGACTCCGAAAATCAGCTTGTATATCCCGATATCGTTATAGCGCGTAACGCTTCGACCCGTGATCCTTCCCACGGAAAGCGCGGATATGCATTGTCTGTAACAGTCGCGAAGCGCTCCGAAGCCCTCTTGCTTTTCTGATATTCCCACCACGAGATCGTATTCATCAAGTGCGCTTGATTCGGCGATTATCCTTTTCACATCGTCCTCGGTGGTGTTCTGTCGTACCGTTATCGCACAGCCGGTCTGGTAGAACGTTGCCGTATGATTTTTTGAACGGCGCAGTATCTTCCATAGCGCGGGGTTGCTTTTTAACGCCGCGGAAGCGGTTTTCTCGTTCTGCGAGGACGCGGCGATAAGCGTATATCCGGCGCTGTTGTCGAAGCCCTGCTGCTCCAGCGTATCGATATATTCCTCGCGCTTCTCACCTCCGAAAATCAAACCCCGCAGCGCCTCGGCAAGCGAGGTCTCCTGCTCCTCACTTGCGATGATACGCCAGCATAATTCATAGGTGATATCGAGCGTGTTTGCCTCGCGCGGCAGCGTAAGCAGCGGAAAATCCCGTTCGTTGCAGTAGACGAGGACTTGCGGCGGAATGCTTTTAATATGCTGACCGAGATTTATTACAAGTCCCGCCGCGCCGTGCTCTTTAAGTTCTTTCACAAAAGTCAGCAGCAAGTCGTTTTCGGAATAGCCTATTCCCGTTGTGAAGATAAGCTCGCCGCCTCGAAGCGTATCGGGCGTTCCGCTCTCTTCAAGAGTATGCACCCAACGGACGATGTTGTCCATTCCGTTATGACCCGCCGCGAGTTTCAGACCGTAGCCGCTCTCGGCGTTTCTGCATAATCTTCTGAGCGTTACCGCCATACACCGTCCGCCTCCTTTCTCAGTGCTTGGGAACTCGTTTCGACGAGGATATCGCGCCTGCGGGACATACCAGCCGGCAGAGATGACATCCGACGCACTTTACGCCGTCCAACACGGGCTTTCTGTCCTCGCCGAAGCGTATCGCTCCGTGTCCGCCGTCCGCGCAGGAGATATAGCATCTTCCGCAGCCGACGCAGTGCTCTCTGTCAAATTTCGGATAAACGACGGTTTTTCTGTCGAGACTGTCCGCGGGAACTATTTTTCCAAGCTCCGTTCCGATAAGCTCCGATACGCTTTTCGCGCCGACAGCTTCCATATGACGCGCCAGACCGTCAATTAAATCGTCGATAATGCGGTAGCCGTATTGCATAACCGCAGTGGTTATCTGCAAATTCGTGCAGCCCATGGCGAGAAAATCCAGCGCGTCCTCGCAGCTTTCAATGCCGCCCATTCCCGAAACGGGGACTCCCAGCCGCGCCAGTTCGCCGATAAATCGCAGCGCTATCGGTTTTACCGCCTTTCCCGAATAGCCCGAAACGGCAGTTCTTCCGTCCACCTCCGATTCCCTCGATGTAGTCACGCTTTTGATGGTGTTTATCGCGGCGATGCCGTCCGCGCCGCCGTCGACAGCCGCCCTTGCGGGTATTTCTATATGCGCGAGATTCGGGGTCATTTTCGCGAGGACAGGCAGCCGCGTTCCGCGCTTTGCAAGCTCCGTGTATCGCTTTACCAACTGCGGGTCTTCTCCTACGTCGCTGCCCATTCCGCGGGCGCTCATATGCGGACAGGAAAAGTTGCACTCGATGATATCCGCGCCCGCTTCCTCGGATAACCGCGCCAGCTCCGTCCACTCTTCGTCCGTCTGCCCCATTATGGAGGACACCAGAATTTTATCGGGATAATCCCGTTTCAGCCGACGGAATATTTCCAGATTTTCCTCAAGGCTCTTGTCGCTTATCTGCTCCATGTTCCGGAATCCGATAAACGGCGTTCCCTCTTTTCGCGGCGCGTCAAAGCGCGGTGAGACCTCTTCGGGCTTGTAGAAGCCTATGGTCTTGTAGACCGCCCCCGCCCAGCCCATATCGAACGCGCGCGCTATCATCTCATAGCCGCTCGCTACAACGGAGCTTGACAGGAAAAACGGGTTTTCGCAGTGTATCCCGCAGAAATCTATCGACAAGTCGGAGGATATGCTCTCGCTTTTTGACAGCTGCCGGGCGATCCGCCTTATTCTTATCGGAAAATCATAATGTATGCAAGCGGTCTCGCACGGCGCGGAGCAGTCCGCGCATTTGTCCGAAAAGAACGCTCCCGCTCCGGCGGTATTCTCAAAACGGACAGCGCGAACTCCCCTTGCGGGATCGCAGCCGTTTGGACAGGCGGCGGTGCAGGGCGCGTTTGCGCACAGCAGGCACCGCGCCGCTTCATCCGAGATAAACATTTTCAGCATAAAATCAATCCTTACTTGTGTTTTTCGCATTTCACGAATTTGCCCCAACCGCGTTCTCCGACAAATTCCCCGTTATCGAAAACGAGCCGTCCGCGCGAATAGGTCTGTACGGGATAGCCGTGGACTTCGACGCCCTCCCATATCGTGTGGTCGCAGTCAGAGTGCATATTGCTCTGCGAGATCGTGAAATTCTTTGCCGGGTCGTAGATGACGATATCCGCGTCCTTGCCGACGGCGACAGCGCCCTTGTCGGCACAGCCGAAAATTTTCGCGGGGTTCGCCGCGCAAAGCTCTACCGCCTTGTTGAACGGGATAACGCCGTCGTTAGCCTTGCCGAGCATATACGGGTACATATTTTCAATACCCGCGCAGCCGTTGGGTATCTTACGGAAATCGTTAAGCCCCCAATCCTTTTCGCTCTGTTGGAACGGGCAGTGATCGGTCGCTATCGTATCAATATCTCCGCGCTTGATAGCTTCCCAGAGAGCGTCCTGCGACTCCCGTCCTTTCATAGGCGGCGAGCAGACGAAATTCCTGCCGTCGGGGCGTTTGTACACGTCGCTCGTGAAATGCAGATACTGCGGACAGGTCTCGGCGTAAATTTCATAGCCCTCGTCCTTGGCTTTCGTCACCGCGTCCACGCCCTGCTTATTCGCAAGATGTACTATGTACAAGGCGGCGTTCGCGGCTTTGGCAAGCGAAATAGCACGCTCGTCGGCTTCGCCCTCGACAAACTCGGGGCGGCTCATATAATGATACCAAGCGTCGGTCTTGCCCTCGGAGATATACTGCTCGGTGAGCGTGTTCACAAGCTCGTTGTTTTCTGCGTGAACCGCGATGAGCGCGCCGTAATCGCGGGCTTTCGTCAGCAGCCGATAGAACACGCCGTCCTTAACGCCGAAATCATATACCATAAACACCTTGTAGGAGGTGATCCCGATATCGCAAGCGTCGCCGATAGTATCGATAAGTCCTCCCGAAATATCCTTTACTCCGATATGGAACGAATAATCCACGGCTGCATCGGGAGCGGCAAGCGCGTTGCGGCGCTTAAAACAGTCCGGCATAGTCTCGCCGAAATCCTGGAGAGCAAAATCGAACACCGTAGTAGTGCCGCCGCAGGCTGCCGCGCGTGTTCCCGCGAAATAGTCATCCGAGGAGACCGTGCCGCCGAACGGCATTGCCAGATGCGTATGAGCATCGATAGCCCCGGGAAGAACTAGCTTTCCCGCCGCGTCGACGACTTTTGCGCCGCTGTAATTCAGATCGCTGCCTATCGCCGCGATCTTTCCGTTTTCCACCGCAACGTCCGCCTTGAACGTTTCGGTCGCGGTAACCACCGTACCGTTCTTGATAACCATATCCATAAAAGCACCTCCGTAAATTTTTTATTTGATCCCGGGCTTTCCGCCTTATTCCGCGCGGGCATTTAACAAACCCGCGCGAAGTTTGGAAAGAACAACCCATAAAAGGGAACGGTTTTTATTTTTTAAAGGTATCGTTTTTGTAAACCAATACCAGACCCGAGCGCTGATAAACCTGCGCTACCTGCAGCAGCTCCATTCCGCCCGCGTTTGCGTTGATGAGGTTGGATACCCAAGTCACACCGAAATCGACCGTGCCGTTGTATACTGCGGTAGTCTCGGAAATGTCGCCGCCTCCCGAAACGATGTTCACGTCAAGCCCCACCTCGTCATAGTAGCCCTTTTCCTTGGCGACGTAGTAGCCCATAAACTGTGCCTGCGGCAGCCATTTAAGCTGAACGGAGACCGAGGTCTTTTCGGGAGCGCCGTCGGCTGCCGCATCGTATGCCAGATACGCGGCGCTTCTGATGTCGTCCAACGTGAGGGTCTCAAGCTTTGCTTTGGAATCCGAGTCCTCAAGCTGAACGTATTTCTTTGCAAGATCGAGCGTCTGCTGCATCGCCGTTTCGTCCATATTGCCAACGTTGGCAGCCGAAACGGTATTGCCGTTCATATCGGTGGTCACGAGCTTTGCGACCTCTTTTGCCATATGCAGCTGATGATCCTGCGAAACGGACGAACCCGCCTTGAACACTATCTCTGCCGCTTCCTCGGGGTGCTCGCAGGCGTAGCTCCAGCCCTTCATGGACGCGCTTGTAAACGCCTTTACGGTATTCGGATTTGCCTCAGCAAACGCCTTGGAGCAGAATAGATTATCCTCCAGCATTGCAACGCCCTCGTCGTTCATGTCTATCCAGCTTACCGTATCGCCGTAATTGTAGCCGCCGTCGTAGCTGTTCTGCACAAGCCCGAGCTCGTTGTAGGTCATCGCCGACGCGAGAGTTACCGCGTCCTCGTCAAACTGATCCATAGTAAAGTCCTGGGTGATATAGGTGGTTGGCAAGCCGTACTTGGTCAGCAAAGCTTGTATCTCGTACTCGTTGCCCAAACCCCAGTTCCCGACTTTTCCCGCTTCGGCAGCCGCCTTGACGATCTCCTCGGAGGTCATAGCGGACGATCCGCTGTCGGAGCTGCCGTCAGCCGTGCTTTGCGGCGCGGAACTGCCGTTCGCCGAACCGGTTGACGCAGATGACGAGCCGCTTGTTTCGTTCCCGCTGCACGCAGTGAGCTGCACACAGGCGAGAACTGCCGCCATAACCGTTAAAAATTTCTTTGTTCTTCTCATAATTTTCTTCCTTTCGGTGGTCTTTATTTATGTTAAACGGGAAGGCTCAGCGAACCCTCCGCCGTTTAAGCAGCGATCTTTCCGCGAGCATAAGCAGCGCGAACATTATTATCCCGATAGCGCACGCGACTGCGATATACGCCCACGCCGTGGGGTATTGCCCCTTGACGATGTTTTCGCGTATCTGTCTGCCCACGCCCACCGTTTCCTCCGCAAAATATTCCGTTACCAGCGCGCCGATGACGCTTGCCGGAACGCTCACGCGCAGCGCCGTGAATATGTACGGAACGCTGTTGGGCAGTCTCAGCTTTGTAAATACCGTCAGCTTTTTGGTCCCGTAGGATTTCATCAAGTCCTCCGAAAACGGCTTTAATTCAGTCAGACCGCGGAAAGCGTTCACGCTCATGGAAGCGGTGCAGGAGATAGTCACCACAAGTATCTTCGCAATGGTGCTTCTCAGAGAAACGTCGGTGCTGACGTCGCGCGTCCAGTTGTTGACAACGGGCGCGAGCGCGACTATCGGTACCGCGTTGAACGCGGAAACTATCGTCAGCCCGCCCGCTCCCCATTTCGAGAAAACCGTCGCGATAAGAGCGATCGCGTACCCGAGCACAGACCCCGCCGCAAGCCCGCCGAGCGCCACGATCACGGTGATCCGTATATGCGCGGCGATAACCGTGAAATTTTCCGAGATTATCTCGCCTATTCTTGTCGGCAGCGGAAGGGTTATCGTGTCCGTGCCTATCCACATATGCAGCACCTGCGTCTGCCAGAGTATCACCAACAGCACTCCGAACGCCAGCGGCAGAGCAACTCCCGATATTCCGCGCCTTATTTTTTTGCCGTTCATTTCATTGACCTCCTCTGCGTTTGTAGGGCGTGAGGATCTTTTCGATAAGCCCCATGACCGCGAAGCTGAGTATGCCGATAATTGCGCTTATCAGCACAATATTCCAGAAAACGAGCCTTGTCATACCGCCCTTCAGCGACTGCGAAAGCATACAGCCCAGCCCGTTTCCGCCCTGCAGCGTGTCGACGAGAATGGAAGCGGTTATCGCCATCGGCGCGGAAATTTTCAGTCCCGTAAAGAAATACGGTATGCACGCGGGAATAAGCGTTTTGGTGTAAATCTGAAATTTATTCGCCGCGTAGGAATACATCAGCTCGTGCTTTTCCCGCTCCACAGCCTTGAAGCCCGCCAGAACGTTCGTGGAAACGGGATAAAATGTGAGTATCGCCGCGATGATTATTCGCGAAACGTTGATGTCTCCCGTGACCGCGAGGATTATCGGCGCCATACCCAAAATCGGTATCATCTGGATTATCATAAGATACGGGAACGCGATCTTTTCCACTATTCCGGATAAACTCATGCACAGAGCCAACAGAAAGCCCGCCGCCGTGCCTATCACAAAGCCAAGCCCCGCGCGGAGCAGAGTCTCCTTGCAGCTTACGCCGATAAGCTGTGCCATCGTCAGATCGCCGCTTACCTTGTTGTCGCTGAAAAAAGAGGATATTATCTGCCACAGGTGCGGCAGAACGTTTACGGGAGTGCGCTTTGTCGCCGCGACTATAAACGCGAATATCTCCCATATCACGATAACTCCCAATATCCACACGAACGTTACCGTCCGCCGTGAATTAAGAATTCGCCTGATTTTGTTCACAAAACCGCCTCCTCATACGCCCTCAAAGCTGCCGCGCACCTTTGCCACGAGCGCGGTAAATTCGGGGGTGTTTTTCAGTTCCATGGTGCGCGGGCGCGGCAAGTCGATATCCACAACCGCCGACAGTCTGCCCGGGTGCGGCGACAGCACGCACACTCTATCCGAAAGGAACACCGATTCTTGGATATTGTGCGTTACGAATACGATGGTCTTGTTGGTTTTGCGCCATATTTTCAGCAGGTCGATGTGCAGCTTTTCCCGTGTGAATTCGTCCAGCGCCGAAAACGGTTCATCCATAAGCAGTATCTCGGGACGAATCGCCAGCGCTCTTGCGATTCCAACGCGCTGCTGCATACCGCCGGAAAGCTGATTCGGATAGTGATTCGCGAAATCGGACAACCCCACAAGCTCCAGCATTTTTTCGGCGCGCTCCTCGCGTTCCTTTTTGGAAATGTGCATAATTTCCAGCGGGAGCATTATATTCTTTTTTACCGTCCGCCAGTCGTACAGCACCGCGCTTTGGAACACTATTCCGTAGCGCTGTGCCAATCGAGCCGTGCGCGGAGTTTCGCCGCCGACGGTGATAGTTCCCTGCGTGGGCGTGAGCAGGTCGGCGATTATTCTGAGCAGCGTTGTTTTGCCGCAGCCCGACGGACCGAGCAGCGAGATGAACTCGCCCTTTTGGATATTCAGAGAAACACTTGTAAGCGCGGTAACGTCTTTGTTATCGTCTGTCTTATACGTCATCCCTATATTGTCGAGCATTATTTCCGTGCGCTCGTCCATAACGTTTCACCCTTTCCGAAAAAGAAAATACGGGCAATGGTCTATGAACTCCATTGTCCGTAAAATGAATTTTTAATTTGATTTTCTTGCAAAATCCTTATAGTTGAATTATAGCAGATTTGTGCCAAGATGTCAATGGAAAACGAGAAATCACACTAAAATGCGGCGTTTTACACAACCAATTTCCACGCCGAAGATAACTTTTGTGTAAATTGTCAAGGTGATTTTTCGAAAATGCACAACATCAAGCCGGGATTTGTGCTCGAACACAAGTCGTTTTGTTTAAACGCACATTTCATAAGAACTACAATGCCAAGAATGAATTGCAGGATTTAAAAAAATTCATTTTTGCGTAAAAGAAATAAATTTTTAATGTATTTTGCTGCCTTTCCATTGCTATAAACAGCACCTCAATTAAGCGCCAATTGAAAAGCTGCAATAGAATGTTAATTTTTTTCGTACAAGGGGGTTGACACTATATATACAATGGTGGTATAATATTATCAGAAATTATGTAGTATGGAGGTAACTGCTGATGAAAAACAGTATAGTTTCTTTAAGTCTCGAATTGCCGTCGCGTCCTATGCGCTCTGCTGAGATTTTGATCCTTAACGGAATTAAAATTTCCAATACGGATGACATCTATTCGGAAATAGAAGAGCAAAATTGTTTTGCACTTAACTCTAATGATTATGGGTTTGGACGGATTGATTTTGAACTTATGTTTGAGCCTATTAAAATATCATATTCGAGTTTTTGGGCAGGCTGTGTATCAATTAGAACCGAGAATCTGAAAATTAAAGTTAATCCGCCGTTGGAATCGTATACTAAAAGAACCACAACTCAATGCTTAACTAAAGTATCGTATGAAAATAAGATGGTTGTGACACTGTCGTATTTCTTTACAAACGCCGAAGAGAAAGCGAAATTCCTTTGTGCAAAATCTTTTTTGGTGGAAGGTTTCCTGGCATTTGAAAATCAAAGCAATGTATATGGCTTTTTATGCAAGGTAGAAAATCATAATAATGAATGGTATTTTACAGAAGGGTACACAAATCGCCCTGTTGAAAAAACCAGCATTGACCGCATGGTGCATTAATCCCCTATCGTGACGCTGCCATCTGGCAACAATGAGTACACTTTCATATTTTTTAATAAAAACGACCGCAGTCCTATCGCTGTGGTCGTTTTTGTTGTTAAGCAATGTTATTATCATGCGGGTTTTGCACTGTATCTTTAAGTATGTGACACAGTGTGCTTTCCGCCCGTCACGGTCACGCTTGTATAAACGTCGGTATCTACGCGGTACTCATAATCGCTCGCCGCCACCTCGACATCTTCCTCTTTTTCCTTGAACGAAACAATTCCCACGCCGAGATACTGGATAATATCGCTGTCGGTCATGTAGGAATTTTTTGAACCCGACCAAGCCGTGTAGCCGAGATCGTCCTCTTCGAGGAACATCGCCAGCGGCAAATTTTTATGCGACAGCGGACCCATTTTATTGATAAGATCGCCGCCTGTCTGCAAATCGTACAACGCCGCCTCTGTCGCCGTCATCGCAGTCCTGATGCCGTTGTAGGTGATGTACATGATAGGCTCGACCATCAGCTTGTAATCGCCGTTTACGAGGTCGTCATATTCAATTCCGACGTGACCGGAAATCCCGCGCACGACCTGCTCGTCCGTGAAATAGCTGCGGATCGCCTCAATACTCGCGCCCGAGCCGTCGCTGATGATCGTGGGCAGCGGCTGGTCGGGAATTTTGTAGGTGTAACCGCCCGTGCTGACGGAAAGCCCCGCGCCGCCTACATAATCGGCTTTACATTTCTTTCCGAAATGCACTTGAATATCCTCCGCGCCCGTTTTCTCGTTGGTGAAATCGACCGAAATTGATTTGACCTCGCCCGTACTCGCGTCGACAACAGTCACGCGCACTCCGTCATCACCCGCATACCAAAAATTATCCGAACTGCCGCTGCTAAGGCTTCCGCCGCCGTTGTCGATATTAGGGTCGCCCGTTCCGCTTGCGAAAGCAACGGAATTAAAGCAAAAAATCGCCGCCAATAACGCAGCGAAAAACATTTTAAATTTTATGGAAATCACCTCCAAAAAAATTAGCGCCGGAATTTGCATCCGGCGCATTGGGTTTATCCGAAATATCCG
>JAMPFE010000046.1 GCA_023664705.1 Lachnospiraceae bacterium | reverse complement strand
TTCTTGCGGTTTTTTCGGCTTATTTTATTTTTTGTGTTCTGCTTGTCAAATAACATTCGCTCTATGGCGGCGTTGGTGGTTGAAGATGAAGCCGCTGCCCGCCGGCAATTTCTAGCGAAGAAAGAGCAGATCAACTCGCGGCAGACGGCAGAAGAACAGAAGCGGCTTCGTGACGGTAAATACCGCATTGCCGAACTCGAAAAGCTAATTCCCTCGATTTACGAGGACAAGGTTCTTGGTAAAATTCCCGAAGAGGTTTGCGTTGGTCTTTTGGAAAAATATCGGGCTGAGCAAAAAACCTTGTCCGAGGAAGTCACGACACTTGAAGCAAAGCTCAATGCCGTGAAGCAGGACGAGAGTGATGTGGACGAATTTATCCGCCGCTTGAAAAAATACACGGACGTTCAAGAACTCACCCGCGAGATGTGCCTTGAATTGATCGAGTACATAACCGTCGATGAGTACGCCAAAGACAGACCGCGCGACATACACATTTACTACAAGCTGCTCGAAAAGCCGTAGGGAATACGCGAAGCGTTTTCCCGCCCACGAAGAAATTCTTGGGAACATATAAGAGCAGCGAGAGTTAAGGAACCGCTTAAATAGGCAGTTTAGGAAGATTTTAGCAATGTGTGTCCTTTTGAGAGGTTGACTACTTTGAACACCTACACTCATCTGGGCTTGGAGGACGCTGCCGATGAGCTGAAAAGAATTGAGGAGCTGGAGAGCGCAAGGAGAGAATTGGAACGAGGTCGTGAGAATATCTCAAAGGAAATGTTCCGAGTTGGCTGATGCCGTGAATATAATCACCCCACCGTTTCTTAATTGGAGCGGTGGGAGATTTTTTAAAAAAAGTATTCCATTTTTCAAAAGAGTGTGCTATACTTATAATATATGTATTCTTTTTTTGAGGTGGAATTTATGGCACGAGGCAAAAACATCAATCTATACTTAATGGACGGCACTGCAAACGGCAGGATAAAGTGTACATTGGCAAACTGGACTGGAGTTGCGTATAAAATTCCGAGAACCGAGTTGGATAAGTGCAAGGAGCGCGATGACCTCAAATGGAGCGGCGTATATTTCCTTTTCGGCACTTCCGATGAAACAGGAAAAAGCATTGCTTATATCGGACAAGCGGGTGTTCGCAAAAACGGAGAGGGAATACTAAACCGATTGCTCGAGCATAAGCGCAATCCCGAAAAAGACTACTGGACGGAAGCCGTTGTTTTTACAACGTCAAACAATTCTTTCGGACCCACCGAAATAAGCTATCTTGAAAACCGCTTCTGTAATTTGGCGATTGATGCTAACCGATATGTAGTCAAAAACGGAAACGACCCTTCGCCCGGACATATCACCGAGGAAAAAGAGAGCGAGCTAGAAGAGTTTGCGGAATATGCCAAACTGATTATGGGAACGCTTGGGCATAAGGTTTTCATTCCTTTGATTCAAGAGAGCAAATCAATTGACAGCGCTTCGGAAAACTCGGATGACGAAGAGCCGCAGCTTTACCTTTCCCGCACCATAAAGAAGATAAAATTTACCGTAAAAGCTATGGGCAAGCAGACTTCGGACGGGTTTGTTGTACTTAAGGGCAGCCTTATTTCACCGATGGATGCAGAATATCTTTCCAAAGGGGATCTGGAAAGACGGAAACAGCGCAGGGTTGATGATAATAATGTGCTGCTCGAAGATATGCTTTTCAATACACCGTCCGGAGCCGCAACATTTGCGATCGGTAAAAATGCGAATGGCTGGAACGAATGGAAAACCAAAGACGGAAAAACGCTTCACGATTTGGAAAGCGATGAGGAAATTTCTTAGCGTAAAGCCGCGCCGATTTTGTCAAAAACCTCGAACGCTCAAAACACGGCAAACAAAGCCAAACCACACCCTCTCTGAAAGGAAATTTTAAATGATAAAGATACTGTTCGTCTGTCATGGCAACATCTGCCGAAGCCCCATGGCGGAGTTTATAATGCGCGATATGTGCGAAAAGCGCGGGTTGACCGACATCGTGACAGCTTCCGCGGCGACCTCGACCGAGGAGCTCGGCAACGGCGTTCATTACGGGACGCGCGGGGTTCTGAACAGGCTCGGCATCGACTGCTCGGCGAAGCGCGCGCGGCAGATAACACGCGGCGACTATGACGAGTATGACCTGCTTATCGGTATGGACTCGGCGAATATCCGCAATATGACGCGCTATTGGGGAGATAAGATGCAGCAGGATGCTGCAGCGGCTGCCCGAAAGTCGGCGCACGGATGCGCCGCAGCAGAGGGCAACAGGCGGCACAAGATACATAAGCTGCTGGACTTTACCGAGCGAAAGAACGGGGACGTTGCCGACCCGTGGTATACGGGCAACTTCGAGCGGACCTATCTCGATGTAAAAGAGGGCTGCGAGGGGCTTATTGAGACGATTTTGCGCGGAGATTTCGGCGATATAAAGGAGTGATATTATGTACGGACCCGATCCGAACGCGATATTCCCGAACGGGGATATCGGGAGCCTGTGCTTTATAAAAAACGTGATAACGCGTCCGGGCATTATTGTCGGCGAATACACCTACTACGACGACCCCGACGGCGCGGAGCGCTTTGAGGAGCACGTTACGCACCACTACGATTTCAACGGCGACAGGCTTATCATCGGGAAATTCTGCGCCATTGCCCGAGGCATAGAATTTGTTATGAACGGCGCTAATCACCGCATGTGCAGCGTGACGACCTATCCGTTCAACATAATGGGCGGCGGTTGGGAAAAATCAGCTCCGTCAATGTCGGAGCTGCCGCTGAAGGGCGACACGGTGGTCGGAAACGACGTCTGGATAGGGCAGAACGTTACGGTCATGCCGGGGGTGCATATCGGCAACGGCGCAATTATAGGTGCAAATTCCGTTGTCGCGGGCGACGTTCCGCCGTATCATATCGCCGCGGGAAATCCCTGCCGAATTATACGCAAGCGCTTTGACGACGAGCTTATCGCGTATCTTCTTGAGCTGAAATGGTGGGATAAAAGCCCCGACTGGATTTTCGCGAATATGGAGGCGCTTTGCAGCGCGGATCTTTCGCTTATCCGCAAAATAACGGAGGTGTGATTATGGATTTTTCCGAATATCTTGATATGGTAAAGCGGCAGCTCGCCGTTGACTTCAACTGCGCTCCCGAGGACTTCGACCGCGCGGAGAACGTCGTCACAGTCTCGGCGGCGAACGAGGGGCGGCGAACGTACTCGGATGAGAAATATTTTTTCCAAATGGCGACGTTTGGCGGAAACGCCGTGCTCTCGGCTGACGAGGCATTGCATCCGTTTCTGCGTGAATTTATGGCGGATATTGGGATAGATAACATTATAGCCTTACAGAGAAAAGTTAATACATCTAATGATGGCTATATTGGGAATGACAGCCCGGGCACCGGGCATTGGCTTTTCGAACAGGACAAGCTCGCCGTGCTGGAGCGCGAGCTTAACAAGCACGGTTACAGGCTCAGCCCTTCGCATCATAAGTACCTGCCGAAGTACGATGTAAAAGCCGCAGACAGCTTTCCCGTGAGATGGTTTGAAACGCGCGGGGAGCTTGAGCCGTTCTACGGCGGGCGCTTTCCGAACGCGCTCTGCGAGCGGTATCTTGAAAAACGCCCCGACAGGCTCGCCGTCTGCGCTTACGACGGAGACGAGATAATGGGCATGGCGGGCTGCTCGGAGGACGCGCCCGGTTTTCTTCAGATAGGCGTCGACGTATTCCCGAAATATCGGGGCAGGGGAGCGGGCACTTACCTCGTGCTGCTGATGAAAAACGAGATAATAAAGCGCGGCGGGATGCCCGTTTACGAAACCGCGGCGGCGAATATCCGCTCGCAGAACGTCGCGGTAAATTGCGGCTTCCGCCCCGCGTGGGTCGAGATTGAAGCCGAAAAGATCCCCGAGGAGAAGCCCAAGATATCCGACACGTGGGTGACGGACATGAAAGAGGAAATGGAGGACTACATCGAGGAGCAGGGCATTTACATCAGACAATAACAAAATCGGCAAGGTTTTCGCCTTGCCGATTTGTTTATCTCACGGTCGTTCCCGTGTAATAAAATTCCAGAATTTGCTTGTAGCTCCAGCCGAGGTGCGTCGCGAGGGCGTTTGCGCCGTTCTGGCTCATTCCCACGCCGTGACCGTAGCCGTAGGTGGTTATCGTGAACTCGTCGCCGACGCTGTCGTAGCTTATATCAAACGCGCTCGAGCGAACGTCGAAGCTCATTATCCTCTCGCGGAACACGCGCCCCGTAATGGAGACGGAATCGCCGTCGCTGTCTATGTACGTATGGTAGCCGCCAACGTTCATTTTTCCGACGTATTTGCCCTCGTTACGGCTTTCGATAACGAACCACTGCGACGGGTCGCCACTGAGCGTTATGCCCGTTGTGCTGTAGACGCGCGACTTGATGTCGCTCGCGGTGAATTTCTTGGTTATGCCGTAGTTCGGGTCGTATTGCGCGTCAAGCTCGCAGTAAACGCTTTGCAGATACGGCAGGCTCGTGCTCCAGACGTTCTGGCTGGAAGCCGTGCAGCCCGCCGAGGAGGCGGAGTAGGTCGCCTGTATTACCTCGCCGTTGTAGTAGACAGCCTCGCCGATGACCGAGGCGACAAGCACCTTTATTGAGTCGCTCGGCTCGTTGAGAGCGGCGCTCGGCGTGCTCCCGCGCAGATTGAAGTATTTTACATACGTATACGCCGCGACAGCCTGCGCCTTTATCGCCTCGGGAGCGAACGCCCCGCCGACCTCGTTTGCGACGATGCCCGAAACTATGTCGAGCGCCGTGCCCGAAACTATGTCGCCGTTTACGCTTACGGACAGTATCTCGTTTGCCGCGGAGGTGTTTGTGATGACCTCGCTGGGCTGAACGGGAACGGAGGATGTCGAAGAGCTTGAAGAGCTTGAGGAGCTCGTGGAGCTTGAGCTAGACGTCGGCTCGGAGGTCTCGGTCGTTGAGCTGCTCTCCGTGCTGCTTTCGGTGCTGCTTGAAGCGGGCTCGGAAACGTCGGGCTCGGAGGTTTCGGGCTCGTGAGTGTCGGGCTCGCTTGTTTCCGTGCTCGACGAGGTGCTCTCAATGGGCTTGGGAATATCCTCGGGAGTAAACGTCGAAACGGGAGGCGGGTCGGGCTCGGGCATCTGGATAACAAATCCGTCCTCCGAGGAGCTGCCCGAGCTTACGGTATCGGCGCTCGGCAGCCTTTCTGTGAGCCTTCCGGGGACGAAATCGACGCTTACGGGCTGATTTGCGATAGCGGGCTGCCCGAAGCTTACGATGTTTATTTTTTCAAGCGGCTCGGTTTTCTTGTCGGGAGTGACGGGGTCGGCGAGGTTGTTGTCGGGGAGCAGGAAGTCCTGCGTGCCCTGACCCGTAGCCTCCGTCTCCTTGTCGGGCTCGCTGTCCGCGACAGCCGTGCTGCTTTCGCCGACAACGCCTATCACCCCGCAGGTGAACAGATATACATTGCATATGCAAAGCGCCGCAATGATTTTGACCAAAGAAAGATTTTTCATGGCTCTCCTTAATTATTCGTAGTCCTCGGGGTCGTCCTCGAGACCGTTTTCCGCGATGTATTCCTCCAAGCCCTTGACGAGCGAAACGTCCCACGTTCTGCCGTTCCAAAGCTGTCCGAATATCTCGTAATACGCGTCGAAAAATTTCACGCTGCTCTTTCGGGTTATCCTGTCGACGTCGACCTCGGGGCTTTCGCCCGGTCTTACCTTTCTCGCGACCACGACAAGCCGCAGGTCCATATACGTGTCCTGATCGCAGGTGGAGAGGGTGAGAAATTCGTCGCCGTATTCCACGTCAACGCCCGTGTCGTAGTAGCTTCTGTCCTCGCACTCCAGCACGAAATCGTAAAATTCCGCCTGATTGTTGAAGTAGGTCGCCCCCGTGTAGTCGAACACCTTTCCGTGCTCCTCCTCGATATTCGCGAGGAACACGGAGATTATCTTGTACTTGTTGTTCTGATAAAGCGTGTTGAAGTCGACGACGGGCGCGTTTCTCAGAAAATCGATGTCGCGCTTGTAGTTCATCAATGCCGAAAACTGGAACTTGTACAGCATATTATGCCCGTATATGACCGTGTTGTGCGGCATCTCGTCGGGAGCTATCTTTCCGCGGTAGTCCGCGAAAAGCGTTCCCTCGAAAGCATATTCCTTCTGGAAGTTGGTATGCAGATAATCGTCGTTGTTGTCGGTCTGCATAACGGGGTAATTCACGTTTGTGCCGGGAACGCTCAGCCAGCCGATGAAGTCGTTGTTTTCGGCGTAGAGCGCGGCGTATTCCTCGTTGATGGTGCCCTGCGGCAGCTGTTGGATCTGCTCCTGCGTGGGCGCTCTGGTTTTCAGGTCGACGATAAACGCGTCGACAGCGCCCTGCTCGCCGTCGTTTCCCGCGCTTGTATTCGCGTCAAGACGGGCATAGCGGAGATAATGCGCCGCGATAAGCACAACGGCAACGATAAGCACCAGAAGCGCCGCAAGGAACACGAGCTTTCGGACTATCTCGCCCGTGCTGTCGCCCTTGCAGGGGAAAAGCCCCGTTACAATGCTGTTCCAGAAGCTTTGCTTTCTGCGCTTTTTTTTCTTTTTGCCGTTTCTGTTGCCTTGCGGAGCGAGACCCATATCCATTTCTGCCATTATTGCTCATCCTCTCAGAAAATCCAAAAGTCGTTTTTGCGGTTATCCGCGGTCCCTCGGGCAGCCCCGGGGACCGTGGAATATTTTTATTTTGTGCTGAAGCGATTGAAATTATCAGCCCGCAAAGTCCTTGATGATGGTCTTCGGCCACTTTCTGCCGCCCCAGCTTCCGCCGGCGTAGTTCTGGTAGTAGGCGTCGAAGAACAGGGGGTCGGGGTTGTAGTATGCCTTGCTTACGTCAACGGACGCGCTTTCGCCCTCGCGGACCTCGCGCGCGAAGATTACCCAGCGCAGATGCGCGTCGATGCTTGTGCTTATGCTGGGAGTTCCGTAGCCCCACATACAGGTGGACAGCGTAAGGAGCTTGTCGCCGTACTGCAGGTCAACGTCGGGGTTGATGAAGTTGCTGCGGTCGAGAACATTCGCGCAGAAGTTGTCAAATTCAGCCTTGCTTCCGAAGCTGCGGATAGTGTGGTACGGGAATACCTCGCCGTCCTCCTCGTAAACATTTGTGAGGATACCGCCGAATATCTTGTACGTGGAGTTCTTGTAAATGGTGTTGTACGTGATAGTCGGGTGGTTTTTGTAGAAGCTTATGTTGGTGGGGTCGCCCGTCGCTATCGAGTAGTTGAAGTAATTGGGAAGACCGCCGAAATACTCCGCGCCCGCGTCGTTATGACCGTAGATAACGGTGTTGTCGGGCTTTCCGCCCGCGGTCACGGGTATATGATAGTCAACGTACAGCGTTCCCATTTTGCTGGAGTTTCCGTAGAAGTCGTGAGAGAGGTAGTAGCTGTTGTCGGTGGTCTGCATTACGGGCAGACCGCTGATAACGCCGTCGATGGACAGCCAGCCCACGGTATCGGGGTTCAGAGCCAGAAGACTGTCAAAGTCCTCCTGAATAACGGCGGGAACGGTGGGGTCCTCCGCGTAGGGGTCGCTGGTGCTCGTCGAAGAGCTGCTCGAGGTGCTCGACGTGGAAGAGCTGCTGCTTGAGGTGCTCGTCGAGGAAGAGCTTGTGGAGCTCGTGGAGCTTGTGCTCGAGGTCGACGAGGACGAGTCTCCGTGGCTGTAAATGTTATTCAGCTCACTGTTCTGACGTCTGTCGTTAGCCGCGTGCACGCCGTTTACGATAAGTATCACGACCGTGACGATAAGCACGACCGCCGCCGCCAGAAAGATTATCTTTCTTGTTTTCTCGGCGGGCTTGTCGTCCGCCATGGGGATAAGGTATTTTACAACGCGCATAAACACGTTATCCTTGTTTTCCGTTGCCATAGTAATTTTCCTCCAAAAAAGTAATTTTAAGGCTTTTCGCCGTATATATCATGACTTATCAATAGCTCAGCAGCTTTGAGCGGTCCCATACGGAGCCTCCCCAGCCGGAGCTTTCGATAACGTCATAATAATAATCAAATAATTTTGCCTGATAGTTACGGGTCGCGACGGATGTGTCGACGTAGGCGCTCTCGCCGTCGCGCACCTTTCTCGCGAACAGCACCCAGCGCGTGTCCACCTCGCGCCCGATAGGCCAGTAGCAGGTCGACAGCGTAAGCAGCTCGTCGCCGTAGGTGAGGTCGACGTCGGTAAAGAACCAGCTCCTGTCCATTATCTCTATCATGTAGTTGTTGAAATCGTCAACGCCGTCGAAACGCGTCTTGTTGATGTACGGGAAAACCTCGCCGTACTGCTGCTGTGTGTTGACGATAATGCCCGCGAATATCTTGTACACCGCGTTCCCGCCCTCGGGCGTCGCCATTTGTATGGTCGGGTGCGTTTTGTAGAACGACAGCGGCTCGGAATAGCGGTCGTCGGGAACGTAATGCATAACGTAAGCGAAGAACTCGCCGTTGGACATATTGTGCCCGAACAGTATCGTGTTGTCGTCGTTGCCGTCCCAGGTGTTCAGATAGCTCGAGAATATCGCCCCCGAAATGGCGCTCTCCTTGTTGAAGTCGTGGTCGATGTAGTAGCTGTTGTCGGTCGACTGCAAAACGGGGTTGTTTATCATCGTGTCCGTTATCTTTATCCACGCCCTCGTGTCGGGGTTCTGCTGCCTCAGATAGTCGAAATCGACCTGTATCGGCGTATCGGTAACGGGCGTAAGGTCGGTTATCTCGGGCTCGAGGTCGCCCGCCGCCGTCGCGATCGACGCCGTGGGATTTGCTATGTACGAGGGCTGCTGATAGCTGCCCGTTCCGCTCGGCATCGGAGAGCCCGCGGCGCTCGCGATATCGCTGTTCAGCTTTCCGCCCTTGTCTATCCCGACGAGCTGCCACACAAGGAACGCGACCGTTCCGATAAGTATCGCTATCGCCAGAAGCAGGAGGGTCTTGCGCGCCTTTTCCGCGCCCGAATCCTTTGCCTGCGGGAGAACCGCCGCAAGAGGACTTTTGGACTTGTACTTCTTCTTTTTCCCCGTGGGTCGCTTTCTCGAAGGCTCCCTTATTTCAACGTCGAATTTTTCCAGCGCGTAGTTTCTGTCGTTTCTGTTTCCGTTTCTGTTACCGTTACCGTTTCTGTTTGAGTTAGTAGCCATTTTTCTTTTCCCTTTCAATTATGTCAGCCGAAATTTTGTCGAGCAGCATTTCAAGCGCCTTTTCGGTCGCTGCCGCCCTTATGTTGTCCCTGCCTTTGTTTTCAAACAGGAATTTCTCCGAGACGGACGAGTCCCTGCCCGCGGCGCAGATATAGACCGTGCCGACGGGATTTTCCTCCGTCCCTCCCGAGGGACCCGCAACGCCGCTTGTCGCGACCGCGTAGTCCGCTCCCGAGATTTTCATGGCTCCCCTTGCCATTTCCTCGGCGCAGGCAATGCTGTATTCCGAGAACCGTCCGAGCGTCTCCGCGGTCACTCCGAGGATATCGCGCTTTATCCTGTTGGAATAGCTGCAGATACCCAGTTCTATGACCGCCGAGCTCCCCGGTACCGCCGTCACAGCCGCCGAGATCATTCCTCCCGTGCAGCTTTCCGCCGTCGATATCTTCAAGCCCTCCGCCGCGCATTTCTCCACAAGCCGCCCCGCCAGCCCGCTTATCCTGTCGCAAATCTCCCTCATTGATCTAAGAAAACCGTCTCCTCTCCGTATCTGAACCGCTTTACCTCGATCTTCGCGACAGCCTCCTCGATCATCCTGTCGAAATCATAGGAGCTCTCCGCGTCCAGAACCTCGTCAAGCCTCGGCTTTGTGCGCGGGTGCTTCGGCGAAAACACCGTGCAGCAGTCCTCGTAGGGCAAGATCGAGGTCTCATAAGTGCCTATTTTCCGTGAGATCTCGGTTATCTCGATCTTGTCCATTCCTATAACGGGGCGAAAAACGGGGAACTCCGCCGCCGCGTTCGTGCAGTACAGCGCCGAAAGCGTCTGACTTGCGACCTGCGCCAGGCTCTCGCCCGTGATTATCGCGCCGTAGCCGTCTCTTTCGCATATCCTGTTGGCGATTTTCACCATCAGCCTGCGCATCAGCACAGTGAAATACTGCTCGGGGCAGTGATCCCGCAGCGCCTCCTGAATTTCGGTAAACGGCACGCAGTAAAAGATAATGTCCCCGCAGAACTCCGTCATCTCCTCGCAGAGCTTCTCGACCTTCAGCCGCGCTCTCTCGGAGGTGTACGGGGGGCTTACGTAGTGGATGCAGTCGACGACCAGCCCGCGCTTTGCCATCATATAGCCCGCCGCGGGGGAGTCTATCCCGCCCGACAGCATCAGCAGAGCCTTTCCGCTGCTGCCGACGGGCATACCGCCTGCGCCCGTTATCCGCTCTGCGGAGAGGTAAGCGCCGTTGTCGCGTATCTCCAGCCGCACCGTGACCTTGGGCTCGTGCACGTCCACGCCGAGGTGCGGAAACGCGTCCAGAACCGCGTCGCCGAGCCGCTGCTGTATCTCGGGGGACTTCATCGGGAACGTCTTGTCGGAGCGCTTCGCCTCGATTTTAAAGGTTTTCGCGCCGCCCAGAGCGCCCTCCAGATACTCCCCGAGATTGTCTGCGACCGTCTGAAAGTCCTTCGGGAACACCGCGCACCTTTGTATCGCGCCTATCCCGAAAACGTTTTTCAGCCGTTCCACGGCCTCGTCGATATCCGCGCCGTCAAGCGGCTCTATGTACACCGTCGACTGCCTGCGGCTGTAATCGAATTTCCCGACCCTTTTCAGCCGCCTTTTTATATTTCTGAGGAGCATATCCTCAAAGGCGTTTTTGTTGTCGCCCTTGAGAGCTATCTCCCCGTATTTAGCCAGTATAATTTCCCTCATCGTCTGACCCTTTCAATGGTTTTCGCTATTTTGGAGCAGAGCGCGTCAAGCTCCTCGGGAGTGTTGTCCGCGCACAGCGAGACCCTCACCGCGCAGTCCGCGTCCTTGTCGGAAACCCCCAGCGCGCCCAGTACGCCGCTTTTCTTGCCGCGCGAGCACGCCGAGCCGCTTGAAACGTATATCCCGTCCTCCTCGAGCGAGTGAAGCATTATCTCCGAGCGCACCCCGCGGACGCTGAAATTTATGATATTCGGCACACAGTCCGCGCCCGAGTTCATGCCAATATCTTCCATTTGAGCAAGCTTGTCAAGCAGATGCGCTTTCAGCTCGGCAAATTTCGCGGTATCGCCGCGGTAAGCCCTTATCGCCGCGTCAAACCCCGCGATAAGCTCCGCGGGCTCCGTGCCCGAGCGCAGATCGCCCTGCTGACCGCCGCCCGAAATGATCGGCAGAATATTCTGCCCCTTTTTCACAAACAGCGCTCCGATACCCTTTGCTGCGTGTATCTTATGCCCCGAAACGCTTATCAGGTCGCCGTCCAGCGGCATTTTCAGGAAGCCCTGCACCGCGTCGATATGCACGACGGTCTTGGGATTTTTCCGCTTGACCTCTCTGTACAGCCTCGGAACGTCGATTTTGAAGCCAGTCTCGTTGTTGACCGCCATAGCGCTCAGCAGCGCGGTGTTTTCGTCGACGGCGCCGATAAGCGCTCCCGTGAAGTCCCCGAAGTCCCTCGGCGCGAGCCTTGCGACCTCGTAGCCGTCCTCCTCGAGCCGCACGAGCGTTTTTGTTACGGACGGGTGCTCGATAGCGGTCGTTACGATACGCCCGAATCGGGGACGGAACCTGTGCGCGCTGCCGAGTATCGCCAGATTGTTGCTCTCGGTAGCCCCCGAGGTAAAAACGACCGTGCCGTCGAGCGGAGTTTTCGTGCCCGAAAGCGCCGCGAGAACAGTTTTCCTGGCGCGGGAGATAATCTGCATCGAAGAGGTTCCCAATTTATGTAAGGAGCTCGCGTTCCCGAACGCCGTCTCCATTGTCTCGCAGACCGCCCGCCGACATTCCTCGCAGGGCTTTGTCGTCGCGGCGTTGTCAAGATATATCATCAAGTCTCACCTTATCGCGTAATTTATAAAAGGGCATACTTTCCCACACAGTAGTCAAGCGTTTTCTTCGTTTAGTTTCATTTTGGAAATTTATGGGAACGTTTACGGACTGCTGTAATAATCGGCAATGCCTATTCCGACGGTCGCCCAAAATGCGGCTTTTCGCCGCTCGGCAGCGATATCCTCCGCGCTCATCGGGAAGCCCTCGCGCTCCGCCTCGGCGATCATCTCCGAGACGTTTTCGGGAATGCTCTCGCGGTAGATCCCGACCGAGATGTTCGGAAACGCATAGGAATAGCCGTGCTCGCTGTCGTTGACCGCGCCGCCGTTCTTTTCGGCAAGCAGCGCGTACAACTCGTCGGCGCCCGTCCCGAACGCGGGAACGCCGTATATCGTCGGCTGCAGAGCGCCGTCCGCGCCGCCGAGAAACTCGATAAACTCCGCGTTTCCGAGCGGGTCAAAGTCGACGCGCAGCTCGCTGCCGAAGAAGTAAAGCGAGCTTCCGTGCGCGCTTTCGGGCTCCCCGAGAGCGGCTTTTACCTCCGCTTCGGAGGCGCCGAGCCGCACTGTTATACCGTTTAAGAGGATGCCCTCGAGCGGCTTGATAACGATATTGTTCATATAAACTTCTCCATATGCCTAATATAAACCAATATAAACGTCCGCAGCCTTAATAATTATATCACAAAATATCCGTTTTGACTAGCGTTTTTTTAAATTTTTCACCTGTATTTCATAAAAAAACAGCCGAAAATCCGAAAAGGTTACAAAATGGTTACAAAATAGTTACAATATTGTAATAATCATTGATTTTTTAAATCGGTTGTGATATAATGAAAACAGGTAAGAAAAAGGAACTCAAATCCCTCCAATCCTTATTGCGCCGCCGTTCATTCCCCGAACGGCGGCGCGCTTTTTTTCTGTAACCGATTTTCTCCTTCGGCATAATATGTATTGTGAAACGGAAGCTCCACAGGGGAGCGGACGTTCAGACATTTTTACAAGGAGGACTTCATTATGTGCGGTTTCAACTTTGGCAATAACAGCTGCTGCTGGATCATCATTCTCATTCTGTTGTTCAGCTGCTGCGGCGGCAATTCGAGCGCTCAGAACGACGGCTGCGGCTGTGGCTGCGGCAACAACGGCTGCGGCTGCTGATAAGGGCTCGCCGATAGCGGATATTTCCGCAGAATGACCGAGCGCCGCGGACTGTGTGCCGCGGCGCTTTTTCGTTTTAACGTCGCTTATTAACTTTATATTGCGCTGCATATTAACCGAATATTAAGCGCAATTTTATTGGAAATTCCGAAAATCATTCACAAATGTGAATTAACGATGTAAACTCGCGTTAACATTTTGCAGTCAAATGCAGTTAGGATGCAGTTTTTTGCAGTCGATTTGCAGAAAAATGCAGTTTTGCGATGTAAATATTTGGAAAATTTGTAAATTAAAGTTAAATATTGGAAATTACGGCTTGAGCTCCGCGAGAATTTTTTCCTGACGGGCGAGCTCCTCGGCGGTCGGCGCATTTTCGCCGTACCTCACGAGGGCGTACACCTCCGAGAGCTCCCCGAGGTCCGTGCCGAACGCGCTTTCGCCCTTTTCGCGGTGAACCGTCGTGGTGTCGGAGGGCGCTGGGGGGCTGCCCGTCCTGCCGAGCCGCAGCAGAAACAGCGCGTAGCCGAGGCGGTACTTCCGCGCGGGATCCTTTTCTTTCCCGTATTTCCGCGAAAGCTCGCGCTCGGTGCGGCGGCGCGCCCGCGGAGTGAGCTTTCTCGCGTCGCTGACAAGTATCTCGTCGAAGAACGGTATGTCCGAGGGGGTCTTGCCTTTCGCGAAAAGCGGCTCGAAAATCGATTTGATGAAGTTCCATATGTGCTTTCGCAACAGAAACAGCACGACAAGCATTACGGCGATAAGAAGCGCCGTGAGCAGGTTAGCGAGCAGCCCGGCGCGCTCGTCCGCCGCTATCGCGCTTATGTCGGGAGCGCCGTTCGACGGGGCGTCTTCGGGCATATCTTGTATGTTTATGCAGCTGCTCAAGGCCGTCATGAGCCCGAGAAAGCCGCGCCCTATCAGCGATATGAGAAGCTTTACGAGCTCCGCGAGGGGTCTCGCGAACACGAAAAGCCCGATAGTCACCGAGCAGACGACCGTTATCAGGACGGCGTTGTAGCGGCGCAGACCGCTCGGCAGCACCGATTTTCCGCCCGCGCGCTGTTTTGTGCAGAGGTCGATGTTGGTCTGGTTGGCGAGCAATGCCGAAAGCAAAATCATCAGCGCGAATACGGCGCAGATTTGGAAAATGCCGTCCTTGGCGAGCTGCTCATCGTGGGACGACCGGAGCATCAGCGCCGCGACGGCTCCCGCGCCGAAATAAAACGCGAACCACCCGCGCGAGAAGACGTCGGAGTAGCTTTTTTTGACGCTGCCGTGCGCTCCGAAGAATGCGACGAGCGCTGCGGGGAGCGCGTAGAAAAGCGCTCCCGTGGTTATATCCGCGCGCACGACTATTATTATGAATACCGCCGTCGGCAGAAGCGCCGCCGCTCTCGACAGGAACCTTACGACGGGCTGCGCCTTTTTGGAGGGCTTTCCGCTGAGCTCGAGCGCCCGGGCGGCTTTTCCGCAGAGCGCTCCCAAGGCGTAAAATACCGCCCATACGGCGTATACGGCGCAGTATGCCAAGGGCTCGTAGCGCCCGAGTCCCAAGCCGCAGAACAGCACCGCGAGCGGGAACAGCGACAGGAACTGCCCGAAAACCGCCGCGGCGAGAAGTATTTTCGGGCTTTCCGACGATTTGTCCATTGTTTCACCTCCGCGGGATATGAACGGCTTCGCAGGCGGGGGGGAGCATATTTTCCTCCCCGTTGAGCCCCGTTGTAAAAATTTTACAGCATTTTCCTCCGTTTGTCAATCCCGACAGGATTTCGGACGTCCGCGCCGTAACGCAGGAGGTTATCAGGATGACGTCCGTAAATTCGTTGTAATCGAGCGCGGGGAGCATATCGTCGAGGTGCTCTCCGCAGACGTTTTCGAGCTCCGCGAGCAGCCGCAGCGCGCTCATGATATGCGCGAAGCCGCTGTTCGGGGAGAGGTACAGCCTTTCGGCGGCGTTTACGGCAAGGGCGCACTCGGCGCTTGCTTTAACGCAGTAATCCAGCGCGAAAGCCGCCGCCTTTATCTGCGCCTCTAGAACCGAGGGGTTCATCGGCTGAGTGATATTGACCGCGTTCCGCTGCAGATTGAGTATTATCAGGATGCGCCGCTCGGTCGTGAACTCGTTTTTATACGCCATCAGGTTTCCCGTCCGCGCGGTCTGCTGCCAATGGATGCGGTTCATGGGCTCGCGCCCCGTGTACTCGCGCGCGCCGCTTATCATAAACGGGTCGGGCAGCACGAAGCGCCGCACCTGCATATTGCCGATGAAGAGGTCGCCCGAAAGCTCGCCCGTTTCCATATCGGCGGGGGTGGGCAGCACGCGCACCGTGTCGGTTATTTCGAGCACCATGGCGTTTTTCGACAGCCCGAAAAGGTCGCTGGCGGTGATTATAACGTTGTCGATCGTCATTATGCCGCGCTTTTCGCACTTTACTTTCCATACGCGGCGGCATTTGCGGTAGCCGCGCAGCACGAAGATGCCCGAGATAAGCCCGCGCTGCTCGTCGAGCTCGTTTTTGACGAGCGTCTGCCCTTTGAACGTGAGCCACGGAGAGCAGCTTATTTCGCTGCGCACCCACACGAGCGGCAGCCATTTCGCGTTTTCTATTTCCTCGACTATTTCGATGTCGTCGCCCTCGAACGCCTCGGGAGTGCCGATATACAGCTTGTAGAGCACCTTTTTGAGCCCGTATTTGTCGTACAGGACGTACTGCCCGACGATGATAGCCGCGACGATGAGCGCCATTGCGATTAGCTCCATATTTTACTCCGTCAGCTGTTTTCCGTGGGCACGGGGACGCTCTCGAGTATCTGCCCGAGAATGTCCGATTTTGCGCCCTCCCGCGAATAGCCCTTGTATATCAATCTGTGGGGGATAACGACGGGAGCCGCCTTCAGAACGTCCTGCGGCATCGCGTAACCGCGCCCGTCGATCATTGCCAGCGCGCAGCTCATGCGCTTGAGAGCCGCCGCGCCGCGCGTTGAGAGCCCGAGCCTTATGCCCGCGTGACGGCGCGTTGCCGCCGCGATG
>JAMPFE010000045.1 GCA_023664705.1 Lachnospiraceae bacterium | reverse complement strand
AAAAACATGATAGTCGACGCGATGGACAGGGAGCGCATTTTCGGCAGAACGTCCATACACATCACGGAGTGCAAGGATTTTCCCGAACTGGCAGACGTGGAATTTGATGAGCCGCCTACGCTCGACGAGCTGAATTTTCTCGCCAAAAGGCTCGAGGAAATAAGCGCGGACACCTCCGAGAAATACGCTTACCGTGCGCTTTTGAAAAAGCCGATGGAAACCATTAATGAGGCGATAAATCGCACATATAATCTGCAAACGATACCCGTTTATCCGTGTACGGGCTATGCCGAATACGGCGAGATCGTTCTGGAAAATGAAATGCTCGAGGGATTGGAAGATGTTCCCGACGAGGTGTTCGCTTTTCTCGACGCGGCAAAGGTCGGATGCGCTATGGCAAAGCGCGAGGGCGGCGTTTTTATCGACGGTTATTACGCGGTCGCGGATTCCTACGAACCCGCTCTCGTGTACAACGAGGAACTTCCCGAGCCGCCCGAGGACTGGCTTTTCAGGCTGGAAATCGCGGGTATTCCCGAAAAGGACGAGGACGTTTACAAGATGAAAACGGAAACATTGACGCTCCCCGCCGACGAGGAATTCTTGCAGGATATTGCCGAGGCGGTCGGCGAAAAGCGCATCGAGGACTGCGTTTATTTTAAATTTGAATCGGCAATTCCGCAGATAACCGCCGAGCATCTGTGCAATATGGAACGCGTCGGCATATTAAACGATATTGCGAATAAATACGCTGAATTATCCCGCGAGAATGCCGCGAAATTCAAGGCGGTATTGGAAAATGAGAAACAGTTCAAGCTTGAAAAAGCGTGGCGTGTTTTGAATTTGCTTGACAGCTTTGAGTTCGATAATTCCGTTCATTCCTACTCCGATTTTGGAGAAAAATATTTATCGAAAATGCTGCCTCCCGACTTTGATAGAACGCTGTTGCAGAGCGTCCACGCGACCGACATGGCGAAGAAAATCCTCGATAAAACAGGCGGTGCATTGACCGATTACGGTGCGCTTTCGAGCAGCGGCGGTCACTTGTATTCGATGATAGAAACTCCCGAACAGGAGCAAATTTCGGATTTTGAAATGGGGGAATTACATGAAATACCAAATTAAATGCGCCGAACCGGAACAGAAATCAATGTTCTATTCGGACTGCGAACCCGCTCTGCGTAACGCTTGCGTGGGTCACGTGCGAATGGATTTCGGCAGCGGAAACGAGTTCTGGTCAACGTGGTGGGGGCATCGCTCGGACTTGAATATTGAATCGTTTATGAACGATTTGAATTTTGTCGTGAACGATTTGCGGAGCGGTATCTTAAAAAACAGGAGAGAAATGCAACGTATCTGTTGTGAAAATAAAAGCCTTCCGCTGGACGGCAGCTACGGCTTTTCTGTGGAAACCGACGACCACCTTTTTCTGCTTCGATGTCGCCCCGAACGCGGCAATTACGACCGCTATATGTACTGCTACGATAAGCAAGAACTGGCGCTCGCGCAGTCGCAGGAACCGAACGAAGCCCAATCGCCGGAGATGTCGCTATGAGCAAGCGAAATCAGCAAATTGATTACGCCGCAGAACTCGAAAAGGAGTATGCTCGTTGGAACGAACTGTTTACAAACGGCGGCTCCGATCCGTTCTGGACGGACGGCGTGGGCTTGAAATTGGTGAAGAACCACATTCTCTATTACAAGGGGCAGCTCGAAAAACAGGAGAACTCGCTGTTCGGACTGCCCGATATTTATTACCGAGAACTGCCGCCCGATGTCGACCCTAATTACATGGCACGCCCCGATGAGATTCGCGAGAACGCTCGGAAAGCAATGGAAATCATCGACGCGGACGAGAATTTGAAATTCGTTCGGGAGCAAGCGTCGAGCCTTTCGGAGGCGCAATATAAGCAGTTTTGTATCGCCGCAATCACCAATTACGCGGAAAATTTGCGGCGTGCTATCGCCGAAGATGACCTCATAATTATGCGTCGGTACGAAAATCCCGAACGGTATCTGGAGAGCTTCGAGAGCGCGGCGGCGAGGATACGCGACCCCGAATGTACAAGGCGGATCAACGATAATTTGACCGTCTGCGATCCCGAAACCGATGAGGAATTTGAAGAAGAAAATTCCGAAACGGAGCAGGGCGAGGACGCTGATATTACCGGACCCGAACAGAGCGATGACGAGGAAATCGAGCAGGATGAGGGTGTTCAACTAACACTTTTCTGAGAGGGAATTCAATGCGGAAATTAGCAATTCAAGCCGCGGATAGGTCGATGTTCTACGACAACGATGATCCGCAATACAAGACTGCGCGGGTCGGCTATCTGCGGATCGCGGGCGAGAACCGAAAGTGGCACTCGCGGATGCCGCATCTCGAAAACGAGAAATTCCGCTCCGCGCTCGCCGAGGCAATGGAGATTGCGGAGCGCGAAAAACTTATGCAGACCGCCGCGGAAGCCGAAAAAGAATACGCCGACGGCGGTCGCTTCGTCCTCGAAAGCAAGGATAATTTGTTCGCATTCCGTTGCGGTTTTGATGTGAAATACTGTTTTGTTTACGACAAGGAAAGGGTGAAATTTATGCCGCAAAGTATGATGAAAGTTGTAATGGTCAAGCCGAACAAACCGGCTTATGTGACCGAGATCGGGAGCGATTATCAATCGCTCCGCAAGGCGGTCGGCGGTCTGATTGAGCCGATAGGTTTCCTCCATGATCCCAATGCGATTATGGTCGGGAACGAGGAAGCGAAGCTCATCGGTATGGAGGGAAACAGGCGTTTCCCCGAGGGCATTGTCGCGGGTCCGTTCTTCATTTGCGGCGATGACGGCGAAGATTTCTGCTCCCTCTCGGACGAGTTGTGTGAGAAATATGCGGAATTATTTTCGCAGCCGCACACAATCTCGCAGGACGAGGTGGAGCGGGATATGAAGATAATTATCTTCGGGCTTTGAAAGGAGTTTGCTATGAAAAACACGGTAACAATCGCGCTTGACGATACGAAAATCTCGGCGCTGAAGATGTATCTGGATATGAAACAAACCTCGCTCGACGAGGAAATAACAAAGTACGCCGAGCAGCTTTACGGGAAGATCGTGCCGCAGAACGTGCGCGATTTTATCGACATGACGGCAAAGCAGCAGAGTGCGGAAAAGCCGAAATCCATTCGCGCCAAGCCGACCGAGCAGCCGTGATCGATTTTGGGGCAGATGTCGCGCGATTTGTGAGATTTTCTCGCAAAGGTCGGGTACGTTTACCTCCGCACCGTTCTCGGGCGGATTTGGGGCGGTTTTCGCGGAGTTCGCGAAACTGCTCTGCGAGCGGTTCGGGAGCGATGCGGGGGTATGATTTTGATGCAGGAAAAAGTGGTGACATCGCGTAACGATACCATCAGCCCACAATGAGCCGTAAATATCCATTTCTGCGTTTAACGAAAAACGAGACCTCAACAGGCGGCTCACCGCTGTATATCTTACCAACACCGCTGTAAAGTATTTCAATTTCACGCGTTCCCTTGCTTTCATCAAGCTCGTGAACCAGAATTTTGTCGATAAGCGCGTGCACGTTTTCGTAATTCAACTCGCTTAAATCGACGTATTTCTTTGCGAGCAAAACAAATTTCTTCACGTCGGATTTTCGTTCCGCTGATTGCTTGAAAGACTTTCTCAATTCGTCGCTTCGCTTTTCCAACTCAGCCTTTTCCTCGTCAAAACCGCAGGTCAGAAAAGAAAATTGCTCGTCGGAAATTTTACCTAAAGCGTTATCCTCGTAGGATTTGCGGAACAGAGTATTCAATTCATCAAGGCGTGTTTCAGCTGCTTTTAACTCCCGTTTTTCGGCAGCCAATTCGGCTTTTGCCTGCTTTTTGTCGCTCTGATTTACAGCTGCAATAAACGCCCGCTCGCGGTCGTTCACAAATCGCAAAACACGGCGTATGTCTTTGAGGACAAGCTCTATCAGAACCTCTTGGCGAACGTAGTGCATCGTGCATATCACACGCTGCGCCACGCGGTTTCGGTCTCGATAATTCCCGCAGGAATACGACGTTACACGTTTCTTTTGCGAACCGTGCAAAACGTACATTTTCTTGCCGCAGTCCGCGCAGTAAACCAATCCCGCGAAAAGGTCAATTTCGTTGTTCTTTTTCGGTCTTGTGCGTGTCGCGTACCGTTTTTGAGCTAACTCGAACGTTTCCTCGTCGACTATCGGCTCGTGCGTATTCGGGAAGAAAAAGCGTTCGCTGTCGTCATTCATTTTAACGCGGTCGGACTTGTACGAAAGCTTTGTGCTCTTGTTCGTTACGGTCGTCCCGATATATTCCCGCCGCGTCAGAATACACGCCAGCGCTTTTGTAGACCAATTGCACGAGCTTTCCGGACACGGGCGCGGATGATATCCCTTGCCGAGATCGCGGTAGCGGTGCTCGGTTGGCGTGGGGACTTTGTTTTCCCTCAGCCAATCTTGAATATCGCGCATTCTCGCACCGCCAACGTACATCTCGAATATTTTCTTGACAATCGGCGCTGCGTCCTTATCAACGATTAAGTGATTATGATTTTCGGGGTCTATCAGATACCCGTAAGGTCTTTCGCCGTTCGAACGCTCCCCGCGGCGAGCCTTTTCAAATTTCACGGCTCGTATCTTCTTGGACGTGTCGCGGGCGTAAAACTCGTTAAACCAATTGCGCAGCGGCATAAACTCGTTATCCTCGCGCGCAGTGTCGACCCCGTCGGCTATCGCGATGTAACGCACTCCGTTTTCGGGAAAGGTTATTTCGACAAGCTCGCCCGTTTTCAAATAATTTCTGCCCAATCGCGAGAGGTCTTTCGTTATGACCGTCGCAACGTTTCCCGCCTCTACCTCGTCGAGCATTTCCTGTAATCCGTCCCGCTGTTTGAATTTCACGCCGGATATTCCATCGTCAACGAAAAAGCGAATATTCGGAAGATGATTTTCTTTTGCGAAACGTTCCAAAATCAGCTTCTGGTTCTGGATGCTCTCGCTTTCTCCCAGCCGCAAATCTTCCTTTGACAAGCGGCAGTAAAGAGCAGTTATCTTTTTGTTTGTCTGTGGCATTTTTCTACTCCTTTCGTGTGACAAACAATATGGCTTTGCACAAATACATTATACCACATTTTTCGATGTTTGTCAGCACTTTTTTCAAAAAACGCCAAAAACCTCGGAGCGATTTTCGGGATAACACTCCCGATTTTCGCGTGTATGGCGCGTGATCTCTCACGCGCCTAAAAAGGACTTTCGTCCTTGTAATTTCGTTGCTTTCACAGACAAGCCGCGGGTAGTTACGCACCCCGCGCATAGGACTTTCACCTCCGTCCATTCCTATGGATCGGACCTCACGGTAAGTATCATTATATCGCTTGCTGTTCAATTGTTTGCGCTCGTTCCTTTACTACCAACCGACTGCATTATCGGTTTTCGGCTTACCGTTCGCGATCTCATCAATTTTATTCCCGCGCGAATTCATACTCAATGTGACCACGGATAAAATTTATTTTAAAATCGGACGGCAGGAAGTCCTCGCGACTGCCGCAGCTTACGATTTATGTGCTTGTCCGGTATTCAATTTTCAATGAACTGAAAAACGGTCGCAATCGCTTTCGGCGATTTGCTAAAACCACTTTTATTATAATTTATTTTTCGGAGTTTGTCAATAGTTTTTTGCAAAATTCGGCGTTTTTTTGCAAAAATATTTTCAAAAAAGTGTCACCGATGACACGCGCGTCATCGGTGACAAAATTATTTCAAATCCGAAAAAGAAAAGTTAAGGCAGCTTTTCAAATTTCGAGGTGATATAGGAATTATACGCGGTATTAAAGTCCTTAGCCGAACCGAACACGATGCCGGAATACATCACGCCCTCCGGGGTCGTTTTCGGCTCGTCGACACGCACTATGAACGTACATTCCGTGCTGTCCTCGTATACGTCGAAAAATTGTTTTATGTAGTAGTTGAATTCGGCATCGTACAGATAATATATCGACTTTTTATCGTGAATTTCAACGCCCCAATTCCCGACAACGTCTCCCGTTCCGACATAAGCGGAATTCAGACCCTTGACGTTTAAATCTTCAATTCGCCAAGTAACTCCCGCATAAATCGAGCCCGCGTTCATTCCCGACGCCTGCGAAAGCAGGGTCACTCTGGCGGCGCGGTCTTTGTCGCTCAACAAATCGGCAATTTTTTCGTTCAAAAAATCCTCGGCGATTTTATCAAGAGTTTCCCTGTCCCCGCCGCTCAGATCGGTCGGAGAAAGAATGTAGCTGCTGTCAGACGTTACGGTATAACCGCGGGAGGTCTCCTCGATCAGATATTGAGCGACGAGCTCCTCGAGCGCACTCTCGGTGAGCCTTACCGTAACCTTTTCACCGTTTGCGAATTTGCGGCTTTCAAAATTACCCGTAATTATCTCGCCGCTTTCCGTTATCAGTTCAAAAGTTTCATAAGGATAGCCGCCGCTGTATTTTAAGCTCACCGTACATTCCGGGGACGTGCCCTCGGATATGAATTCAACGTTAGCGAAAACGTCAAGCTTATCTTTTTCCTTCAGCCCCGAGACGGTAAAGGAAAGCGATGAATTCCGCACGTCGATTTTGGCGTTCTCCATCATTTTCTCGCTGAAATTCACGCTAACGCTTATCGTATCTCCGTTGGAGAGCTTGCCGTTATTTTCGACAGCCGCGGCGGTAAAGCTGCCCGCTATGGCTATCGGAGAATTTTGCTCCTCGACTAGGGGAAGTATTGCCGCCGAGTCGACGCTTACGTGCGCCGTGCCGTCGCCGTCGTATCCGGAGAACTCCACGCTCACGTAATCCGCAAGGTCTATGACCGTCCTTCCGGAACAGCCGCCGAGAGCGCATACACACGCTAAGAGCAGCGCCGAAAGCACCCCCGAAATAAGTTTTCTTTTCATAATATTCCTCTTTTCCTGTTGTTCGTAAAATCGTGTTTTACAAATCAATTGTATCACTTTAAAGCGCTGATGTCAATAGAAAAAACACGTTTTTTCGGCTTTTGGAGACATGCACAAATACGCTGAGGTTTTTTGGCGGGATTTTGTGGAAATAGTACATCGCGGATATTGTGTCACCGAAGAAGCAAGCTTCATCTGTGATACGCTCTTGGTGACACAAAATTTTTTCAAGGCAGAAAAAGAAAAAGTGTCACCGGTGACACGGTTTTGGTGACACAGGTGACACGATATTTCAATGTTTATTCAAGGTTTAATTGAGAAAATTTCGATAAATTAGCGTTTCGGAGAAGCGCTTGTATCATCTCTCTCGAATTTCTCAGCAGATGCTCGGCGTTGATATACAAGACCCCGTCGTCCGACTCGCCGCATTTGCCCAAGTACACAACGGCTTTGTTGGCTATTTTCATTCCTGTTTTTGCCTCGATCTCGCCGCAGACTTCATCGTTCAAGAGGTGTTTTCTCTGTCCCTCGTCCTTCACCTCGGACAGCTTTACCTCGAGCGCCAACACGGTCTTTTGCTCGTGATCCAGAACCAGAACGTCTATTTCACGGTTCTGCGTATCGCGGTATTTTGTAACGGCGTAGTCGTTCCGTTCTCCGGGTAGCAGCAGGTCTTTGGAAAGCTGGTAAAAAACTATATCCTCCAATATTCCGCCTTTAATGTCGCTTTTCAGCGTTCGCAATATCTCCCGCTGCTCCGCCTCGTTAAACTCACCGAAAACACCGGAGTCTACCAACGCCTCGGACAAAGCGGTCGCCTGACAATATCTCATTCCCACCTGAGTGAAAATATACTCGTCCTCTTTGGTCATATCCAGACTTTTGACCTTTGGAATTTGATACAGAACGTCCATTCTTTTCAGATAATCGACGATAGCTCCGACCGAGCTTTCATCCGCCTTGCTGAAATGATTTTCTTTTATTCCGAGTGCGATCCTTACGCGGTCGTTCATCTCCTCGGTTTCAAGCGGTTTGGGATCGCTGAAACGGTCTTGATGCTTGTACATCAGATCGATAAGAGAGTGCAGATCGTGCGAAATAAAATCTTTGTTGATTATTTCGCTTAAAAATCTGCGGTTGTGGTATTCTATTACCTTATTTATAAAGGACGGCAGATCGTGATGCTCGACTATATCCCGCAGCACATCGTAGGCGTAATTTCTTCCGTGATCCCATCTTTCGAGCGTGTGGACGATATTCTCAACGATAGCGGCGTTGGTGTAAAAATTAGCCCTGTCGCTGTTGTAAAAGACGTTTTCCTCGCCGTCGGTCAAAGTGCCGCCGTACTCTATATAGTCGTTTATTCCCTTTCCGAGAACGTGATTATACTCCTTGAAAGGTATAAACGTCGTGTGCAGAAAAGTCACCCGATCGAAAAGCTCCTTGCCGCTTGCGATGAAAAAGCCCAGCGAGTCCGTGCCGGATAAAACCACCTTTATTCCTCTTGCCGCGTAACCGTCGGCGAAATAACTGCAGGTGTCGATAAATCTTTCCGCTTTGGTAGCTTCATCAATGAACACGTTTTTGCACTTCGGATTTTTTTCGAGTACGCGGTCTATCTCGGCTCGCACGTCCCACATACGGTCTCCGTCCTCGCATAAAACGTAGACGCAGCCGGAATAGTCGTTAAGGCGTTTTATCTCCTGCGCCATCATTACGCTTTTACCGGTTCGTCTCAATCCGTACAGGCAGCATACTTTGGTGCTTTTCTCCGAGGTCATATATTTGTGCAGATCTTCAAGTAGATATCTTTCTTTGTAATCCTTGCATATCCCGTTTACATACTGCTCCAACTTTTTTTCCTTGTAAACTACCATAAAACCGCCCCCAGAACTTCAAGATTATGATTTATTTTATTATACGACATTTTCGGGCATTTGTCAAGCCTTTCAGAAAATAATCCCGTTCCGAGGCTCGCCTCGGAACGGGATTTTCTATGTCAAGATTTTTTAGGCGCGTCGGGATTTTGCAAAGCGGGAGAATTTTTTGTCTGTTCCTGCTGCTCTCTTTGAGCCCGAATGAGATTGTCGATATAGTTGCCCTCGACGATATTTTCATAAACCGTTATCAGATCCGACACGCGTTTTAATTTCAACTGCTCGTTAAAGATATCGTTCTTGAGCGATGAAACGTAATCCGGCAGCAGTTTCAAACGTCTCTCCAAATCGGAGATGTCCGTTTCGGATTTCACGCCGTACTTTTCGGCGACCTTACGCGCCGCCGACAGCTTTTCTTGTTCCGCTGCGTCAAGCTGCTGCTCATCAATAACCGAAAAATAATATTTCAGTTGTGCCACGTCGGATTTAAGGACGGGCAGCTCGGCGGACAGCTCTCTGAGTTTGACGCTTTTTTCTTCGACTCCTCGTTTCAATTCTTCGGCTTTGGAGTAAATCTGCTCCTTTGACGACAAATTAAAATCGCGTATAGTTACAAGCTGCTGCGACAATCGATCTATCTCCGCGTCGTTCTGGAACGTGTAAATTTTTTTCGGGTCTAGCTTGCGTGGAGTGAGCGTGAATTTTTTGACCTCGACCACCGTATCCATAATCGTAACGTGAATTTTTTTCTCGACCGCATTAGCCGTTTTAAATTTCTCGCGCACGGCGTTCGGGAAATTATCGCGGTCGCTTATGCGTTTTTCAAGATTTTTAGGGAGATATGCCTCGCCCAAGGACTTCAATCTCACAAAACGTTCCGCGAACGTCGGTTTGACCGCAAGATATTTTCCGCGCTTGATCTCATACCCGCGTTCCCGCAAATTGCTTAACAGATTTTCTAGGTCGGTCGAGCAATAAACAAGCCTGTCTATCTCCGATTTTATTTTCTCTCTTACGCCCTCGCTTTTGGTCGGGCGAAATGTCGCGGCGATTGCGGCGGCGGTTTTCTGCGCGTAGTCGGGAATGTGCAGAGCGTTATTTTCTTCGATGAACGGAATGTTGAGCTTTGAAAGTTCTACGGCAACAAATTGCAGTTTTTCCTCCGAAAAAAACTCGAATGGAATAAACGCCGCGCCCAATTTCCGCGAGAGTATTGAAATCTGTTCGCGTTGACGGTCTATTTGCTTTTGCATAAGCGCGTTTTCATTTTGTATCATCGCCGCCTCTTCGGCGGTTATCTCAGACGGATTTTTTTGCGCAGCGGCGGCGACGTTCGCTTTTATCTGTTCGGTTTGCGCTTTCATTTTTTCCAACTCGGCTTGCTGCGCTTTGTATTCCGCAATAGACAAATGTCCTCGATGATTATTTTTATTGTCGCGTTCCAGATTATGACGGTGTAAAATTTCCGTCATAAAGCTGCGCTCGCTTTCTTCCCAAGCGATCAGCTCATTATCTTTTTTGTGCGCGGCGGTAAATCCTTGTTCCGTAAGTGCGCGTTTCATTGAAACTCTGGTAGACAATCCACGCGTCTGATTTGTCGCTATCGGAACAAAATCGATATGCAAATGCGGGTTTGCCTCATCGAGGTGCATCACGGCGTTGAACACTTTTAAATTCGGATTTCTTTTTTCAAACGTGAGCATATATTCGTCGCAAAGTTTTTTCGCGACCTCCCAATCGTCCGTGCCGACACCAACCTCTTTAGCGTTTCCGAAACCGATGATTATTTCTTGAAACAGTCTCTCCTGTTTCGAGTTTTTTATATGCTCGTAATAATCGGTAATTTTTCGGTTCGACCGCATCTTCTCATTATAACTTCTCAACGCGTCGTCAAATAACTCGTGATAAAATTCCCGCAAATCTTTTTCGATGTAGGTCACGTTATCCGCGCTCCGATTTTGGTCAACATTTTTAGCGAAAAATTTACGATTGTTGTGAGAAATCACACCGACATTTCGCGTCTCGCTCTTGTTTGCCATCTGAAAAGATATCGAGTATTTTTTCAAACCCATAAAGAATTCCTCCTAAAAACATTCAATAAAAATGTCCTGTTTCTGTAAAGTACTAAACACAATAGCACTTTTGGCAAGCTACGCTTTCCAAAAGTGCATTGTGTTGGTGCTGCCGCCCCAAACCCCGCCGCGCGATTTTCAGCGCTTAGGGAAAATCCCTAAATGCTTTTTTTGCTCCCGTATGAATTCTTCTAAAATATTTTCATACGGATTTTTAAGCCTATCAAAATGATAGGCTTAAAATTTTTTATTCGCAAAATTTATCTCATCGCCGAGAATGGGATATTTTTTTCTGCGAGGATTTTTCGTTTTCCGATTTTTCGGCGACGTTTTTTTGAACGGGCGCTTTTTGAATTTCCTGCGGACAAATCGCTTTTTTCAGCAGCTCGTTGTAGTCCTTTACGCCGTTGTCGACTAAAACCTTTCGGCAGCTCGGCAGACCGTTGGCGATTTCAAATTCCCTACCCGCTTCATCGTTGTCGACGCAGGAATAAATTTTTATTCCTTTTTCGGCGATGCTTTTCAGCGAGTTCGGTTTTAATCCTGCCATAGAAACGAGCAGCGAATTTTGAATTTTCTCTTGATTTGCGAGCTGTTTGAAGCTCATCAAATCTATCGCGCTTTCAAAAACGTAGCATTTTTTCGGTTCGCCTATTTTAAATGCGAACACGCTGTCGCTCGTTCCCGTTGCAACTCCTTTGAAACGCTTTTCGGAATTTGTGCCTTGAATTTCCGCGCCGACCGTTTCTCCGCTCTCGTTTTTGTGAACGAAAACCGCGTTCCCCCGAACGTCTTGATACAATAATTTTTCGTGAGCAAGCTGCGACACCATGTCCGGGGAGATCCCGCGCGTCTTGCATAGATATGCGAAAACTTTTCTCATATTATCCGCTTTTTCCGGGAGCTGCAAATCTTTTTTCTTCTCCGAAAAAGAAATATTTTCGCGCGGCGTATAAGAGCTTCCGGACAATTCCGTCACGGCGGTTTTGAAATCCTTTCCCAGCATTTCCGTCAGACAATTCACGGCGTTTGAGCCGCCCTTGTTTTCCGAAAAACAGTACCAGCCGTTAGTGTTCACGTTCACAAACAATCCGCCAAAACCCTTGACGTGCAGCTCGTCTCTGCGCAGCTCGCACTCGTAGCCGCTGTTGCGAAAATATTCTGCGAGGTTCGCCGAACGCGCCGCTTCTACCTGTTCATTCCAAGTCATAAAGATACCTCCAAAAATATTTTAAAAAATTATCCCCGCCGATGTGGCGGGGATAAAAATGTTTAACGCTTCGGACGCTTGGGCTTGTGATTTTTTTCGGGCGGCTCGTTGTTTTTGCCGCCGCGATCTTCGTCTCGGTTCTCGCCGTCGTCCATAATTACCTCGTCGGTTTTCCCGACTCCCAACGCCGCGTCGAGCTGCGCGAGGCGTTTGGATTTTTCCGCAAGCTCCGCGGCGTACTCGAACGGCGCGTCTTTTGTGCGCATTGCCTCCGCGAGGTCTTTTTCGTTTCGGGCTATATCATATTCCAAGCTCGAAATACGTTTGTCTATGCCGAGCTTCAAAACGTTTTCAAGTCGTGTAACGTTGCCCAAATCGTTCAGAAGTTCCAGTTCGGTCGAATAGATAAGCCCCTTGCCGTCCTTTTGGGTGAGCGACACCGAAACGGCGTGCTGCTCCATACTCACAAGCCCCCAATTCAGCGACATTTTAAAACCGCAATACTCGCCGATGTCCGTCGCTTTCTTCGTTGAAAGGAAAACCATTTGCGCTTTGCGTAATTCCACACCTGATGAACGAATTTTATGCGATGTTTGAAAATGATGATAGTGGCAACCGATTATTCGACGCGAAAACGCCCTTCGCATTGCGCGGAGGGCGTTTGCTTTATGCTGTTAATTGCCTGTAGAACTATTTCAATAGCCGAAACCGCCTGCCACCACTCGACAAACACATACCTGTTTGTCT
Source organism: Lachnospiraceae bacterium (assembly GCA_023664705.1). Classification (GTDB taxonomy): domain Bacteria; phylum Bacillota; class Clostridia; order Oscillospirales; family Ruminococcaceae; genus CAG-115. Next base: position 4,600 of record JAMPFE010000045.1, on the reverse strand, counting down.
ATCCACATAACTTGTTGACATTTATCGAAATATTATACCTAAAAAGCTATATACAACAAAAAGTCATAGGGTTTAATGCAAAATTCACATTTGCCACATAAAATGCAAATTCGCCGTTTCACTTGATATTTCTGTTTAACTGTGCTATACTTAATATAAAGGGGTGTGATATTTATATGTTTGGCGCTACATTTTCAACTATTGAGAACGAAGAACAACGCAATGAACTGCAAATTTTCTACACAGAAAATTACAAACGTTTTGTATATATAGCTATGCAAAAGGTCGGAAACAAGGATGATGCCGAGGATGTGATCCAAGAGGTCTTTTCCGACATTGCGGACAAGCCCGAGATATTCTTCAATATTCCAAGGACGGAAAGGGTCACGTTTGTCGACATACTTGTCCGCAATACCGCTATAAGCACGTTTAAAAAGGAGCATAAGCGAGCGATGGCACGTGAAGAGTTAGACGAGGAAACGGTTGACGAGAGTATACGAATAGAAGATGATGTATTGACAAAAGTCATCCGCGAGGAACTTGTAAAATACATACTCACTTTACCCGAACAGCAGCGGACTGTTTTCAAGCTGCGTGTTATAACGGGTCTGCCGATCCGCGATATTGCCGAACAATTGGGAATAATATGCGATACGGTAAACTGGCATTTGAAAATGGCAAGGAAAAACATCGGAAATTTTATTGAAAAATGGAGAAAGGGATAAACGGCAATGAGTGAATTTATTCTTAAAGATATTTTGTTGGAGGTACACGAGATCGAATGCGGGATAAGTGACGAGATACCCGACTTTAAGCCCTCTCTCCGACATCGCATAGCTATGAAAAGGATATTTGCGCGATTTGATAAGAATATGCGTAAATTAAGAAACACAACGAGCATTGCGGAAACACCGATAATCGAACGCAGGACACGAATATACAGTATCAAACAACGCATACTCATAGCTATGCTTATCATTATCCTTATGACGTTCCTTGCGGGATGTATAAGCGCGGTTGTTAAGTTCATTTCGGAGCGTTTTAACGGAACGGTCTATGAGGACAATACTCAATTGTTTGCAGTCAACTTGGAAAATTGCCCTCAGATGATAGAGTACCAATATGTTTTATCTAATGTACCCGAAGGATTTGAGTTGATTAAAACTATTTCATCGCCAATTAGTGTTTATACACTTTATTTAAACAGTTCCACAGGACAGTATATAACTCTTAATCAAACAGTTAAGACACGCTTCTCTCCGCATTACAACACCGAAAAAAGCAAATTTGAGGAAATTATGATAAACGACACCACGGGATTGTTTATCGATTTTAGTAGTGACAACAGAAAACATTCGGTTTTGATTTGGGACAACGAGGATTACATAATCGAAATATCGGCAGTTTTAGACAAAAACAGCACGCTATCTTTGTTGAATATTGCCAAAATTTAAAAAATTTTTTGATTAGACCTACCAAAACACGTCCCTCAAAAGATGTATAAAGTAGAGGGAGAAAAACCTCAAATCTTGCAAAGAGAGGAGGCGTTACCAATGCACCTTAAAAAATGATAGCCTCGCTGGGAGCGGCACTTCTTTTGTGCTTGAATTTTAGCGTTGTTTCCTATGCCGATACAGTGGTCCCGTTTGAAAATGACGGTATTTCGTTGGCATACGAGATTGCAGACAACTGTACAGCCTATCTGGAAATTGTAAACCGAGTGGCGCATTGTACAAGCATAGCAGAAGGTACCGATGCCGTAAGCATTACCGTAACACAGACCCTGCAAAAGCATTGGGGATTGTGGATATGGGAAGATGTTGACGGCGCAACATGGACTGGGACCGCTAACATCGGATCTATTTGTCTGTACAATACCAAGTCGGGACTCAAAAGCGGAAAGTATCGTGTGAAGTCCACGTTTGTGTTGACGGACGCAAACGGCAAGAGCGAAACTATCTCTATTTACAGCAATGAACAATTAGTATAGTAAAGGCAATGATATGCTGTTCTTGCTGAAATAAAGGGGGAATGTCTAAACAACCACTAAAGCGAAGATCATTCGCAAATTTATCCCATTACCACATTGTTTAAAGAAAGGGCTTGTTGTTATGACCAAGGTTATTAGCAAAAGGGCATTTCTGGTTTTATTTACGCTTGTTTTATCGTTTTGCTGGCTTGTGGTTCCTGTTTCTGCGGCGGAAATAAATAATTGTGAGAATTATTGTACCGATGGAGCGGGTGTCATTTGCATTGAAAATATTGATGAAATGCAAAGTCGATCAGTAGACAGCTGTTTAATTGATGAAATAAGAGTGTATGCCTATGGCGGCATAAACGATGATGGTACACCTATCAAGGTCACAGTAGGAAACGTGTATGGATACTCTAAAGGTCCTGCTAGTTACTTATACTGTCGTATTCCTGCTGCACTATATGATGGAATGGCACTCCATAATTATAACAAATTCCTTTGCTACCTGACGTTTTCTGTAAAAGGCACTAACATCCAACGGTATGCGGTTAAAGTGAACGGTACTGTTGTGATAAACCAAACGTTGAATAGTGAGGGTAAGGTTACGGTTTACTGGACCTGTCCGAGGCAGAAAGGAACATCTTACGAGGTTGTCGTTTATAGCGACTCCGACAGTAAAACATGCACAGGGAGAATTATGGCATGACAATCCGTGCTCTTGTGAAAGGCGTTTGTGGTTCTCACCGCACTCTACCCAGAATGTTCACAGCAATCCCTTTTAGTGATGTTCTCGGAAACCGTTATCAGAGCAAAGTAACCACTTGAATTTTTGCTTTTAGAAGGCAAAAACTTTAAGGCGCTAATGAAGGGTGGGATGTGTAAAAAATAATAACGCGGCACTATACTGCGTTCAATACCATTAACATGTTTGTTTTTAAAAAAGGATTTGATATTATGACTAGAACCATCAATAAGAAAATAGTTGCCATTTTACTGGCAATTCTTTTCTCGTTCTGTTGGATTGCGACAACGGCTTCAGCCGTCGAGGTTGACCTTGATGAAAGGATTTCATCAAATGAAGCACCTAGTGCTGCTGTGATTACACCGCTGCCAAGACTTTGGGCTCTTCAGCTTGACGTAACCCCGTGTTACTACGCCGACGGAGATTATTGGGAGAATAGTGATGAGTATACTCGGACGCAAAGTGGAAAGTCTGGCGACCTATTTAATTGCGAAATGTCAACTGATGTATATTGGCGTATGAAGGAAATAGGATGCGAATATCTATACATAACGTTGACATTCCAAACAGAGGGCGTGGATTTTACCAAAATAAGACTTATGGTCGATGGTGATGTTGAATATGAGGCGTCGCGTTTTATGCAACCCGGCTATTATAGTGTAACTTGGCTTGTTCCAATGAAAATTACACAAACAACGTACTCACTGACTGTAAGCAATCAGCGGCAAAGTTTGTGTGTTCAAGGACACATTGGCTTTAATTGATGGAGGCGATATTGTGATAAGCGGCATGAATTTCATTTCAATGCCAACAACTGATTGGTCATTGGCTGAAGCCATGAGAAAAGGAAGTTTTTTGGAAACCATTAAGCAGGCAGAAAAACAGAAAGCGCTTGAACAGCGAACCGCCGAGCCGACCCATAGCTTGACGGACGAGCAGCGCGAAATGCTTAACTCCAAATATGATTTCTCCACAATGCAAAGATCGGTTCGCAATGTTGTCTCGGACGGGAAAGGCGGATACGATAAGTTCACGACATATTCCGAGGATTACATATCTTTTCTTGGAGATTTAGTGTATATGAATGTGTATTCGGCGGACGAGATTACTCGGTTGCACTCTAAACCGCTGCCCGTTCACGATAAAATGCAGCCTGTGGGGGGAATTGTCAATAATTCCTTTTCGGAGATTACCGCGGGTATTGGACAGCAAACAGAGGAGCATATCCGTGGATTGGAAGAGATGTTCGCCTATTACAACAAGCGCTCCGAAAACCCGTCGCAGGCGGTGTTGGGAGATGATCACTTTGCGGACACACTCAGTTCTTTGCTTGTCTTTAACCGACAGTTTTTTGAAATGATCAAGACTTTGAACGGCGGTTTTGAGGACGCGACGGCTAAGTTAAAAGAAGACTTCGGCAACAGGATTTGATAGGTGTTTTGTATGTTAATCTCTGGGAAAACGATTGAAGTAATATTGACCGTGAGAAATGATGAATGGACGGTATCCAGTACCTCATTTATTTTCCCATCAGTCTCCAGATACGATAATGAATGACCGCAAAATTCTTTGCGGTCATTCTTATGTAGGATGTCGTTATGATGCCATTTTAGCTTATAACTTTTAAAAGTTTGACCGCCCCGTGTATACGGGGCGGTCGGTTCTGTGTTTAGCGTCAAATCATTCCCACGGCTTATTCATTTGCTTGTAAGCCTCCGCGCTTGCCTTGACCGCATCCGTCACTTGGTTCAGCAGATACTGCTTGTAAGCCGTCGCGAATATCTCTTTTCGCTTATCAACGGAAAGGTCAATGAAATCGCTCACAACATTCTCCCATTGAGAGCATCTCGCAAAGTACAGGAACATCGCTCCGAGAACGCTAG
>JAMPFE010000044.1 GCA_023664705.1 Lachnospiraceae bacterium | reverse complement strand
CGAGAAGATACGCGCCCTGACCGATGAGATACCCACGCTGAAATCGGACATAGCGCAACTCCGCTTTTTGTTCGCGGCTCATTCCGCAAAGCCCGACGCTATGACGCAGACGAAATTAGCGGCGGCACGGGAAATCGCTGAGAAGCACGGCGTTAAAACCGAAGCCGATATTGAGAAATTGGAGGAACGGCTGAAAGGCTTGCCCGAAATTATCACGGCAACAAAGAACGAGGTCGCGGACGAGCAACTGAAGCTGAAACGAGTTTCCGATTTGATAACAGCGTATGAGAAAATCGTTGACGGCAACTACATTGACAATCTGATACGCGCTCAAAAGGAACAGGAGCAGACGAGGACGGTTGATAATCCTACCCTCAAAAAGTCTTGATGACGAAATAACCTCTCCAAAGCTGCGGCTTTGGAGAGGTTATTTTTTATTTTGGGCAAGTAACGACAAATACGCGCTGCCGAGTGTTTCTATGAAATCCTCATCTATTTCCCAAAACGTTTCCGAACGTATGTGTATGCAGACGAGGTTTGCAATGGAGATAAAATGCGTCAAGCCGTTTTGACTTAACCACACGTTTACGCTCTCCCAGGAGTTCCTCGCCTCCTTGCTCATCAGAACGCAAGCGAGAAAATCCGTCATTGAAATTTTGGCGGCGGGATTGTCGGGGCGAACGAGTTTGGCAACCTCTAACACGTCTTGCTCGATTTCGGAGAGTGAGGGATAGTATTCAACTCCTTGAACGTGCGTTGAAAGGTAGATAGCCGCAAATTCTCTCCAAATAGCGTATCCCGCATTGAGTACGCCGTCAAGCAGAACGTTCTCCGCATTGTCCTTACAGTAACGGTCGTAAAAATCGCCCGTTGGTATCTCGTTATGGGTACACCAAATGTGCGCTAATTCGTGAAGAACGACCGTAAAGAGTTCGCCCTGACTGCCCGAAAAATCTCTCCTTATCATAATACCGTCAAAGTCCTTCCCCGTAAAAGCGGAAGCAAGTGCGCTCTTTAAATCGTTGTTATCCGTGAGCCTATCGGGAAAATACTCCGCGCAAAATTTATTATACTGTAAATCCGAGTCCGAGTTACCATAGAACGCGAGTTTGACATTATCGGGTGTGTAGTTGGTTTTCATCTTGCCGTTGAAATGCTCAAATGCCGCGTATGCGGTCTTTTCTATCGTTTGTACGTTCATCTTTCCTCTCTATTCAAAAAAGCCGTCAAATAAATCTCCGCTGATTTCAAGAACGTCATCAAACAGAACGGCTGTATCGTCTGACAACAAAATTTTTCTTTCAATCGTGTCGATTTTCTTCACCGTTCCCCGAAAGGTAACGTAAGAGCCGCCCGTCTTTTTTTTATCGGGAACGAAATAGACAAGTTCTATCTCACTGTCGGGATTTTCAAGGATAAGGTCGGTCTTTCTGCCGAGTTCCTCTTTCTTTTCCTCCGAAAGTTCGATTTTTCGGTCTACCCGCCTTGCGGTTTCGCTTATCGCGTCGCTATGACCCGTCAACGCGGCGAACGGTGAGAATTGCGCCGCTCGGTCGTGCATAGACATTTGAGGTCGGTTGCTTTTCGGTCTGTTGTGACCGATTATGTTCTCGTACCTATTCATAAACCTTTCCTATCTCACGCACTTGTCGTTACGGACCCATTATTGAAATCATATCGGTGTTGGGATTGTTTTTCAGCATTTGCAAAATCCGCTTTGTAAAGCGATTGTAGAAATCTATCACCACGTCGATATGGTTCCTGATGTTCGCCGTGTTTCCCTCTATGTAGTCCTTATCATCGCGCGGACACATATAGAAAATCGAAAAGGATTTTTTTACATCCGCAAGTGCGGGATTATCAAAATCCGTCCTTAAAAGCTCCGCCGCGTTATTTATATCCTCGACTAAAGCCCTTACACTCTCGTAGGTAAAGAAATTATAGGTGAGATACCACTCAAAACCGTTGATAAACCCAAGCCCGTCCTCGTATCTTCTCTTGTTGTAAACCAACTCGTTGTCAAAGTGCTTGTAGAAAAAGTGCGCTAAAAAGCATTCTACATCGCCTTCCTCAATCGAAAATTCCTCATCAAGTTCGGTCACGTCCTCATCTCGGATTTTCTCACCGAGTTTTACCGTCACGGGTCTGAACCAAAAGTACGAGGAATAATCGTGACCCTCTATTATCTCAATCTCGAATTTCACGCCTTATGCCCTCCTATCTGCCTGTTCCTGTCACGGGCGGTCGCTCCGTCCTCCAAGTTTATTCCTTTCAGAACGGCGTTCTTCCCGAATTTCTCCTTGAGTGCGATAACGGCTTTCTGCATATTCTTCTCACGCTCCAACTCACGGTCAAGACGTTCCAACTCTGCCGCGTCGGTAAACAGGTCGAGCTGCTCCCCGCCGCTGCGCGCTTGATTTTCGGGAATGACGTTGCAAGCGACTATGTTTATGCGGCGCACTTTCAGCGTTGGATTTACAATTCGGTCAAACAAATCCGACGTCGCATTGTGTATGAGTTTCGCCGATGATGTCTGACGCGGAAGATGTTCCGTTCCGTGCGCGTGTTTGGGGATTTTACGACCGTAGCGATCAACAGTAAAATTGCCCGCGTAATTGCCGCACTCGTGGTCATAGCCTATTGTGAGTACAATTTGGTCTGTCACTAAGTTCTTGAAAACAAGGTCAAGCGCAAGCATATCAGCCATTTCAAGCGTAACAAGCTTGCCCTTTTCTGTATCATACGCCTCGGAAAGCACTTGCCCTTGTGAAATGCTGTTCGACTGCGGCTTGTAGCTTTTTATGTCGAGTACGGTACACGGCTCGTAGCCCCAGGCGTGATCTATCAAAAGTTCCGCGTTCACGCCGAACAGCTTGTAGAATATATCCTCGTCATACTCCGAACGCGCCGCCACATCGCCCATAGTGAACATACCGTTTTCTTGCAGTTTTTTTGCGTAACCCGCGCCGAGCCGCCAAAAATCCGTGAGTGGAGTATGCTCCCAAAGCTGCCGCCGATAGGAAACCTCGTCAAGTTCCGCTATGCGAACGCCGTCCGCGTCCGGCGGCATTTTCTTTGCCACTATATCCATTGCGATTTTCGCGAGGTAAAGGTTTGTACCGATACCCGCCGTCGCGGTTATGCCCGTTGTTTTAAGAACGTCGCGGATAATCGTCATAGCAAGTTCGTGAGCGGTCTGCTTGTACATATCGAGGTAGTCCGTCACGTCCATAAAAACCTCGTCAATCGAGTACACGACTATATCATCTTCCGAAATATACTTTAAGTAAATTTCATAGATTTTCGTGCTATACTCAATGTAATATTTCATTCGCGGCGGCGCAACGATATAATCAACGGCAAGGCTCGGTGTGCTTTTCAGTTCATCGCCAAAATGTGATTTTCCCGAAAAGTTCAGCTTGTAATCGCGGTTTGCCTTGCGGTATTGGTAGAGCCGACTGTTGTTGACTTTCTCGACTTGTTGAATAACCTCGAACAAGCGGGGTCTGCCAGGCAGACCGAAAGCCTTTAGCGAGGGAGAAACGGCAAGCACGATTGTTTTCTCGGTGCGGCTCTCGTCCGCGACAACAAGGTTGGTGTTCAGCGGGTCAAGCTGCCGCTCCACGCACTCTACGCTTGCATAGAACGATTTTAGGTCAATTGCGATATACGTCCTTTCTTTCAACCTTGCTCCCTCCCTTACAGGCTTATACTCCATTTTATTATACCACTTATCCCGTCAATTTGCAATAATTTTCGGAGAATAACCAAAAAAATGTTGAAATCCGCCGAAAAATATGGTACAATGTATATAATAGGGGTTTATGTGCTTTGCTGAATGTTGGAGGATATGTAAATGAACAAGGCTAATTTAAATGCAATTCTTAATCAATATGTTGAAAGGTTTGATGAGTTGAACGCCCCTCTGCCAGGAAATGACGAGGGCTATAAGTGGCGCGCTGAAAGCTGCTTTAAAGAGCATTGGGATATAGACGCGGCAAATTTCCCCGATATGTTCAGAGAAGCTATGAAAGAAACAAGCAACTTGATTGATAACAAGACCGTTCAGCCGATTGGCGGAATTTCAATGCTATTGAAGCAAGAGAGTGAAATAGAATTTGTCCGCGAATGCTTTCGCGAACTTTTTTCCGAAGATGACAATGACTTGAACAAGCGGCAAGAGCGTATTGAACTGTTTGCGGAGAAGATAAACGAGCGAATAGACAAGTATGCCCCCTCATCGTGGAAATACCCCCAGGCGATCAACAATGTCATATACTATGTAAATTTATGGAAACCCGAAAGCAACTACATCTTTAAGTCTACAGAAGCTGTCGATTGGGCAAATTGTATTGAGTTTGGTGATGATTTCGGGAGCGGGCAGACGTTCTCGTTAGCAGTATATTACAGAATGTGTGACGAACTGTTGGCAGAGTTGCCAAAGTATGATGAACTAATGCGTCTGCACGGAGAGCGATTTGCAAGAGAAGCAAGAAATTTCGATGATAAGCTGCATATTTTGGTTTACGATATAATTTATTGCGCTTACCACTACGGATTTTACAGAAACGTTGATGTTCGTAAGTATTCCACAAAGGAAAGGATTAAAGTTGCACAGCGACAAGCAGAACGAGATGAACTTACCTCTCGGATAACCGAAAAAGAGGAACAATTACGAGTGGTGGAGGAAAATGCAATTGAATTGCCCGACATCACGGGCGATACCGTCAAACACAAGCTTTTTGGAGCGGGTACGGTTGCCGTTTGCAAGGACGGTCTGTTGATTGTTGACTTTTCGACGCAACAGAAAAAATTCGTTTATCCGACCGCTTTTTCGGGAGGTTTTTTAAAGCACGAGGGCGAGGATATTCTTGATATAGTCAACAAGGCAACCGAACAAGCAAGCAGAATTTCCGCATTGAAAAGCGAAATAGCGGATTTACAGAACAGATTATCAAAAATGTAATTGATATTTTCTATCATTAGGGAACGGGGGGATATAATGCTTACCTCGCATTTGTCCGAAAAGCAGATAGAAGCGGTAAACGCGATTGACGAGGATGTTGAGATTATCGCTTGTGCGGGAGCGGGCAAGACGGGTGTTGTCGCGCGGAGGATAATCAACATTCTCAAGAGCAAGCCCGATGTGTCAACGTCGAATATCGTGGCTTTTACGTTCACCAAAAAGGCGGCAGAGGAACTAAAGAGCCGTATCTATAAAATCGGCGAGGATGTTCTTGGCAATACAAAAGGCTTTGCCGATATGTATATCGGTACGATACACGGCTTTTGCATAAAGGTGCTGCAGGAGTATCTTCCCGAATTTCAACCGTTTACGGTTTTGGACGAGGTACATACAAAGTTGTTTGCGGAGCGATACTACGACAGCATAGGTATGACCGATTTGGGCTTGATGAAATACACGGAAACAAACCTTTTCATCAGCGTGATGAGTATGCTGAATGAGAATTGGAGCGACGCGGACAAGTGGAGCGCGGACGTGCGGACGGCATTTGAGAAATACCGTGAAACGCTCTACGCCGAGAAATATTTCGACTATTCCCTCATCTTGCGGGAAACTGTGGAACAGTTTGAAAGGAACTCCGCTTTTCGCGCTCTTATCGCCGAACGGGTAAAATATCTGACCGTTGACGAGTATCAAGACACCAACCCTATACAGGAGCGTCTTATCTCCCTCCTGCGTGGATTGGGCGCAAAGCTGTGCGTGGTCGGCGATGATGACCAAACGATTTACCAGTTTCGCGGGAGCGACGCGAACAATATCATCACCTTTGTGCAAAGGTACGATATTCGGAAATATATCGTGTTGGATACCGACTACCGAAGCACGAGCGGTATCGTGGACGTGGCGAGGAACATTATCGGGCAAAATTCCAACCGTCTGCCGAAAGAAATGCGGTCGGGCTGTTCGACGGTCTACGACAAGGGCGATGTGGTCTACAAGGAATTTGAACATCAAGAAGATGAGTATGAGTTTATCGCGGAAAATGTGCGCAAGCTGCACGATGTTGGCGTTCCCTACTCGGAAATGGCGATACTACTGCGTAAGCGCAAGATAGGCGCGGATATTGCGGAGGTTTTGGAGGAAAACGGCATACCTTTCGTAATCGAGGGCGTGAACGAACTTATGCAGACAAAGGAATGTCGAGCGGCAAAAGGGATTTTTGACTATCTGAACGGCGAATTGGAAGCGACCGCGTTATATAAGCTGTGGCAGAATGTGGATTATCCGTTTGACAAAAAGGAGTTATCTGATAGCTTGCAAAGCGTTATGACGCTTGATGTCACCAAAATGAAGAATTTTGCCGACCTCAATCTCCAACAGGTGTACCAAGACTTTCTGAAAGGACTTTCGATAAACGAGAACGAAAACCCGCAAGCGGAGATTATACTGTATAATCTCGGCAAATTCAGTCAAGTGATCGGCGATTACGAGGTCATAAACTTTACGCGAAAGCCGAGGTCGAAGCTGAGCGGTTTCTGTTCGTTCTTAAAATACACGGCGGAGGATTACTATCCCGAAGGCTACTTGACGAACAGTTTCACCAAGCCCGACGCGGTTTCCATAATGACCGTTCACCAGTCCAAAGGGCTTGAATTTGCCGCCGTTTTCATTCCAGGTCTGAATAAAAACTTTTTCCCCGCACAGCGTGTCGGCGGCAAGAGTGTATGGCACGTCATAGAACGCTCCTACATAACGGGTTCGAGCCGCTTTGACGGTGACATTGAGGACGAGCGCAAGCTGTTCTATGTGGCGGTCACGAGGGCGAAAAAATTTCTCTTTCTGTCACGGGCAAAGGACGGACACGACAAGAACGTTTCGACGTTCCTTGCGGAAGCGAAATCGTCCGCTTATCTGCTCCCCTATGACGATAAGGTGGTCTACAACGCGGAACATCTGCCCGAAATGAAAGCGGACACAATGCCGCTTACCTTGAATTTCTCCTTGCTTGAGGATTATTTCGAGTGTCCGTACCGCTTTAAGTTGTCGATGTTCTACGGTTTTGTACAGCCGCTTACGGCGCTTTTGGGCTACGGCAACACGATACACGCCATTGTCGGCAACATAAATCGGGCGGCGATAGAGGGCAAACCGATAACGGAGCAGCTTGTAAAGGAGATTTTCGACAAGGTGTTCTTTCTGCCGTATGCGATACCCGCACAGCGGGAGCGTATGCTGAAAAGTGCCGAAAGGAGCGTAAAAAGCTACATAGAGCGGTACGGAGAGCATTTCGGCGATATACGCTTTGCGGAAAAGGACATCGAACTTGACATCGGCGACGGGATAACGGTAAACGGGCGCATTGATATGGTGAAAGACGAGGTTGTGGACGGCGAAACGCGGACGGTTATCGTGGATTTCAAGTCGGCGAATAAAAAGGTGATACAGTCGCTGAACAGCGAACAGTTGAAAATCTACGCGCTCGGCTATGAACGCTTGACGGGCAGAAAAGCCGATTTTGTGGAGATACATCAGCTTGACACGGGCGGCGCGGCGAAAGAAGCGTTGGCGGCAACGGCGGCTGACGAGGTAATAGCCGAGATAAAGGACGCGGCGGCGCACATACGGGGCAACGACTTACCGCGTCGGTGCAGTACCGAAAAATGCTCAAAGTGCCGCTCACGGCATTTGTGTTTGAGCAAAGCGGAACAGAGAAAATACGTTTGACGGAGGAAGATATGGCAAACTTATCACAACAGAGCCGCGAGAGAATGTTGGCGTTTTTGGAGGAATTGAAGCAACAGCACACCGACGATAACTCGCTTATCGCGATAGGCGAGATAGAGCGTGAGCTGACAGCGAAAAAGTACGGGCTTGTGTGGGAGCGGCACGAGGAAGAGGTAGACGTGAAAATGCGGACGCATATTCCCGTGTTTACGGAGGACAAGAGCCGCGAGATCGCGGCAAAGCCCGACAGCGAGGACTACAATTTTCTGCTTGAGGGCGATAATCTGCACTCGCTGAAGCTGCTTGAAAAGACGCATAGGGGCAAGATTGATGTGATATACATAGACCCGCCATATAATAAGGACAAGGACTTTATATATAATGACGGTTACGTGGACAAACTCGATACATTTAAACACTCAAAATGGTCATCATTTATGTCTGTTCGATTGTCAATTGCAAGTAAATTGTTGAGTGACCACGGTTGCATATTTATTTCTTGTGATGATAATGAGTTACCGTCTTTGAGATTGATATGTGATGAGATATTTGATGAAGCAAATTTTGAGGGGCATATTCATTGGAGAAGAAGGCATAATCAACCAAATGACAAGACTAAACTTATAGCTATTGTAGCAGAGCATATTTTAGTTTATTCAAAAAACAAGGAAAAACACAAAAAATTTGGTGTTGGAAAGGTAGCAATCACGGGAAAATTCACTAACCCTGATAATGACCCAAGAGGACCGTGGGCTTCAAAACCGTGGAAATCGGGAAGCTCTCAATCGGGTTGCACTTATTCAATAACCTCTCCGACTGGTAAAGTCTTTACCGAAGAATGGCTTGGAGAAGAAAAAACGTTTAAGGCACTGTTGGCAGACGGTAGGATTATTTTTCCTCGAAACGGTGACGGTAGCCCAAGGAAAAAATATTATGCAAGCGAACGTGCAGAAGAAGGACAATGTGCAACAAATTGGTGGCTAAATGATTTGTTTGGCTGTAATCAGGACGCTACCGATGAACTAAAGGCTATTTTTAATGGCACAAGTCCATTTGAAAATCCTAAACCCACAAAGCTAATAAATGCAATTATTCGATTAGGTTGTGTGGATAAAAACGCAATAATCCTTGACTTTTTTGCGGGTAGCGGCACGACAGGACAAGCCGTTCTTGAACTGAACAAAGAGGACGGCGGCAACAGGCATTTTATCCTCTGCACGAACAACGAAAACAAGATTTGCGAGGACGTGACCTATCAGCGTCTGAAAACGGTCATCACGGGCAAACGCGCCGACGGCTCGGAGTATTCGGAGGGCATACCCGCAAATCTGATGTACTACAAGACCGATTTCGTGGACAAAGAGAGCGAGTATCTCACCGATGAGCTGCTTGAACATATCGTCGAGATGATACAGCTTGAGTACGGTGTGCGGGTTGACGGTCGCAAGTACGTTATGATAATGACCGATGAGGAAATGGACGATTTTGAGCAGAACGTCGCGGAGTACGACGATTTACGCGCCGTTTTCGTAAGTCAAGACGTTCTTCTCTCGGCAACCCAGGAGGAACTGCTGTGGGGGCTTTCCTCGTTCGTGATACCCGATTATTATTTCGACTTTGAATTGAGGGAGGCGGGCGAATTATGGTAAACGGAATGGAACGCTACGATTTTCAAGACGATTGCGTTGAGTACCTTTTCGACAAGACCACAGCAAGCGGCACAAAGCAAATCGTCACGGTCAAAGCGCCGACGGGCGCGGGCAAGACGGTCATTCTCATCAAGTACGTTGACCTTTACCTCAAAAACACGGACGGCAAGACCGCCTTTGTTTGGCTTTGCCCTGGTAGCGGCAATTTGGAGGAACAGAGCAAGGAGCGTATGGACACACTCGCGCCGCATATCGACACACGCTCCCTTGTATATTCGATGATGAGCGGCTTTGGGGGCAGAAGCGTCACGTTCATCAATTGGGAGTTGGTGACGAACAAGAAGAACGCCGCGCTCAAGGACGGCGAACGGAAAAACCTCTTTGACAAAATCAAAGAAGCACATCAAGACGGTATCCGCTTTATCATCATAATTGACGAGGAACATCGCAACAACACGGCAAAGGCGAATGACATCATAGAAGCGTTTGCGCCCGAACACATCATACGCGTTTCCGCGACCGCGCAAAAAGTTCCCCACCAGGAGTTTTACGAAATATCCGAGGACAGGGTTATCGAAGCGGGGCTTATCACAAAGGCGATCTACGTGAATGAGGGCGTGAACGAGGCACAGCAGATCGACAACGACTACGACTATCTGCTCGACCTCGCCGACGAAAAGCGCAAGGAGATACAGTCGGGCTATGAGCTGGTGGGCGCGAACATACGTCCGCTTGTGCTTGTGCAATTTCCCGTTGGACAGCCCGAAACGATAGCGGCGGTACAGGATAAACTCGCGGCAATGGGCTACACCTACGATAACGGACTTGTCAACATTTGGATGAGCGACGATAAGGTGATAAGCGATGACCTAACCGATTTGGACGGAACGCCCGCCTTTCTGCTCATAAAACAGGCGATAGCGACGGGGTGGGATTGTCCGAGGGCAAAGATACTCGTCAAGCTGCGCGAGGGCGGGAGCGAGGATTTTCAGATACAGACGATAGGACGCATACGCCGTATGCCCGAACGCAAGCACTACGATTTCCCTATCTATCTCGACTACTGCTTTATCTATACGCTTGATACACAGTACAAGGAGGGCTTGCTTTCCACGTTGGATAAGGCGTATCAAGTGCGCCGCTTGTTCGCAAAACAAGAGGTACGTTCTTTTACGCTCACAAAGGAAATGCGTAACCTCGATATAGACAGCGGTATGGGCGAACGTGAAATGCTCGGCAAGGTGTACAACCATTTCAAGACTAAGTACAAACTCGGCACAAGGACAACCGAGAATAAGGCGACGCTTGAGAGCGAGGGCTACAATTTGTCGGGCGAAATCGACAGCAAGGTTATTCAAGGGCTTTTCAAAACGACAAGCGACTTGACCAAAGTTTCCTCATCAAGGCTTATCGGCGTAAAGACGAAAATCAACACGCATACGCACGGTATCTACCTTATGCACGCGGTTGACGAGATAAAGACGATAACCGCCATTCCCGCGCAAAGGGTAAGAGCCATTCTGCAACGTCTTTTCCGCAAGGGCAAGAAAACCAAATTTAAGCTGCTTTCATTGGAGAACAGCGACTTTTACGCTTTTGTTATCAACAATGCGAAACAGCTTAAACAGGAGTTTCGCGAGATTAAAGCCGCTGACGGCGGCTCGACACAGCTTGCAATGGTAGACCGTGCGAAAACAGTTCCCTTTACCATTCCCGAAATGGAGTTGTACAAATACAGTACCGTCAAGGTGGTAAAAGTCCTTGAAAAGAACGCCTACGAGGGCTACACAAACGAGTTTTTAGCGTCTGAAACGGGCAAAAGCACTCCCGAACGGCTCTTTGAAAATTTCTGCGAACGTGTTGAAAATATCGCTTGGGTCTACAAAAACGGCGATAAGGGTCAACAGTACCTCTCTACCGTCTATCAAGACGGATTTAATACACAACATCTGTTTTACCCCGACTACATTGTGCAGATGAAAGACGGTACGGTGTGGATAATTGAAACCAAAGGCGGCGAGCAGAGCGGTCACTCGAAAAATATCGACCCTCAATCTCCCATTAAATTCAAGGCGTTTAAGGAGTACGCGGAGCGGTACGGCATACGGTGGGGTTTCGTTCGCGATGTAGACGGTGAACTTTTTCTCAACAATACCGAGTATAGCGAGGATATGTCGGGGGATAATTGGAAGCCGTTGGAAAGTGTTATATTCTGACGTTTTGTTCAACGAATGAGAAACAATGAAAACGGATTGATGTACAAAATACATCAATCCGTTTTTTAAATTTGTTCACCTTAAAATATTTGGTGCAAATCCTTAATATACTGCGGATTTTTGTTGACTTTAAACATAAATTCGAGTATAATATAAACAGGAATAGTGCTTATTGTCGAAAATAAAAGGCTTGAAAATGTATAGGAGGACTAACGCGTGAATTTAAGGATAACCTCGTGGAACCTGAACGGTTTACTCTCTTGTGTTGAGAATGGCTCATTTGAGCCGATAAAGCGACTTGACCCCGACATCATCTTCTTACAAGAAACGCGGACACACCAACAACCCGTCATAATCGACGGGTATGAGCATTTTTTCAATCCCGCAAGCAAGGACGGCTATTCGGGAACGGCTCTGCTCTACAAGAAATCACTTGCCCCGAAGCACATCTCAAAGGGCTTTCACGCATATCCGCCCGATACCGAGGGCAGAGTAATAACGCTTGAACTTGGTGGCGTGTATGTTGTCGGCGTTTACGTGCCGAACTCACAATCTAATCTGACGCGACACGATTTCCGCTTAGAGTGGGATAAGAGTTTTTACAATCATATCAATGAACTTTTATGGGAAAAGCCCGTCATCATCTGCGGCGACTTTAATCTCGTGATGTCCGAACTCGATTTCTTTGAAGAAAATGAGCGCGAGAAATTCAAGCAAAAAGGGTATTTGTCCGATGAACAGAACGGCTTTCAAAGCCTGTTGGATTTGGGGCTAAAGGACGTATTTCGTTCCTTGTGTCCTAATGCAAGAAATTACACTTGGTGGTCTAATCGACTTAACAAACGCGAGGAAAATCGTGGTTGGCGGTTAGACTATTTTCTTATTTCCGAAAGTCTGTATGACGGTGTTCTCGGCATTACTCACCACAACGAAATCTTTGGGAGCGATCACTGCCCGATTGAGCTTTACATTGAGGTAGCAGATGACTGTGCCGACTATGAAAACTCATCGGGCGCGGAGTTGGAAAAGGCTTGGAATACTATGGATTGGACTGCTGCGGAAACTCGGCTTGATTTTCTCCAACAACAGCTTACTTTTGCGGCGTTCGAGCGCGACTTTGACCGTATCAAGCGGCTGCAAGCCGAATTAGTGCGCGATTTGCGTATCAAGTGCCTTGCCATAAGAAAGGTGTGTAACGTCTGCGGTTCTCCAGGTGTTGATAAGGTGAAATGGAAAACACCCTCGCAAAAAATGGCGGCGGCTATTGCATTGACATCAAAGGATTATCACGCAATGCCGTTCCGTCAAATTCAGCTTATCGCCAAAAATAACGGCAAAGTCCGCAAGCCAAGCCTACCAACATATCACGACCGCGCAATGTCGGTTTTGTACGGCTACTCGCTTTTGCCCGTGACCGAAGCATTGAGCGAACGCAAGTCTTTTGCATTTCGTAAGGGTCGTTCATCACACGACGCACACGGCTACATCATAGAAGCGTTGAAAAATGTAACCGCTCCCCGTTATATGGTTTGCATTGACGTAAAAGGTTACTATGCCCACATTCAACACGATTGGCTTATGGATAATCTACCTATGGATAAAAAGGTGCTTAAAGAGTTCTTGAACGCAGGAATAGTATTCGCGGGCGAGTTGTTTCCCGCCGATGATGTGGGTATTTCCGAGGGCGTGAGTATTTCGCCGTATATCGGGAATTTCGTCCTTGATGGGTTACAGACATATATCTTTGAAGCCTTGTATGGCGATAATTACCGTGAGAAAAAGGATACGGATTACACGAACGGAAACCTTATCCGCTTTGCCGACGATATATTGGTGCAAGCGAGGGATAGGGAAACAGCGGATTTCATATTAGAGTTGGTAAAGGAATTTTTGGAGAAACGCGGTTTGACTGTATCGCCCGAAAAAACCGCCATACGCGACATATCCGAGGGCTTTACATACCTATCGAGAACATATAGCAAGAGAAACGGAGTGGTGTCGGCGCGACCCTCCGACAAAGCCGTTCAGCGGTTTATAAGTGACATTACCGAAACAATTAAAACAAATCGCAAATCACAGCGTGAATTGATAAATCTGCTAAACGCAAAGCTACGCGGCTGGGCGGGTTATCACCGTTGCACGGACGCATTTGGTGCTTTTTGCAAAATCGACACAGCAGTGCAGACTGCTCTGCTTGAAGCGGCAATGCAAAAGCACCCGCTAATGCCGCGCCAAAAGGTTATCACAAAATACTGGTATACCGAGGTTGACGGTCGGCATTGCTATGCTTTGCCCGATGATAAGACGGTACGGGTATTGCGACTTGAGGACACTATGCTCACCGACCACAACAAACTTGGCACAAGTTTAAATCCATTCCTTGATAAGGAAAAGCTGGAACGGCACACGCACGAGCGCGAAATACAGAACGTGACTGGGCGATACAAGGCAGTTTGGGAACGACAAGGCGGCAAATGTTTTTATTGCGGCAGAAAAATCTTTCACGACCAGGAAAGAACACTTGTAACAGCTGACATAACAAGACCGCCCTCGGTATTCAACTCGGCATATATACATAAAGCCTGTGAACTGAATGAATTGGAGATAATCCGTACCGATGAGGATATTACCTATCTTCGTCCGTATGACGTGAAAAAGATTTTAACGGAGTTATCTTCCGAAAAGACATCGAGCAAAGCGCCGAGCAAGTGTATTTCACCAAATTGGCGTTATTATGCGTTTAAAATCTACCTACGGGATTGTAAAACCGATAAAATCACTCTGACGTTCACCCAAATTGAAAAAATCGTTGGTTTCAAGCTGCCGCTATCCGCGCGAAAATATCCGTCCTGGTGGTCGTATAAGAGCGCCCAAAATGCCATATGTGACGCTTGGCTTACCGAGGGATTTGTCAAACAAATGCTTGACTTTGAAAAGGAAACGCTTTATCTTTATCGGGCTGAAAATAAGGCACAAAAGGTCGAAATACCCGATGTCATCTTAAAAGGCGAGCTGCCCGAAAACGCAAGGATTGAGGTCGAAAAGTTTTTTGAATACATCTTGAAAAAATACGGTCTTAAAAGCAAGTAGCATTACAGAACGGCAACAGCGAACATAATGCAGAAGCCCCCGAAGCCTTTCGGTTTCGGGGGAAATGTTATTTAAAATCAAGGCTTACGGCAATGCCCTTGTGGTCTGACAGCGACTTGTCATAGTTCCATTCCTCAATCCGTATATCTGCTCCTTGCGTAAATCGCTTCGAGATAGCAATGTGGTCTATACATTCGGGGCGATCTTTAGTAAGCAAGGTGATTTTGTTTTCTGCAAAGCATTGAAGCACATCGGCTCTGCCTTGCTTTGTGAAATAGTAATTATCACAGAACGAAAGGTTATAATCTCCGAGAACGCAAATATCTCCGTAAGCGGATAGTCGCTGAATATCGTCAATTTGTTTTGCTAAATCGGCGGTAAAATTGGGATTTCTGTTGCCATATATGCCGATTATTGTGCCATAAACAAGCAGATTACCGTGTTCCGTTTCCAACTCAACGCATAATGCGGTGTATTTGTCGTAAGTCGTGTGTTGCCGAACGCATTTATATTTAGTGAAAACCGTAACGCGATTTTCCGTTGATTTGTAATAATCGGGTTGAATTTCGACAAGCTTAGGAGTTTGATAACAGCAGTCACAGTTTGGACGCACTTGCTCGTCTGTTTCCGTGAGAACAAGAATATCAGCTTGTATTTTCTCGCAGGAGTAAACAATATCAGCAAGGTCGTGCTTGTGCTTTAATCGTTCTATGTTCCAAGTGGCAATCTTCATTCCTCCGACATTCCCTTACTTTCATCAACACCGTAATGTTCGGCGATCGCGCTCATAATCTCATTCAGACGCTTTTCCCCTATGCCGTTTACCTTTCTGATGACCTCACGCAGTTCATCTAAATCAATGCCGCCGTACTCCTTAGTAGCTTCTTCGCAAAGAGCGGTAAGATATTCCGACATCTCAACCCTGTTCAATGACTTAATATGTTTATAAGCGTTCCTTGATATTAGATTACCATTTTCTTCCATATTTCACTCCCGCCTTTCTGCCTTTATTATATCATACCATATCCGCACTTGAAAGTCAATGCAAAAAAACGACTTGCTGAAACCAACACAGCAAGTCGTTCTTACTTACATTTTTTTACTATCGTCCGTACTTATCGCCGAAAGGAATAATGCAACAAGTTTCTCCGCTTGTTTTTTCTTGCTGTCTGGAACTTTAGCAAGCATAGCGTTAATTTTCGGATTTTCCACATAGGGCGCGTCACCGTAAATCAGATAATCTGAAGAAATATTCAACGCTGTTGCGATTTTGGCAAGGGTAGAAACTTTAAGAGTGCTTTTTCCTGTTTCAACAAGACCTATGAAATCTACGGATACATCCGCATACTCTGCAAGCTGCTCTTGTGTAATACCACGTTCCTTGCGTATTTCCTTTATCCTACCGCCGACCTCTTTGTTGAAAATATCCATATTTCGCACTCCTTTTAGTATATTATAACAATATTGTGCGAATTATATAACCGAATATTTTCAGTTACTATCCGTAAAATATTGCGGTTTTATATTGATTTTAGCATATTGTTGGGGTATAATAAAAGTACAGCCACATCATTTAGAGGGTTAAAAGGAGAGATTTTGTTATGTACAAAAAGGAAACAACAGTATGTTTTACAGGGCATAGGACATTTTATGAGCCGCGTCAAGATGTAGGGCGGAAACTTGAAGCAGTTGTTAGAGAGTGTATAGAAAACGGTGCAAGGACGTTCATAACGGGCGGCGCGATTGGATTTGATACTTTGGCGGCACAGCTTATTATCCGATTGCGTTCGGAGTTCCCCGACATCATTCTTGCCCTTGCACTCCCTTGTCCTCCCGAACAGCAGACGTTAAGGTGGACGGACAAACAGAAAGTAGAATATTATGAGATATTGGAAAAGGCAGATTTTACCAAAATCGTTTCCGACCATTACACAAGCGAATGTATGTATGCTCGTAATCGCCTTATGGTGGATAGAAGCGGCACACTTATTTGCTATCTGCGGAAAAACAAGGGCGGCACTTTCTACACCGTTAATTACGGAAAGGAACAAGGTATTATACAGATTGACGTTTAAAAAGCGGTGCTACATATAGCACCGAAAAAAGCCCCCGAAGCCGTAATCGGTTTCGGGGGCTAATTTTAGCCAACGGTGGTGAGTTTCAGCGCATTTTCAAGGGCAAGGTGTTTGAGTAACCTTTCCTTTTCGGACGCAGAAAAGTTTTTAAGTTCTGCGATGATTTCCGTATCCATTGCGTCAACGTCCGTCGGCGCGGATTTTCTGCTCTCACTGCGGAGCATTATGTAGTCAAGCGACACACCGAAAAGGTCTGAAATGCGGACAAGGTTTTCAAGAGTAAAGTTCATTCCATTTTCAATACGGCTGATCGTGTTTTTGTCAAGATAGAGCCTGTCCGCTAACTCTTGCTGTGTCAAGCCGTGTTCCTTGCGGATT
This sequence comes from Lachnospiraceae bacterium, assembly GCA_023664705.1. GTDB lineage: Bacteria > Bacillota > Clostridia > Oscillospirales > Ruminococcaceae > CAG-115. The sequence continues at coordinate 480 of JAMPFE010000044.1, read as the reverse complement.
TCCGAAACCCTGTTCGGAAAAACCGCGTTTGTGATAGATTTTTTCATAATCTTCACATCTCCTGTCATCTTTATTCGGCTCATATCGCAAATTGAGATATATTCGCAAAACAAACCGTTAAAGATATACTAATGGTAAAAAAAGGAAAACGGCAAGAGCGAAAAAACGCTTTATTTGTGGGGTTTTATGGTATCTTGTCAAAGCAAGTGTTTTTTCACAAAACTTTCAGAATTAGTCGGGGAATATCGTTTCAATTCGACAAGATAAACTACTCAAAAAATGGGAGTGGAGTACACAAAATGTGTTGTTTACAGGCGGTTTCTCAAATGATATAATAGAATTAGTTAAGGACAAGCCCTAAAGCCGCCGAAAGCAGAGCCATTTTATAATGGGCATAGTTGTTGAACATTCGGCGCGGTAAGTCTTTTAACATCGCTCTTTGACAATTGAATAAGCAAGCACAAGGATTGCAAGCTGCGG
>JAMPFE010000043.1 GCA_023664705.1 Lachnospiraceae bacterium | reverse complement strand
CGTCCCGAACGCGGCGCTCTACCAAACTGAGCCACGTCTCGATTTTTAAAATTTTCACCCGAAAACGGTGTAAGTGGTCAAAAATGTGGTCAAACGAAATTTTGACCAAGATTTTCGTCCGACAAAACCGCCGTAACGATGTAGTGTCAAAAGAAATGTGCCGTAAACCGCTCCGTAATGCGCTCCAACGGTTCTATGCTCCCGAACGCGGCGCTCTACCAAACTGAGCCACGTCTCGATTTTTAAAATTTTTCACCCGAAAACGGTGTAAGTGGTCAAAGATGTGGTCAAACGGAATTTTGACCGAGATTTCCGCCCGACGAAATCGTCATGACGACACAGCGTCAAATAGAACACGCGATAAACGGCATAACCAAGCGCTCCCAAAATCAACACTTAATATATTATATCACACTCTTCCGAAAAAATCAAGTACTTTTTTCAAAAAATACCATACAATTTTGCAAGTTCACGCCAACGTTCCCCGAGGAAATTCGCCCAACGCTCGGTGTAGAGCCAATAATACGACAGCGAGTATTTTTCGCGCAGCCGCTTAAAAAACGGCAGCCCCGCCCAAAGCAGCGACGGCAGCCCGATAGCGGGCAAAAACAACGCCCCGAGGAGCGCGGATTGCAGCGTATGCCCGTATTCGTGCATTAAAGTGAACTCGCGCCGCTCCTCATTCGACATTGCATTTTCGCCGAGAAAAATGAACATTCCCAGCCCCATGCTCCCGCGCCGCGAGCCCCAGACCGTCACAGCGGCGCCGTTGTACCAAAAGCGCTTCCTCCGCAAATTCGTCAAAAAGATACAAAATCCCATAACATTTTGTATAATTCCCCAGCTCCATTGCAGAATGTAATATATCGTCCTTCGGAGCGTTTTCAAATATTCCGCTCCGTTTCCTCGGCAGCCTCGCGGTCGACCTTCCAGTCCAGCGGAGAGCTCAGCGCCTTGCATTGCGTGCAGCGAACGCCGATGTACAGCCACTTGACGCTGCCGCTCCTGCGCCTGCGGAAGCCCACGCGGGCGTTGTGCAGACGGCTTTTGCACATCGGGCACTCCAGCTCCTCATACGAGCCGCTCCCCCGATGAGCGGCGCCGTCCGCGATAAACCTCTCATCGCCGCAGCTTTCGCACATTATTTTAACGGCAGTCCTGTTCGCGCCGTATTTTATGATGAAAACGTCGCCGCCGCAGCCGCAGGCTATCGGCTTTACGTCCAGCGCGGGGTCGTCGGAATACGCCTTCAGATATTCGTCGATATCGTCCGCGACAGCGCTCGCCCAGAATTCGTCGGTCTTATCTATCATGTCCTTTTCTCCTTTGCAGTGTCGTTATGTCTTGCAGCCAAACGCGCGGGAATATAAGCCGTTATCAGCACCAGCACCCCCACCAGCTCCAGCCAGAATATCGCGGGCATCCTGTCGAGGAACGGATACACCTCGTACAGCTGCGCGGGCAGCTCCCCTATCATGACGTAGTTGGTGTGGAAAATGTGATTAAACAGCGCCATTAAGCCGATATACGCGTTCCCGATAAAGAACGTCGCTATCACGCTCTTTGCCGATGTCCCGTACCCGAGCACGAACAGGCAGTACAGGCTGAACAGCAGCATAATATGGTGGCTGATAATAAACTGGTAAAAAATGTAACCGCTCCACGAACGGTGCAGATCGGGCCAAATGATAGCGGGCAGCGGCCCTATCAGCGTGAAAAAGTATATTATACGGTACAGCCCGTGCTTGTTGTCGGTCGACAGAATGTACATCATAAAGAAATTCGCGACAAAACACAGGTGAAACGGCAGATCCTCCTCAAGCCGCCACTCCCCGACAGCTATACGCCCCGTATAATGTATCATCATATTAACAAAGAGTATTGTCGCCATAACGCGCCGTATCGTCCCGAAATGCCCGAACGCCCTCAGCCGCCGTCTGTTGACTATCAGCAAAATATACAATATAAGGAAAAACGCCGAAAGCGCGATATGGAGCCCTCCGAACAGCTTGAGCCCCGCGTCTCCCTCCAGCTCTCTCCTGAAAAAATCAGCCAAATCTCTCACCTCATAAAGGATTTCGGTTTAATTATATCACATTTTGTACAAAATTGCAATAGCAAACCAAAAAATACCTCAAATTCGGTAGACAAACCGCAAAATTTGTGGTATAATAAATATGTGTATGTGCAATTGTGCATATACGGGCAATTTTCTGAAAGGAAGTAACATTATGAAAGTAACGGTCGATACCATTATAGGCGATATCCTTGATTTTAACGGCGAGGCTGCGGCTCCCATTTTTCTGGCAATGGGAATGCATTGCTTGGGCTGCCCCTCCGCCCGCGGAGAGTCCGTGGGACAGGCTTGCTCCGTTCACGGCGTGGACGCGGAGGACATCGTAAACAAGCTGAACACGGCTCTCGGCGCGTAATTTGATAACGCTCGACAACAGGCTTGCGGCGGCGGCGGAGCTGTGCAGGAACGGCAAAACAGCCGTCGACGTGGGCTGCGACCATGCGCAGCTCGCTTGCCGTCTTGCCATGGACAAATCGGCGCTCGTGATAGCGTCGGACGTCCGCGACGGACCTCTCGAGGCTGCTCGGAGAACCGTTTCGGAGTGCGGCGCGGAAAACGTGCGCATAGTAAAATCGGACGGGCTTGCCGAAATAGACTTTGCGGACGACGTGATAATATGCGGCATGGGCGGCGAGCTGATAGCGCGGATAATCGGCGGCTGCCGCTTTCTGAGCGGCGATACGCGGTTTATCCTCCAGCCGATGACGCGTGCGGATTTCCTGCGCAAATGGCTTTACGGTCACGGATTTGAGCTCCTCGAGGAGCGGACCGCCTACGACGGGGGGCGCGGATATACGGTCATGCTCGCGGCGTATACGAGCGTTCCGCGGGAGATAGACGAGCTTTTTGCGCTCACGGGGAAGATTACCGACGGTAATTTTTTGCGGAAAATTGCCGAAAAGTTGTCGAAAAACGCCGACGGCATGGAAAAATCTCAAAGCGGCACAGAGCAAGCCGAATCTCTCCGCGAATTGTCGAGGAAGGTTCTGGAAAAATCGGAAAATCTCGGCAAGCGATTTTGACTGCATTTAACTGCAAACAGCTGCAAAACGCGGTATTGAAAAATATACTTAAAGTAGAATTATTTCGACAAATTACGAGGTGATATAATGACAGTCGGCGACGTTCTGGCATATCTGAATGGCATTGCTCCGCTTAACAGCGCCGAAAGCTTTGACAACGCGGGGCTTCTTGTCGGCGACGAAAGCGCCCCCCTCACGGGAGTGTGCTGCTGCCTTGACATCACGCGCCCCATCGTAAACGAGACCGCCGAAAAGGGCGCGAACCTTATTATATCGCATCATCCCGTGATTTTTGACGGCTTGAAAAGCATTCCCGTCCGGAGCCCCGTCGCGGAGCTCGTGCGGCGGGATATTGCCGCTATCGCGATGCACACCAACTTCGACATTGCCGCGGGCGGCGTGAACGACACGCTTGTGGAGCTGCTGGAATGGCAGAGCGGCGCGGTTCTGGAGGTTACGCAGAGCGACGGCAGGGGGTTCGGCGCGGTATGCGATATCCCGTTTGAGTTTACGCCGCAGACCCTTGCCGAGTACTGCAAGGAGAAGCTCGACCTCGGCGGCGTGCGGTACAGCCGTACAAACCGCTCCATAAAGCGGATCGCCGTGTGCTGCGGCGGCGGAGTTGACCGAAACGTTATGCGGCTCGCGCGAGAACGCGGCTGCGACGCGATAGTCTCGGGCGACATCAAGCACAACTTCTGGATAGAGGCGGAAAACTGCGGGCTGACGCTTATCGACGCGGGGCATTTCGGCACGGAAAAGGCGGCGGCGCACAAGCTCGCGAAGCTCGTAACAATGGAGTTTTCGGCGGTGCCCGTGTTCAGCGCGGAATGCGAGACCGACCCGTGCGGGTACGTATAAATCGGCTGCCGAAAAAGCTTTGTCAAGCCTTGGATTTTGGCGGCAGCCCGGTTTTATTCAATTGTCAATGAACTGCAGAGGAAGAGTTGTCTTATTTGCTCACGAGGGGTTTTAAACCCACATGCTTTTCCCGTTCCCAAACCGACAAAATTTCTTTGCCGTCGCGAGACAAGGCGAGAAAAAAGTTATCTCGCCCGAAATCGCTCCCCGTTGCACGGGCGGGCGTACTAAGCTGACTCGATATCCGCGGATGTGAACGTCCCAAGACGGTTTTTTGCCCTGCCGTCAAGGTTGTCGGGCGATTTGGCGTTGACGGGGCACGTTAAACTCTGATGTCGACGTGACAATCCGTGCTGTATCCCGTTTCCGAACGCCGCATTCAAGCCGCCGTCCGAGCCTCGGCCCGAACGGACTAACCCGCGGTTATCCCCTCTATTGTGAGCGCCTAAGGTGCTTCCTTTGCGCCGATTTAAGATTAACACATAAAAAACTGCAATTTACCGCAAAAAACACACGGAAAGGGGGCGGCGGATATGTCGCTTGACGGAGCGCTTTTGCACTGCATAAAGCAAGAGCTGACGGGTCTTATAGGCGCGAGAGTTGACAAAATTTACCAGCCCTCGCGCGAGGAGATAGTGCTGACACTGCGGCAGCTCGGCGGCGGGGACAGGAGCCGCAAGGCGCTGATTTTCTCGGCGAACGGCGGCTCGGCGCGCGTTAATCTGACGGGCGCGGAGTTTGAGAACCCGCAGTCGCCGCCGATGTTCTGTATGCTTCTGCGGAAGCACTTGGGCGGCGGAAAGCTCGTCGGCATACGGCAGGACGGGCTGGAGCGCATACTGTACTTCGATTTCGAGTGCACGAACGAGATAGGCGATATTGTCGTGAACACGGTCGTTTCGGAGATAATGGGGCGGCACAGCAACATTATCGTGGTGCGGGACGGGCGCGTTGTCGACAGCATAAAGCGCGTCACGGACGAGGTTTCGAGCGTGCGGCGGGTGCTGCCGAACATCGTTTACGAAACGCCGCCGCGCGCGGAACGGCTCAATTTGCTCGAAACGAGCTCCGAGGAGATATTGCGGGCGCTCGTCGGGCGTGCGGATAGACTCGCGAAGGCGCTCCCCGAGGTGCTTGAGGGCGTCTCGCCTATCTTCGCGAGGGAGTGCGCGTTCCGGGCGGGCGGCGACGTCGATTTGCCGTGCAATGAGCTTGTCGGGGAGCGGCGCGGGCGCTTTGCGGCGTTCATTGACAAGGCGAGGGCGGCGCTGAACGGCGCTGCCGAGTACACCATGCTGACCGACGAGACGGGCAGGAAAAGGGATTTTTGTTTCGTCGGCGTCGGGCAGTACGGCTCGGCGATGAGCATTTCGCGCTTTAACACGGCGAACGCTCTCGTGGACGATTTTTTCTCCTCGGCGGGCAAGGCGGAACGTCTCAAACAGCGCGCGAAAGACTTGCTGAAAACCGTGAACACCGCTTACGAGCGCGTTTCGCGGAAGCTGGAGCTGCAGAAAAAGGAGCTCGCCGAATGCGCGGAGCGCGAGGTTTTCCGAGTCTGCGGAGACCTTATAAATGCCAATATTTACCAACTGGAAAAGGGCATGACGGCGTGCGTTCTCGATGATTTTTACACGGGGGAGAAGCGCGAGATAAAGCTTGACGCGCGGCTTTCGCCCTCGCAGAACGCGCAGAAATACTATGCCGAATACCGAAAGCTGGACACTGCCGAGAAAGTGCTAACCGAGCTTATCAAAAAGGGCGCGGACGACCTTATTTACCTTGACAGCGTTCTGGACTGCATTTCGCGGAACGAGGACGAGCGGGAGCTTGCCGAAATTCGCCGCGAGCTGCGCGAGCAAGGGTTTATCAAGGGGCGCGGGGAAAAGCCCGACGACAAGCGGAAAAAGCTCTCGGAGCCGCTGAAATTCCGCTCAACGGAGGGCTTTGAGATACTCGTCGGCAAAAACAACAGGCAGAACGACCTGCTGACGCTCAAGACCGCCAGGGCGACCGATATTTGGCTGCACACAAAGGATATTGCGGGGTCGCACGTCATCATAAAGACGGACGGCAAAACGCCCTCCGAGCGGACGATATTCGAGGCGGCGCAGCTCGCGGCGTTCCACTCCAAGGGTCGCAGCGGCTCGGGTGTTCCCGTTGACTATACGGCGGTGAAATTCGTCAAAAAGCCCGCGGGCGCTAAACCGGGTATGGTAATTTTTACCAACAACAAAACGCTTTACGTTACGCCCGATGAGGGAGTTGTCGAGAAGCTGCGCGAGAGGTGACGGAATATGATCTTTAAGGAAGAAAAGCCGACGACCGCTCAATACAATTACCTTACCGAAAAAGTCGGCTGGGGAGTTACGGACGAAAAGCTTGTTAAGACGGCTTTGGATAACACGCTTTATTCGGTTTGCGCTTTTGATGATGATGAAAAAATAGTCGGTCACGCAAGACTTATCGGAGACGGAGCGCTGTTTTTGTATATACAGGACGTTATGGTCGCGCCGGAGTTTCAAGGCAGGGGCGTCGGCTCGCGGCTGATGAAACACGTTTTGAAAGAGGTTGAACGGTTCAAAGCCGCAAGCCCCGAGATACGCGTATATTTGGGGGCTTCCAAGGGCAAGGAGGATTTTTATCGGAAATTCGGATTTGTTTCGCGCAGGGAAGCGGATCTCGGCGACGGTATGATATTATCGTTCAATACATTAAATAATTGAAAGGACACGGGACAATGAGAAAGGAACTTGACAAAACCTATTCCCCGAAGGATTTCGAGGACAGACTTTACAAATACTGGGAGGACGGCGGCTTTTTCAAGGCAGAGCGCGACCCTGCCAAAAAGCCGTACACTATCGTAATGCCGCCGCCCAACATCACGGGGCAGCTCCACATGGGGCACGCGCTGGACTGTACATTGCAGGATATACTTATCCGCTTTAAGAGAATGCAGGGATATGCGGCGCTGTGGCTGCCCGGAACCGACCACGCGGCGCTGGCTACCGAGGCGAAGATTGTCGCGGCTATGAAAGAAGAGGGCGTTACGAAATACGACCTCGGGCGCGACGGCTTTATGGAGCGCGCGTGGGCGTGGAACGACAAGTACGGCAGCAGAATTAAGGAGCAGCAGCGCAAAATGGGCACCTCCTGCGACTGGAGCCGCTCGCGGTTCACTATGGACGAGGGCTGCTCGAAAGCCGTTCAGAAGGTCTTTCTGGACTTGCACGGCAAGGGGCTTATCTATCGCGGCGAGCGCATTATCAACTGGTGCCCGAGCTGCAAAACGTCCATTTCCGATATTGAGACGGAATACGAGGAGCAGGATGGATTTTTCTGGCATATAAACTATCCGATAGCAGACGGTTCCGGTTACGTTGAGATAGCGACAACGCGTCCCGAAACGCTGCTCGGAGACAGCGCAGTTGCCGTAAACCCCAAGGACGAGCGCTACAAGCACCTTGTCGGGAAGATGCTCAAGCTGCCGCTGACCGACCGCGAGATACCCGTTGTCGCGGACGATTACGTCGATCCGGAGTTCGGCACGGGCTGCGTTAAGATAACTCCCGCGCACGACCCCAACGACTTCGAGGTCGGCAAGAGACACGATTTGCCCGTTATTCATATGATGAACGACGACGCGACCATAATGGACGGCGTTGGCGGAAAATACGCGGGAATGGATCGCTACGAGGCGCGGAAAGCTATGGTCGCCGACCTCGAAAAGGAGGGCTTGCTCGTCAAGGTCGAGCCGCACAAGCACAACGTCGGCACCTGTCAGCGCTGCGGTACTACCGTGGAGCCTACCGCCTCGCTGCAATGGTTCGTCAAGATGAAGGAGCTCGCGAAGCCGGCGATCGACGTTGTTAAGAGCGGCGAGCTGCGGTACGTTCCCAAGCGCTTTGAGAACGGCTATCTGTTCTGGATGGAGAATATCCGCGACTGGTGCATTTCGCGGCAGATATGGTGGGGGCACCGTATCCCCGCGTTCTACTGCCAAAATCCCGACTGCGGGCACACCGAGATAACCCTCGACGACATCGCGAAATGCCCGAAGTGCGGCGCTCCCGTAAAGCAGGACGAGGACACGCTCGATACGTGGTTCAGCTCCGCGCTGTGGCCGTTTTCGACGCTCGGCTGGCCCGAGAAAACTCCCGATTACAAGTACTTTTACCCCACGCAGACGCTCGTTACGGGCTACGATATAATCACGTTCTGGGTATCGAGAATGATTTTCAGCGGTCTGGAGCACACGGGCGAGAAGCCCTTTAAGGACGTGCTCATTCACGGGCTGGTGCGCGACGAGCTGGGACGGAAGATGTCGAAATCCCTCGGGAACGGCGTAGACCCGCTGGAAATTATTGACAAATACGGCGCGGACGCTCTGCGCCTGACCTTGGTCACGGGCAACGCTCCCGGGAACGATATGCGCTGGACGGAAACGAAGGTCATGAACTCCAGAAACTTTATCAACAAGCTCTGGAACGCCTCGCGCTACATTCTGATGAACCTGCCCGAGAATTTCGGCGCGGCGGCGCTCCCCGAGACGCTTGCGATAGAGGATAAATGGGTGCTGTCGCTGTACAACGATATGATACGTAACGTCACCGCGAACCTTGAGACCTACGAGCTGGGCGTTGCCGTGCAGAACGTTTACGACTTCACGTGGGACATCTTCTGCGACTGGTATATCGAGCTTACAAAGCCGAGGATTGCGGCAGGAGGAAGTACAGCTCTTGCTGCGCAGAACGTTCTTGTGTTCATTATGAGCGGTATTCTGAAAACGCTCCACCCGTTTATTCCGTTCGTCACAGAGGAGATATGGCAGTCCATGCCGCACGGCGAGACCGACAGCATTATGATGACGAAATGGTGCGAATACGACGAAAAGCTCAACTTCGCAAAGGAAAAAGAGGAGTTTTCGCGCGTTATCGGCGCTATCCGCGCTGTTCGCGTGCAGCGAAACGAGATGAACGTGCCGCCCTCGAAGCGCGTTACCGAGATAGTGGAGACGCAATTTACGGGCATCTTCGCGGACGCTAGGGCGTTCTTTGAGAAGCTCGCGGGCGCCGGGGAGTTCTCCGTTGTCGAAAAAGCCGAGAATACCGACGGCATGATAACCGTCGTTACCGACAGCGCGCGCGTGTTTATCCCCATGGGGGAGCTCGTCGACGAGGAAAAGGAGCTCGCGCGCCTCGAAAAGGAAAAGAAAGCCGCGCAGAAGGACATTGATTTCCTCTCGGGAAAGCTCAACAATCAAGGCTTCCTCGCCAAGGCTCCCGCGCAGCAGATCGAGAGCGAGCGCGCTAAGCTCGCCAAAGCCGAGGAGAAGATGAGGAAAATTCTGGAATCCATCGAGGGGCTGAAGTAAGGCAGCGCGGCTTCGACGCTTCAAAGCGGGGGCGCGCGAGGAAACGCTCCGTGGGAGATGCGACCTTTCCGCTCGGCACGCGCGAATGCGCAGCGTTTTCGAGTGCGCCCCCGCGGGCTTTTCGGACGTCCGCCCGAGGGCGCGGGAGAGCGGCATTTGAACTAAAATGAACGTCGGCGCGCCCGACGGCGGCGGACGAAAAGCCTTCCCCGCTCTATGGAGGTGCAGTATGACAAAGCATTGTATCCGCGAAATGACGGAGCGCGACCTCGGGGAGGTCTGTGCGCTGTATGTCGCTGCGTGGAAAGAGGGCTACAAGGGTCTGCTGCCGCGGAGCTTTCTCGACGAGCTGTCTCCAAAGCGCTGGGAGGGCGGCAGGCTCCTCGGGGACGGCAGCTATGTAATTCTCGACGGGGAGAAGATAGCCGCGCACTGTTACACCCGCCCCGCCGCCGAGGAAAAAATGCGCGGCTGGGGCGAAATTCAGACGATGTACGCGCTTCCCGAATACTGGGGCAGGGGCTTTGCGGGAGAGCTGTTCGAGTACGCCGTAGACCGACTTCGCGAACGGGGCTTTGACAAAATTTACCTGTACGTTCTGGACGGTAACGAACGCGCGGCGCGGTTTTACCGAAAGCACGGCTTCATGCCGAACGGGGACACTCTCGAATGCGAGGTCGGGGGAGCTGCCGTTACGGATACGCGGTTCGTGAAATGCTTTGAGGAGGAATAATGGCTCGTTTACTTGTTGTGTATTATTCGCTTTCGGGGAATACGGAAAGAATAGTAAAGCGGCTTGCCGAACGCTATGACGCGGAGCGCACCGTGAGGATAGAGACCGTAACGCCCTATTCGGGAAGCTATGAGGATATCGTTGAACGGGGAAAACGCGAGGTCGAGTGCGGATATATCCCAGAGATACGCCTTGTCGACGCGTACAGCGGAGAAGAGACCGCGCTTGACTTGGACGGGTTCGATGTTATCGCGCTGGGAACGCCGACTTGGTGGTACACTTACGCTCCCGCGGTCGCGGCGTTTCTGAAAGCGCACGACCTCGGCGGGAGAACCGTGATACCTTTTCAGACGCACGGCGGCTGGAAGGGTCACGTTATGGGCGACCTCAAGAAAACGGGCGCGCTTCTGCGAAACAAATTCGACGTTCAATTCGACAGCACGGGCGGAAGCGTTCAAGTAACGCCCGACGCGGAGGTGGATAAATGGATAGGCTCCATAGATTAAGCTCAACGAGGAACGCTGTCGGTGCAGTCCGACAAGGAGGAACGTATGAAATTAGCGGAGCTTGAAAAACGTTTCGGGATAAGCTTTCCCGAAAAGTTCAAGAAGATATGCGACACGGGCGCAATGGAATATTTAGAGCTTTCGCTTGCCGAATTTCAAAAGATCCGCGGTAAGTACATCAGCGATCCCAAAGCCTTTATGATGCTGAACGGCGACTGCGAACCGCTTTTCTTTGAGGAGATACCCCAAAGGTCGGAGGAGCTTGGGGATTGGCTTTCGTGGCGCACGGAGGACGAGAAGGAAACGCTCCGCGAGGGAGTAAGGCTCGTGCCGTTTGCGCATACGGGCGGCGGGGACTTGTATCTGTTCGTTTACGATGGCGAAGCCGAGCCGTCCGTCGTCTTATATCGACACGACTGCTATGACGCGCCGATGCTTTGCGGCAGAGATTTTGACGAGTTTTTGTACTACGCGCTGCTTGACGTTTTGCAATGGAACGGGGAGGATATGAACGGGGCGGCATGGCGGGCGCATCTGGATTATTTGAGCGATGAGTACCGCGAGAAAATCACGGGGAAGTCCGTCGGGCAGCTTTTGGACGACTTCGGACGATTAGGGCTTGAATTGGACGGGAACGCTGCGGCGCTTTTTGACCGATAAAAAACAAAAGGAGCATAATATGTCTGATTTAACTTTGGTGGTGCTCGCGGCGGGCATGGGCAGCCGCTTCGGCGACAGGATAAAGCAGCTCGAGCCGCTTGGACCGAATGGGGAGCTGCTGATAGACTATTCGGTCCACGACGCGCTGAAAAACGGCTTCAACCGCGTGGTGTTCATCATACGGCGCGACATCGAGGAGCTGTTCAAGAGCACTATCGGCGCGAGGGTCGAAAAGCTCGTCAAGACCGAATACGTGTTCCAGTCGCCCGACAAGCTCCCCAAGCGCGAACGGGATTTTCCGTCGCGGACAAAGCCTTGGGGCACGGCGCAGGCGCTGTACTGCTGCAAGGACGTGTTGGACGGGAGCTTCGCCGTGATAAACGCGGACGATTTTTACGGCGCGGAGGCGTTCAAGCTGCTCGGAGAGTTCCTGAAAAACCCGACGGCGGACGGCTGCTCGGTGGATTTTCTGCTGAAAAACACGCTCTCGGAGAACGGCACGGTCAACCGCGGTATCTGCCGCACCGACGAAAATCACCTGCTGACGCTCGTCGAGGAGACGAAGCAGATACAGCGCGGCGCGGACGGCGTTATCCGCGGGAGGTTCGACGGCTACGAGCGCGTGCTGAACGACAACGACACAACGTCCATGAGCATGTGGGGCTTTACTGTCGGGTTTATGCCCGTGTTGGCGCATCAGCTCCGCAAGTTCCTCGATAATTTGCAGCCCGACGAGCTGAAAGCGGAGCTCACCATTGCCGAGGCTGTGGGAAACGAGATAAAATCGCGCGGCTATCGTATGCTGGACATACCGACCGACAGCAAATGGTTCGGCATCACCTACGAGAGCGAGGTCGAAAGCGCGCGGGAAACGCTCGAAAGCTATGTACGGAAAGGGATATACAACTCCCCATTGAACCTATAAAATAACCGACAGGAGAGAAAAGATATGCTTATCGTTCCGGTTGACAAGCTCCGCGAGGGAATGCAGCTTGCGGAAAACGTTGATTCCACCACGGCGCGCGAGTACCAGACGCTTCTTAACAAGGGCACGTTCCTATCCTCGGGAATGATCGAAATGCTCGTGGAAAAGGGCATTAAGACCGTCCGCATCGTCGGCGGCGGCATAGAGGACGTTTCGCGCCCCGCCACCAAGGCGGAGGTCGAGCGCGAGCGCAATATCCGCATAGGCAAGGCGCTCGCCGACCTCGATGAGATATTCGACTGCAACGAGGAGATAAAGGAGCTTTCGCAGACTGCCGTGCAGAAGGTCGACGGCATTGCCGACGATATTATCAACGACATCGCGAACGATTCCTCGTTCCTCGGAAATCAGATGATAGCGCTCCAGAACTACGACGACTACACCTACAAGCACTGCCTGAGAGTATCGATGCTCGCGGCGAGCGTCTGCGGAGAGCTCGGAATGACCTCCGACGAGACAAAGGAGGTCGTCGTTTCGGGGCTGCTGCACGACATCGGCAAGTCGAATATCGACCACGATATTATCATCAAGCCGGGAAAGCTGACGAACGAGGAATTCGAGGAGATAAAGCGCCACCCGCTTATCGGCTACAATATCCTCAAAAACGGCGGCAATTTCAGCGCGAATATTATGTCGGGGGTGCTGTTTCATCAGGAGAAATACGATGGAACGGGCTATCCGACGGGGCTCGCGGGGGAGAAGATACCGCTTATCGCGCGTATTCTGACCGTCTGCGACGTGTTTGACGCGCTGACCTCGAACCGCCCGTACCGCGTGCCGTGGTCGGTCGCGGAGACGGAAGAGTACATACTCGGCGGCAGCGGAATGCATTTCGACCTCGGGGTCGCGCAGGCGTTTCTCCGCGCGTTCAATCCCTATCCTATCGGGACTATGGTGCAGCTCTCGGACGGTAGGCACGGCGTGGTCATCGCGCACAACACCAACGTCCTACGCCCGACGGTGCGCATAATGGGCGACCACCCGGGCGAGGAGCTTGATCTGATGAACGATTTCCGTTTTCTGACAATTTCCGTGACGGGGATATACAACGGCGACGACTACAGCGGTCCCGCGCCCGCGCAATAAGCTCGCGCCGCCGATCCAAAGATCGGCGGCGTTTTATTGTTTATTTCATCAGCTCTGTAACCTTTTTCTGCACTGTCGAATAGTCGTAGCCCGCGGCGGTGAGCCGTTTTTTGCGCTCGTCGCCGTTGCCCCAGTCGCCGCGGATGACCTCTCGGGCGAGCTCGTCAACGGTTTTCGAGGGCTTTCGGAGCAGCTCGTTGACCTTGCCTTGAACTGCGCCGTAATCGTACCCCGCGGCAGCGAGCCGCCTTTTGCGCTCCTCGCCGTTGCCCCACTTGCCGTCAAGGACCTCGCGGGCGAGCTCGCCGACGGTCTTGACGGGCTTTGCGCCCGTTTGGGGATAACCGTTGCAACCGCCGCTTTTGATAATTGTCGGATAGTCCTTGTAGCAATAATCAAGGTCGACGTTCCCCGAAATCCCGTTCACGCGCCCCGTTTCCGAATACTGCCAGACGCCGTAATCGCCGTCGTAGCGGCATTTCGAGCCCCATTCGGCTACCCAGAGCTCATATTTTTTCGCGACCTCGGGAGTTATCTTATCCTGCAGCGGCGACCGCGAAATATACAGTCCCGCGAGATACCCCGCGCCGCGCAGCGCTCCGCAGAACGCGTCCGTAATTTCCGAGCAGAACGCTCTGCCCTTGTCAAGCTGGAATTTCTCCTCAAGGTCGAAATACACGGGGTAATCGAGCTGCTTGCCTTTAAGCGCGGCGATAAAGCTCCGCGCCTCGTTTTTCGCTTCGGCGGCGGTTTTCGCGTAGCTGTACCAGTACGCGCCGACGTGTAGCCCCGCCGCCTTGGCGTTCGCGTAATTGCGCTCCCACGTGTCGACGGCGCTGAGAGAATAGCCCGCCTTGACGATAACGAACGCAATGCCGTCCGCCTTGACCCGTTGGAAATCGACTTCGCCGTTCCAGCCGCTTATGTCAATACCCTTAGCCGTCATCGCTCTCACCGCCTTCCTTATTTGAAGCGTCAACGAGCCCCTCTCCGAGAATGTAGCCGACGACGCTCGCGCCGCTCATAATGCAGCCCGTGACCGTCTCGGCAGTGCCGCTGCTGCCGCCGAAAGCGAGTATCAGACCCGCGACAAAGCCCGCGACGGCTATCCAGAGCTTGCGGCTCGTGAGCTTTCTTTTCCAGTCGATTTTCATCACAAAATCCCTCCCAGTGCGTTAATTATCGTCGCTAACTTTTCGGCTTTTTCGGGCGATAAATCGGTGCAGCCGAACGCTATCTTCAGCGTGTTCTCTTTCTTCGCTTTGTTGAAATAAAAGGCGTTCGACACGGAAATCTCGCCGTAGGCAAGCCCCGTTATCGTGCCGAGTACCGTCACGTCGTAGCCCATTACATGCCGACAACGGTCAAAATCGTCAGCACAATTCCGATCACGTAGCTTATCACCAGAATTTTCTTGCTTGTCGTCATAGCGCCTCCTAATGCGGTTTGTGGAATTCTTCGAGGTCGTCTATGCGCCGCCCGAGATTGTCAATTTGTTCCTCGAGGACGGGCATTCTCCGCGCGAAATTGTTGTGCTCGGCGACCTTGTTTTCGAGCTGCTGAATGCGGTAAGCCGTCAACTTCGACGAGACCACGATGCCGCCCAGAGAGCCGCCTAGCGTGCCGATAAGCGACAGCACGGCGACGATTATTGCCGTAAAGTCCATGCTCTCACCTCCGCCATCACTTAAACCCTCCCGAAATTCTTACGATGCAGCCGCCCTCGTTGCTTGCGCCGCGCTGTATTGCCACGCGGAAATTGAACGCAAAGCCGTTTTCGGCTGTTTTGTTGCCGAATACGTGCGGCAGGTTGTTCTTGACCTTTTCGGTGCAGTCCTCCCACACGGGCGAGCTGTCGTTTGCGTTGTTGGTGACTTCATAGGCACAAAACGCGTCCTCGGGAATTATCCCGTCGACTTTCAGACTGCAAGCCGAAATGCGGTCATCGGCAGCAAGCGGCTCCGCGAGAGTTACCGAAAGCAAATGGCAAGCCCTTGTAAACGCTGCCGTGCTTATCTCGGTGCTCTTTCCGTCCGTAACCGATATTTTGAACGTATGCGAGCCGTTTGTTATTTTCAGCCAGTCCGCACCCGTCAGCGCGTAGGTATTCTGCGCTCCGTTTGTCGCCGTAAAAGTTTTTATAACGTCGGAATCCAACGTCAAAGTTACGGTCAGCGCGTCCGCCGCGTCCTCGTCGTTCACGGAATATTTGCAGGTAAAGCCTTCCGTAAGCGCTCCGAGGTTTCCCGTCTTGTCGCTCGTAATAGTCGGATGGCAGTTTCCCGATACCGACCCGTCGGCAGCGACAAAGAGGTTAGAGGGAAGCACAAAAGCGGGGCGCAACGCAACAGTCGCGTCGTTGGGGTAGTAGGAATAGAATTCGCCCGACGTTTTTATGCGCCACACATTTTGATTATTTCCCGTATACGTTGATCGCAGCCACCATTCGACGTCACTGCCGCTGCTGTCTTTTGCAATTCTCGACGTGTTGTCGCTAAAGTAGGAAAGCTTAGCGCCGTCTATCGGGAAATACTGATTATCGATAACGGTAAATCCGACCTCATATCCCGACAGCGAGAAAACCTTGCAGGACAGACCGTCCGAACCGCTTTGAATATCCAACGGGTCTTGGAGACCGCAGTTCTTTTTAAAGGGAATTTTGACCGTCTTGATTTTCTTTTGAAGATTTTCGTCAAAGGTGTTTAAGAACACACCGTTGAGCCACGTATTTATCTCGGAGCTCTCGTAGGCGTTATTTCTTGCCGTGTTCCACATCATTTTGGGATACGCCTGCTGCCGCAGCAGCCAGACGCCGTCGCAGCTGCCGTCGTAGAGCGAGCCGGGCTTGCCCTTGTGAACGATGATATAGTTTACCGCCGTGTTGTTTTCATTGATTTTAACGATGTCGCCGACGGCTTTATCGTTTAATGTAGCCATATTCTCACCTCCTAAAATTCAAGTCTCTTGTTGGCGCTGTTCCAGACGCCCTCCGCAGTTATGCCGTCCAGACTGCCGAACGTCACAGCAAACGGATTTGCCGTGACCTCCGCGCCGCCGGTCGAACCGCCGCCGCTTCCCATTGCCGAAATTTTATCTTCGACAGTGCGCAGCACCTGCGCCTCTGTTTGAAAATTCTCTCCGCAATGCTTAACGATACGCTCGGTGATTATCCTCAGATCCTCGAGCAATTTTTCCGTATATTCGCTTGCCATGCAAATCACCTCCTTATTCCCCTGCTGCAGCCAACAATTCGTCAAGCATTTCCGTTATCTCGGCGGCGGTCGGAATAAGCTCCGCTGCCAAACGGCTCTTGTCAACGGATATTTTACCGTTTGCATCTGCGGAAATGCCATCGCCGATCATTACCCCGCCAAGCTGTTCCGCCGCTGCGGGCAGCAGTTCCGCGCTTCCGCCGCCACCGTTTCCCGATGACGGCTGATTAAAATTTACCGAGTAGTCGGTGCCGCGGAGCTCCACCTTGCCGTTTCCGAGCAGATACAGCGTGCCATTGGTGCCGTACAAGCCGTCGCGGGCGCCCGCGGCTATCTCGATTACGCCGTCCGCCTCGGGCTTGATGTTCGGGTATTTCGACGCATAGACCGCGCTGCCCGATTTGTTGATTATCGCGGTGTTCTGCCCTCCAAGCTCCTTGACGATTGTCTCGGAGCCGTCCAAATCAATCGTTCTGATCATAAAAACTCTCCTTTTCTTGTTTTTTTGGAGTCCTTCCTTCCTCCGAATTGCATATTACCATACTTTCAGCTGCAAAAAACTGCAAATTTTGCAAAAAAGAAAACGTCCGCAACGGTATCGTGTGACCCGCCCCCGGCAAGTAGGCTGCGCCCGCGATTTTATTCGCTTGTACGGTGTTCACGCTTACCGCGCCGACGTATATTTGGACTATCGTCAACATTTGATTAACGCCAAACTGTAACAAATTTGTTTTTACGGTCTATTTTTCGAGATTCTATATTTCCACAAAGAACTTTGTGCAATATTACTATACCTTCGTTGATTTTTAGCGGTGGGCTATGCCGGTTTTCTTCGTATCTCTTGCCTATGTTAAAACAACATTATGCGAATAAAAACGCGTCTATCAAGTGCGAGCTTGGTAGGCGCGAGAAGATTTATAGGGGCTATGATTATTTCAGAAAAAATCTATGCCGCATATTGATGGGAATGGCTATCCCAACTAAAAAGCCGAGTATGAGTTGGTCGGGGGAAAGCAAACCGCAAGCGGAATTGTTATTTGACAAGCAGAACACAAAAAATAAAATAAGCCGAAAAAACCGCAAGAA
>JAMPFE010000042.1 GCA_023664705.1 Lachnospiraceae bacterium | reverse complement strand
AACCGCTGCTTTTTCATTGGTGTGTTCATAATTTCCACGCTGCTGATAAGTTTCAACCTTTTTCTTTCGTCCATTAAATTCCTCCTGTAAAATAAATTTTCCGTAAACAAAAATCCCGCCGAAGAACGACGAGAAATCTTGTCCTCTATATACTAACGACACGAAGGAAGACTTTTTATGCGTTGTTTGAAAAATTTTTTTCAAAATCTTTTCCG
Organism: Lachnospiraceae bacterium; assembly: GCA_023664705.1. Lineage (GTDB taxonomy): Bacteria > Bacillota > Clostridia > Oscillospirales > Ruminococcaceae > CAG-115. The sequence continues at coordinate 17,486 of JAMPFE010000042.1, read as the reverse complement.
AGCGCCGCTATTTTCTTCAAATGCCTTGATACGGCGCTTTGCGAAAGACCGACCTCGTCCGCGATTTCAGTCTGCGTAAATTTTTTTACGAGCATATCGACAATTTTCTTGTCGGTTGCATCAAGAGTGTTGAGAAATTCTTCTGCGGAAAGCGCGGCAATACCGGCTGCTTCTATGTCGACCGCGTTGGGAATTTCCGCTCCGCCGCTCGAATCGACATTCTCGATAATTTCATCAAGCGAAATCGTTTTGGCTGTCCGAGTGTGATACAACGATTTTTCAAAATCTCTCTTGGCATAGTTTAACGGATTTTTGATATTGAAGTCCTCGGCAACGGGATTAGCAAGAGAAAATTCTATAAGGCTCTGCACATCCATAGTGTTCATAAGCAGTTCTACCATGTGTTTCAGCAAGTCATCGAAGTCGCATTTCAAAGTTATATTTTGGGCTTTATCGGCAATTTCATTTCCGAATTCTTTGCGCAGTTCTTCGATTGTTTCATCGTCGAAAAACACATTATCTGAGTCGAAATCATCAATCGCTGTTTTATCTTCAACGGGGCTTTCATCAAGTTCCGCAGGATTTTTCAAAATTTCAAGAAGCTCTTTTGCATCATCGCCCGCAAGCCCCGTTTTATCAATCTCTTCAATCAAATCCGTGAGGGGAGCAAACGTTTGCGGCAGTATGAACGTTGTGATTATATTGTCTAGAACATTTTCGTCGCGCGCGATTTTGATGATAGCATTAGCTACTATTCTCGAAACGCGAAGCCGAAGAGCTTCGGGAATAAAATCCTCGGAGTAACACATCTGCGGGCGTTTCAGACCCATTTCCTTTGCGAAATCCTGCCAGTCGCCGTTAATAAAATCAATGACCTTATTGTATAACTCCGCTTCGTCCTCGTTCATGCTTTCGGGGAGAGCATCGGGCATTATGGTGAAGTCGTTTTCAAGGAACTGCTCGCGGAGAAGTTCGGGTGTTAATTTACCCGCGTTTAGAATGTCGTTCGGCATAAGTTTCCTTTCTTTTTGTCATTATCGCCCGATCGGATCAGTATTTCAACCTGAGCTTATTTTTCATATTCTTTGTTTTTCGTATTTTTGCAACATTTATCCTCGTATACAATATCAGCGACGCGGCAATGGCGATCTCGCAGAGCAATATTACCGCGCAGGAGGCTAACGCGGGCATTCCAGGGAATACAATATGCGCGAGCGTCGCGGCGTAAAGCAGAACGGTAGCGGCTTTTCCAAACCAACACGCGCTGTACGGTTTCTTCGTTATTCGCAAAACCATGATTCCCTCAACGCCCATAGCGGTTTCTTTTATAACGATGCTTCCAAACAGAATAAGCATGGCAACGTTGATTTTCCCCGTACCGAAACAAAACGCCGCAATTATTGCCGCCATTGTCAGCTTGTCGGCAATGGGGTCGAGGACCTTTCCCCAATCGCTTATCATATCGAATTTCCGTGCAATAAATCCGTCGAGCATATCCGTTGCAGCGGACAGCAAAAGCAACGCGGCGGAAAGAACGTTTTTACCGTTCAAGTAGGAGATCACGATAAACGGTATCAGAATTATCCGACAAAACGACAATATATTCGGAATAGTGAAAATTCTGTTTTTCATAATCGCTCCTTTTCCGCAGCGCCGATTTTATTGCGACACTACATATATTGATATTTCTTCCGCTTCGCAAACAGGAAAGCCAAAGAAATCCCGAAAGCGAATATCTCCGCCGTCACATCGGCAAGCCAAATGCCGTCGAGCTTCCACAGCAGAGGAAGAACGAGGATCGCCGCCATTTTAAAGATAAAGGTTCTGAGGAAAGATATCGCCGCCGACACGCCGCCGTCGTTGAGCGCCGTGAAAAATCCCGACGCAAAAATATTAAACCCGACGATAACAAAGGACACGGTGGATATCCTCAGCGCGCGTACCGTCATTGCAAACAATTCCTGACTGTAACCCACAAAGAGCTTTGCCAGCGGCACTGCGAGAAGCTGCGCCGCCGCGACCATAAACCCGCCTATGAGAAACATCAGTATATTGCTTTTTTTGAGCAGCCCTTTCAGCTCCTCGTAATTCTTCGCGCCGTAGTGATAGCTGATGATCGGCGCACTGCCCATGGAATAACCGATAAATATCGCCATGAACGCAAATTGCAGATACATAAGCACGCCATAGGAGGAGACCCCGTTTTCTCCCGCATATTTGAGGAGCTGAAGGTTATATATGATGCCGATCACAGCGGAGGTCGCGTTTGAGACCATCTCGGAGGAGCCGTTTCCGCACGCCTTCAGAATAGGCTTTATCTCAAGCCTCGTCTTTGTAAGCCTCAGCGGGCTGTCGTTCTTACGCAGGAAAAAAATCATCGGGATCACGGCGCCGACGCATTGGCTCAGCCCCGTTGCCGCTGCCGCTCCGGCAACTCCCCAATTGAAAACGGCAATGAACAGCGCGTCAAAAACCATATTGGTCATGCCCGCCGCAACGGTCGACCACAACCCGAGCTTGGGCTTTTCAGCCGCGATAAGAAACGCCTGAAACGCATACTGCAGCATAAAAGAAGCGTTGAACAGCATAGTGACCGAGCCGTAGGTAACGCAGTACGGGAGCATTCCCTCGGTAGCTTTCAGCAAAATCGCGACAGGACGCATCGCGAAAAATCCGATCGCCGAAAGCGCCAAGCCGACGATCACCGATGTCCAAATCATCATGGTAAAATAACGGTTTGCCTTTTCGTTCTGCTGTTCTCCCAGCAGCTTTGCCACCAGCGCACTGCCGCCTGTCCCCAGCATAAAGCCCACTCCTCCGAGAATGGTATTGACAGGCATTATAAGATTGATAGCGGCAAAGGCAGTGTCTCCGACAACATTGGAAACAAACAGGCCGTCCACCACGCCGTAGATCGACGTAAATACCATCATAATAATGGACGGCGCTACAAAGCGCAAAAGCCGCTTATAGTCAAAATGGTCGGATAACTGAATTTTCATTCGTATTTCCTCTCAAAATATTTTTCAGTTGTTGCTGTTCCCGATGTGAATTTTATCGTATTCCTCGCGCATATACAGATTGGTTCGGCGGAACAGGGAAATAAACAGCTCCCGTTCCTCCTCGGATATCCTTGAGAACGCGGCTTCCTCGATTTTTCTTGTTTCGCCTATCACCCGTTCGCAGAGCCGCCGCCCATCTTCCGTCAATACGATGCGCTTTCTGTTTCTTGTTCCCGGTATCGTCTCCAGCGTGATCCATTCCCTTTTTATCATCGAGGTGACGGATGTGTTGATAGTTTGCTTGGAATACGCCCACAGCTTACAAAGGTCAATTTGCGAGATAGGCTCGTCGTAGTTGTAAAGGATATACAATATCCAGTATATGCTGTCGGAAAGTCCGTAGCCCTGCGCGATGTCGTGGTAGATTTTGTCGCTTTCCTCGGACAATCGGCTGATCTCCAACATTTGTTTTCTGATAGTGTTCATAGCACATCCTCCTGTTTGTTATTTTATGAATTTACCCGATTCAATCGTTATATCGGCAAAATCAGCGCTATCGCCGCGCCCAAAGCCATTCCCGCAAATACGCCGACAGGTCGGCTGCCCAACATTTCGTTCAGCTTTTTCTCGCCGGGAGCGTTTTTGTTCGCGGAGAGCCTTTCGGTCAGACTGCCGATAAATTCCCGCAGACGATTTATCCTCTTTGCGTGAAGCCCCGCGTTGTAGCGTATTCCCGAGGTATCGTACATCACGATAGCGGCGATCAAAACCGCAAACGCGAATTCGCTGCTCCCCGCTCCGCATATACGCAAGCTCATTACGGCGGCGGCAGCTGTAACAGCAGAGTGCGATGAGGGATTACCTCCCGCGCCGAAAAGCCTGTTTATTTTAAACTTTCGGTTGCGAACGGCATAAACCAGCGCCTTTATAAGCTGAGCCGCGACGCAGGAAACAAGCGCCGCCGTGATTATGGGATTAAATGCCAAAATACTCATTTGTCAAGCTCTTTACAATATTTTACATTATACATATAAACGTTCCCTTCAAGAGTAAAAATTCGGACCATGATTATATTATAGTCTGTTTACGGACACTTGTCAAGAGGGTTTTTAAATTTTCACAAAAAAATTGCCGCAAGCGTAAAAACGCCTGCGGCATTTTGCAATGTTAAAAATCTTTGAGCTTTATTGCACGCCCATCGCAATCGCCGTATCGACCGCGAAATTCGGGATATTGTACAGCAAAAGCGCCTCGGTAATGCCGTTTTCGGCGGCGTAATCCCCAATATTTCCGCGGAAGAAGCGCGGGTCGATGAGGTGCGTCTGCTCATAGTCCTCGGCAGGGAACTGCGCGAAGGTGTTGGCGTAGCTGTCCTTGATAATGAGCAGCCTGCCCTTTCCCGTGCCGCTTATCACGGTCTGCGCTTGATTGGAGTTCAGAAATACGGCATATTGGTCGCTGCCGTTCAGGAATTTCCGCTCGTAGACGCTGTCGGCGGAGTAGCTGCCGTTGTTGTAGCTTACGGCGTGAGCGCTCTTGTAATACGCGGTGATCTCGTCATACGGGGCGAACGGGTAATTCACCTTAAAATAAGTCGTGCCGCGGAAATTATCGCAAAGCGTTTCCGCGTTCCATTCGGAGAGCGGAGAGACCTCACCGCCTTTCGAGCGCAGCCACTCGGCATAGGCGTAATACGCGCCGAGGCTCGTCCAGTGGTGGTCGGTCTTATAATAAATGTATTCGTCCTTGTGAGCGCGGAGCATGTCGGTCACGTCGACGACGTTCAGCCCCTGTTTCGCCGCGTACTCGATAACGGCGCTTTGGTCGGCGCACGGCGCGAACGCGGGGAGCTTGTCCGTCAGCACTTGGTCGGCGGTGGGAACGAGCATTACACGGAGCGTTATCCCCTGCCCGGCAAGCTCGTCGGAGAGCCTTTTTACGGCGGCGACGTTCGCCGTCAGTTGCCGAGCGTTGAGCGACTTGTGCGCCTCGATAAGATAGCCGTCGTCCGCGAAATACACGCCGCCGCTCTCGCGTTTGCCGAGTGCCAGCTCGCTCAGCGTTTTCAGCGTGACCCAGCCGTCTCTCGCGGGGAATTGATCGGACAGGTATTGCTCAATCTCGCCGCCGAATTTCCCCGAAAAAACGCTCTTGACGGACGGCTCGGGGAGCTGCTTCAGCGTGCGCCGTTCGTTCTCGGAGTAATATTTGTCGGGCAGCAGAGCGCCGAGCACGGAAGCCGCCGCGAGCATCGCGCAGAAAATTATTGTCGGCAATTTGTTTCGCATATCATCACCTAAAATCTGAAATACAGGAACGGATTGTACGAGCCGCTTACCAGGTACGCCGTGCAGAGCAGCATTACCGCCGCCATTGCGGTAATATTTGCCGCGCAGGACAGCGTTCCGTTTTTCGTTTTCTCGTTGAATTTTCGGCAGAGCCGCGCCGAGAGCGGAGTCGCCGCGAACGCGCAGACGAGCAGCAGCGGCAGATAGGACAGCAGCAAATAAAGCGCATTGCCGCCGATAAGCTCCGCGCCGCCGAACGTCGCTTTCAAAAACGTTCCGCATTTTTCCATATCCTCGAACGCGAAAATCGTAAATCCCGCGAGCGTCGCAAACAGCGTGTAAACGTGCCCGACAAACGCGGGAGTTTTTTCGAGCGCTTTCAGCAGAAACAGCTTCTCGATCATCAGCAGCGCGCCGTAAAACGCTCCCCACAGGAGGAAATTCCAGCTCGCGCCGTGCCACAGACCTGTCAGCAGCCAGACTGCAGCGATGTTCCGCAGCTGTATCGGCAGACCTTTGCGGCTGCCGCCGAGCGGGATATACACGTAATCGCGAAACCAGCCGCCAAGCGAGATGTGCCAGCGCCGCCAGAATTCCGTTACGCTTTTCGAGACATACGGGTAATTGAAGTTTTCGGGAAAATCGAAGCCGAGCATTTTCCCCAAGCCGACCGCCATATCCGAATACCCCGAAAAGTCAAAATATATCTGAAACGCGAAAGCTATGATGCCGAGCCACGCGGAAACCACCGTAAGTCCGCCCGAGGACGTTGTTTCCCACAGCAGCCCGATATTGTTCGCCAGCAGCACCTTTTTCCCCAGCCCCGTGACGAAGCGCCGCACGCCCTCGCCGAACTTGTCCGCGGAGTGAATGCGCGCGGTCAGCTGCTCGGCGACGTCGCGATAACGCACTATCGGTCCCGCGATAAGCTGCGGAAAAAGCGAAACGTACGCCCCGAACGTTATGAAATTCCTCTGCGCCTTTACATCGCCGCGGTAAACGTCAACGGTATAGCTCATAGTCTGGAACGTGCAAAAGGAGATACCTATGGGCAGCGGCAATTCCGTCATCGGCAAGTTTGTTCTGAATATTCCGTTCAGCAGCGTTATAATAAAATCGGAATACTTGAATACCGCCAACAGCCCGATATTTCCGCAAAGAGAAATTATGAGACCGAGCTTCGCCTTATTTGTTCCGCGAAAGCGCTCCGTGAGCCGTCCGCACACATAGTCCAGCACCGTTGAGAATATCATCAGCAGTATGTAAACGGGTTCTCCCCACGCGTAAAACAGCAGGCTCGCCGCGAACAGCACGGCGTTTTTGCCGCGCCGCGGAGTGAGATAATACGCGAGCAGCACGAGCGGCAAAAACAGCGTGAGGAACGTCAGACTTGAAAATACCATAGCTTATCCGCCGATCAATAGACCGCCGTTATCTCCGCTATCCTCGGGGATCACCGCCAAGTTTTCGGGAAGCGTTCCGAAAAGCTCCTTTACGGCAGCGTCGACCTTTTTGTATTCGGCGGCGAGCTTCGCGGCTTCCTCCTCGGAGGCGCTCTCGTCCGCGGAAGCGCCCGCGACGATATACATTACGACGTCGCCCGACTTGAATATCCTCGCGCCCTCGACCTTCGCGACGTCAAACGGATACTGCCGAATATAGCCTATCGTCTGCGCGTAATATTCGTTCAGCGCGTTTACCGCCTCGTCGGCATAGCCGCTTTTGCATTTTACGACCGCGACGCAATCCAACTGCACGCTTGGTACGGTCGTTTGCTTGACGATATAGCTTTCAACCTTGGTGAGGTCAAGCCTGCCGAGGCACGAAAGGTTCACCTCGTCGTCGGGAACGTCGACCGTGCAGTAATAGCCATCGCCGAGAGCCTTGGCTATCGCCGCTTCTGCTTCCTTGGGCTCGGGAGTTTTGGTCACAGCGCTGTCGGAGGTTTTGCTGTCGTTTCCAGACAGCGAACTTTGCTTGCTGTCGGTATTGCTTGTTTTGCCGCCGTCCGTGGAGCATGCCGTCAGCGAGAGCGCCAACGCGGCTGCCGCTAAAATCGCAATGTATTTTTTCACATTGATCAACCTCTTTCGTTATTGTTTAGAGCAGCTTGTTTTGCCCTTTCAATGATATAACGACCGAGAAAAGCAAAATGTCGGGAGATTTTTGAAATTTCCCGACATTTTTTAATTTATTTGATAAGCGAGTAAATTTCCTTGATGCCGTCCGTATCGTCGCCCATACAAGTCAAAACGTAGCTCACCGTGCCGTCCGTCCAAGTAAGCTTTAAATAGGTATCGCCCGAGCTTAATACCGTGAGCACGGCGTTATCCGCGCTGTCGAGCTGCTCAACCGAAATTTCAACGCCGCTTATTCCCGAAAAGTCGCCGCCTTGCTTTGACGCGCGGGCAGTGTAAGGAACGCCGTTATATGAAAAATCGACGTTGGCTGTTTCGTTATCGATAATCGCGTATTGAACGTCGGAAGCGCCCGTCGGAGCGTCAAGCGTTATCCCCAGCCGCTTGACAAATTCCTCGGCGGAATCGACGGGCTGAAACGGGCTGCCGTTCTGCACATATTCCGATGAATTTGCTGTTTCGGTGAGTGAAGGCAGTGTTCTCACTCCGATCACCGCCGCGACCGCGACCACAAGGCAAGCCGCGAGCGGCGCTGCCCATTTGAGCGGCAGCGGCTTCTTTTCGGGAACTCTCTGTTCCGCCGCTTTTCGCTTTATATTCGCGAGCATACGCTCCTTTGCGCCGTTTTCGGGTTCGATGCTTTCTATGGCGGCTTTGAACTTATCTTGTTCGGTCATATGTATCCCCTCCCAGAGCTTTCTTGAGACGCTCACGAGCGTCGCGGAGCCGATTTCTTACCGTTGAGTGCGGACATCGAAGCATTTTCGCTATTTCGTCGGTCCGATAGCCGTCGTAATAATAGAGCCACACGACCTCTTTGTATTTTGGTGGCAGAGCCAAGACCGCCTGCAAAACGTCGCTGTGGTCGTCGGGCTCATCGGCGGCGGGTTCGGCTATATCCTCAAGGTAATCCAAGGGCTTGCGGCTGCGGCTTCTGAGCTTATCCTTGCAGTGGTTTCCCGCAGTGACCGCGAGCCATTTCCTTTCGTGAGTTTCATCTTCAAAGACGAACCCGCCGTTCAGCACCTTAACGAACACGTCCTCGGCGCAGTCCTCAGCGTCGGCGGCATTTTTCATATAGGTGAAGCAAAGCCGATAAACGTATTTCCAATTGCGCTCGTAAAACGCGTCAAAGTCAAACTTTTCGGACATAGCTATCCCCCCTACATAAATATAACGATAAAACGGAGCGAAATGTCGGGTATCGTTAAAATTATATCATATACGGCAGCGGCTGTCAATACAATTGTGTATTTTTAACAAAAAACAACCCCGCACATCTTTACAAGACGCGCAGGGTCAAGAAATCCTATTCGGTTTTCGTGATTTCTCCGTTAAGGATATCACGCCTTTTCGGGGGTGTTTTTTACTTTATCAGCAGCGCCAAATCGGCGGGCATGGTTATTTTCCGCTCCCGAAGCTTGTCGAGCAGCTTTTTGGCGTTTTCGTCGTTGTGGCAGAGGTTGCGGCTTATCATCGCGGAGAAATCTCTGACGTATTTTTCGGTATCGCAGCTCGGCGTTTCGTTTTCGGCGCTCTTTTCCATGCGGTCGGTGTACTCCGCGGTCGCGATGACGTTCAGCTTGAACAGCGCGAACGCCGCCGCGAAGATGCTGTAATTCTCAAAAATCGTCTTATCCGTGAATTTAAACGGCAGCACAAACTCCAGCAGCAAATTCAGCGCGATATTCCGCAGATAGAACGGGCGGTCCTTAAACGTTTCGGCAAGGCGCTGCTCGCCCCATTCATACAGGTTTGTGTTCAGGTTGCCGTCGTTGTCGGTAAGCGCGTTCATGATATTTACTTGGAAAACGGACTTCAGCATTTCCCCCGCCTCGCCGAGCTTTACGTTATAGTTCGGCTCGATATTTTCAATGGAGCGGAGCAGCTCACCGCCGTGCAGCTGCGGCTTTATCTTCTTTATCGCGTTCGGTATCTCGTTATAGTTCTTTGCGGCAACGATATTTGAAAGCGTCTGCGCCACCACCGCCCCGAGTATCAGCGCGGTCTCGACGTCGTGCTTTTTGTCGGAAATTATCTCGTAGAAAAGCTCGAGCAGTTCCCCGCGGTATTGCAGCTCGGGGTGCGCCGCAAGGGACTCCCGGGTGTTCATAACCGTGCCTTTAACGAGCTTTATCTCGCGCGCCGCGACGTTTGAAAGAACCATGCTCTTTTCCTTGTTGAGCAGCTTGTTCATGACCTCGGGACAGGACATATTGCCGTAACGGTAGACAGCCTCGCCCGCGGCGATAAAGTGCCGCGGATAGATAGTGCAAGTGAACGAAAGGTACTCCGCGCCGAGCTCGCGCTGTATCTTGCAGAAGTTGTCCTCCGTAAGGAACGGGCAGCGCTGCCCCTCCCCGAGTATCACGGCATAATGCTCCCGGTTTTCGGGCTTGGTAAAGGATTTTTCGGTAAGCTCCCTTAGCTCCTCCGAGCACTCGGGCGCGCTTGTTATCTTGTCTATCTCCTCTTTTGTCCAGTCGATGCGCCAACCGACGCAGCAGGAATTTGAACAAGTCCCGCCGACGCACTTGAAGTTGCCGAAATAACGCGGCTGTCTGTAATACATATTCTTTTCCTCCGTATGAATTAAATTATTCCGATATTTTGTTGATAAACTCCGCAAGCGCGAGCTGCTTTTCATCGGAAAGCCGCTTGACGGCGCTTTTCAGAAACGGGTTTATCTCATCGTCCTCGCCGAAGAACTCCGCAAGGCTCACGCCCAGCGCGTCGCAGAAAAACGAAAGAGTCTCTACGGTCGGGTTTCGCTGCCCGAGCTCTATCTCGCGCAAATGGCTCTGCGAGATACCCGCGAGGTTGGCAAGCTTGTTGGTGGTTATTCCGCGTTTCTCGCGTAAAAATATCAATCTTTGCGCAACGTTCATGAGATCAAGCCTCCTATACGATATATTATAAACTATATTGTGATAATAGTTTACGCTTATAAGCTTGACCTATTATATTTATAAAGAAAAGATATTATCTAAATAGAGATAACAAAAAAGATGTCAAGCGTTTTCACTTGACATCCTTCTTTTATAAAATCGACTGCAATAAAGCCTTTAAAATTCCTCCTTGATGAGGTACTTCGGTCTGTCCTTGACCTCGAGATACAGCTTGCTGAGATATTGCCCCATAATGCCGAGACAAAGCAGCTGCAAGCCGCCGAGCAGCGTTATGACGCAGATCGTGGACGGCCAGCCCGCAACGTTGTCGCCGAACGCCAGCGCCCTTACGAAAATGAATATCAGGAACGCGAACGCGATAACGCAGAACAGTATCCCCAGAAACGACGCGATGGAAAGCGGGACTGTGGAGAACGCCATAATGCCGTCCAGCGAGTAGAGAAACAGCTTCCAGAACGACCATTTCGTCTCGCCCGCCGCGCGTTGGATATTCTCGTATTCCAGCCACTTCGTCTCGAAGCCGACCCACCCGAAAATGCCCTTTGAAAAGCGGTTGTATTCGCGCATGGAGAGTATCGCGTCAACGACCTGCCGCGTCATCATTCGGTAGTCGCGCGCCCCGTCGACGATATCCGTCTTGGAAATTTTTCTCATAAGCCCGTAAAATCTCCTCGCGAACCACGAGCGAATGGGAGGCTCTCCCTTGCGGTCGACGCGCCTTGTCGCCACAGAGTCGTAGCCGTTTTCGATGTTCGTGTACATCTCGGGCAGCAGCGCGGGCGGGTCCTGCAGATCCGCGTCCATAAGCACAACGACGTCGCCCTTTGCCTTTTCAAAGCCCGCGACTATCGCCGCCTCCTTGCCGAAATTGCGCGAAAACGACACGAGATGCACGCGCTCGTCCTTTTCGTGCAGCTTTCTTATCTGCTCCACGGTCTTGTCGCGGGAGCCGTCGTTCACGAAAACGAACTCCAGCTCCACGCCCTTTCCGTGAAAGAACGCCTCCTGCTTTATCGCCTCCGCGTAGAACAGCGGCACGCTCTCCTCCTCGTTGTAGCATGGTACGATTATGCTGAGTAGTTTATCAAACGTATTCAAGACTTATCACTCCATTATTCGGGAATTTAAACGGCATCCGCGTCGGGCAGCGGCGGCACTCTGTCCTCGTTTTCCGCCGCGAGCACCTTCATCTCGAACGGGGTGAACACCCTCGCGTAGGGAGACATCGGGTCGAGCACGCAGGGCTTGCCCTTTATCGACTGAAAGAACCGCACCGTGTTCACCTTCATGACCTCAAACGAGTTCTGCTCGGGCTTTACGAGCACCTTCATGCGCTCGGGGGAGCTGAAAAACGGTATAACCGTGTGCCCGTCCTTTTGCAGCATAAGGATATTCATCGTCCTGTCGGTCTGCACGCCGCCCTCGGCGAACTGCCCGACAATAAGCACCTCCGCCGTCATAAGGTCGGGCAGCAGCTTGTTCCACTTGACCTTTGTGGAGTCCTCGTTCGCCGCGAGGATACGCTCCTCAAGCTCCCTGTTGAAGTCCTTCATATCCTCCGACCATTCGTACTGCTCCGTCATTGATTTTTCTTCCGCCATATTTTCCGCCTTTCGTCATTCATTGTCGCTCAAAAATCTGTCGCCGTCCTCAACGTTCACATAAATAAAGTCATCCGAGCCCTCGGCTTGGTAAACAAGGTCGTCTCCGTCAACCTTAAAGCGGTGCACGAACGGACGACAGCCCATATCCTCGCTCTCCGCGAGGACGAGCTCCCCGTTTTCAACGCTCCAGTTCCCATAGCCGACATAGCTGCTGAAATATCCCTCGTAGTAAGAGAACGTCCCGTCGTCGAACAGCGTTATCCCGAAATCGCCGCCCGCAAAGCCGCCCTTTTCGTAAACGTAGCTCCCCGCAAGGCTCCGCGGCGCGTTTGAGGCGCAGCCGCCGAGGCTCAGAACCGCCGCCAAAGCGGCTAATGCGATAAACGTCTTTTTCATGGTATACCTCCCGTCGATTATCTTGCCTTTTCGTCGTTCTCCTTGACTATCCTCGCCACCACCTCGTCAAGCGGAGACGCTCCGAGGTCGCCGTCCCTGCGCGAGCGCAGCGAAACGGTGTTGTCCTCGACCTCCTTATCGCCGACGATAAAGAAGTACGGTATCTTTTCGAGCTGCGCCTGACGAATTTTGTAGCCTATCTTCTCGTTGCGGTTGTCGACCGTAACGCGTATTCCGAGCTCGTCAAGGCGCTTCGCTATGTCCTCGCCGTATTCCTTGGCGCGGTCGGTTACGGGCAGTATGCGTATCTGCTCGGGAGCCAGCCACAGCGGGAAAGCTCCCGCAAAATGCTCGGTGATAACGCCGATAAAGCGCTCTATCGAGCCGAGACACGCGCGGTGTATCATAACGGGGCGGTGCTTTTCGCCGTCCGCGCCGGTGTATTCCAGCTCAAAGCGTTCGGGCATCTGCATATCGAGCTGTATCGTGCCGCATTGCCAAGTCCTGCCGAGCGAATCGGACAGATGGAAGTCGATCTTCGGACCGTAGAAAGCCCCGTCGCCCTCGTTGATAACGAATTCCTTGCCCATTCCGGAAACCGCCTTTTCGAGCATCCCGGTAGCCATATCCCAAGTTTCCTTTTCGCCGATATGATCCTCGGGCATAGTGGAAATTTCGATCTTATATGTCAGCCCGAAGGTGGAGTATATCTCGTCAAACAGCCGCACAACGCCCTGTATTTCGCTTTCGACCTGATCCCAGGTCATAAAGATGTGCGCGTCGTCCTGAGTAAAGCAGCGCACTCTGAAAAGCCCGTGCAGCGTGCCGGAAAGCTCGTGGCGGTGAACCAGTCCAAGCTCCGCCATACGCAGCGGGAAATCGCGGTAGGACTTCGGGGAAATTTTATATACAAGCATGCCGCCCGGGCAGTTCATAGGCTTCACGGCATAGTCTTCCTCGTCGATGACCGTTGTATACATATTGTCCTTGTAGTGATCCCAGTGACCGCTTCTGTGCCAAAGGTCCTGATTTAGTATGATAGGCGTGGAAATTTCGACGTAGCCGTATTTCTTGTGAACCTCTCTCCAGTAGTCGAGCAGGGTATTGCGCAAAACCATGCCGTTCGGCAGGAAGAACGGGAATCCGGGGCCCTCGTCCAGCAGCGCGAACAAACCAAGCTCCTTGCCGAGCTTTCTGTGGTCGCGTTTTTTAGCCTCCTCAACGCGCTCCAGATAAGCGTTCAGCTCGTCCTTGGACGGAAACGCGCAGCCGTAAATGCGCGTAAGCATCTTGTTCTTCTCCGAGCCGCGCCAGTAAGCGCCCGTCACGGAGGTGAGCTTGTACGCCTTTATCGAGGACGTGCTCATCATATGCGGTCCCGCGCAGAGGTCTGTAAAGTCGCCCTGCCTGTAGAACGAGATAGGCTCGCCCTTGTCGGCGTGCTCCTTGCAAAGCTCCACCTTATAAGGCTCCCCCTGCTCCTCGAGATACTTTATCGCCTCGTCGGGGGACATGGTAAAAGCTTCCAGCTTGATGCTCTCCTTGACGATTTTCTTCATTTCCGCTTCTATTTTAACAAGAGTCTCGGAGGTAAACGGCTCGTCCGTGTCGAAATCGTAGTAGAAACCGTTCTCGATAGCGGGACCTATTGCCAGCTTTGTATTCGGGTACAGACGCTTAACCGCCTGCGCCAGTACGTGCGACGCCGTATGATTGAACGCGCGCTGCCCCTGCTCGTCCTCGAACGTAAGCAAATTCAGCGTGCAGTCCCCGTCAAGGCAAGTTCGCATATCGCAGACCCTGCCGTCTATCTCCGCCGCGCAGGCGGTCTTGGCAAGCCCCAGCTCCCGCGCGATGTCAAACGCCGACATACCCGCGTCGAATTCCTTAACTTCTCCGTTTTTCAATGTTACCTTCATAATAATTTCCTTTCCGACGGGCTATACAAACGCCCGATCGATTGATATGCGGCGCTGTCGTCCGCGCGTATGATACGGATACGCAATTATATTCTACATCTTTTTAAGGGAAAAGTCAAGCGCATAATGGACGAAATCGTGATTTTTTGATGAAAATCGCCAAAAGCCCTTGACATTTCGAGAAAAATGCGGTAAAATAAAATCGGAAAGGGAGTTTTCCCGTCCAAGCCTTTCCAAATGGCAAAAGTTTAAGGAATTTCAGCTTTTAAGCGCCGAAAATCGAATAGGTTTTCAGCTGTCACGACCTTGCGGAAAAGACCCTTCGCAGGGAGAGGCGCGGGGCGGCTGCATTCCGCGAAACGACGCATTTTGGAGGGCACAACCGATTAACGCGAAGATCGGTTCCTAGCGCGATACGATACGGTAAACCGAGCGGGGACGTTCAGGCTCACCGCGCCGATTGAGTAAACCTGCTGATTAGGCGTTATTTTAACTTAACAAAAGAGGGGCTGTATCACGAAAGCACGAAGCGCTCGCGATACAGCCCCTTTCCGTTGTATGAAATCTATAAGCACAAAAAAAGCGCTCAAGGCGTGCCGCCTTTGGCGATCCCAACAAAACGCCCCCGAAAGTTCGGGGGTGAATTGCTGTAAGGATATAATGTCCGTTAAAGACATCACACTAACGCTCAAGCGCTTTTATGTAGACTAAATCAAGCCTGAGGCGCGCCAACGGGGCAGGTGCCTGCGCAAGCGCCGCAGTCAATGCAAGTGTCGGCGTCGATAACGTACTTGCCGTCGCCCTCGGAAATCGCGTTTACGGGGCAGCCGTCCGCGCAAGCGCCGCAAGCGATGCACTCATCGGAAATCTGATATGCCATAGTAGATTACCTCCTAATTTGTAGTACACACCTAAGTGTATTACTAATATTTTATCATATTTTCAAAAAAAATCAAGTCTTTTTTCGGAGAATTTTCGAGCCTGTTTTTGTGTATTTTTGCTTAGTTAAAACTAACCTTGGCGGGTGTATTGCAATTTTCCTAAAAATGGTGTATAATAATAGTTGACAGTTTACAGTTGATAGTTGACAGTTAATGTACGGCTGAAAAACAGTCGCGTTTGTAGCGACTCGGCAAGCATGGACTTGTCCGAAACGCTACAAACGCAATGATACGCGTCATTACCTTAACTTTCAACTGTACACTTTCAACTTTCAACTGTATTTTCGGGAGGTCAATATGAAACTGATATTCGCGATAATCAACAACGACGACAGCCACGCCGTGCAGACCGCGCTCACCAAAAGCGGCTTTCAGGCGACAAAGCTCGCCTCGTCGGGCGGCTTTCTCATGGCGGGCAACACCACCTTTATGATAGCCTCGGAGGACGACAAGCTCGACGAGATAATCGGCATAATCAAGGAACATTCGCATAAGCGACAGCAGTTCGTGCCGAACACCTCCGCCTACAGTCAGGGCGCGTACGCCAGCTTCCCCGTCGAGGTAACGGTCGGCGGCGCGACGGTGTTCGTAACTAACATAGAAAGATTTGAAAAGGTATGAAATTATACGGAAAAGACGGCTTGAAGCAGCGCCTTGACGGCATAGCCGCAAAGGGCAGGCTCTCCCACGCGATATTGCTTTCGGGGCACGAGGGCTGCGGCAAAAAGACGCTTGCGCTGTATATAGCGCAGCTGTTCCTCTGCGAAAGCCGCGCCTGCGGACAGTGCGCAGCCTGCCGCAACATAGAAAACCGAAACCACCCCGACGTTATATTCGTCAAGGAGCAGTGCGGCGGGAAATACGCCACCGACCCGCTGCGCGTCGTCCTGCGCGATACCGCCGTAATGCCGAACAACGGCGACCTGAAAATATACGTTTTCGAGGAAGCCGAGACCATGCAGCCCAAGCGCCTGAATATGCTGCTGAAGCTCATCGAGGAGCCCCCCGCGCACCTGCGGTTTATCCTCACCTGCGAAAACACGAGCCTTATCCCCGAAACGATATTGTCCCGCGTTACCGAATTTGAGGTCCCCGACACAAGCGCACAAGACTGCGCGCGGTGCCTTATCGACAGCGGCGCGGCTCCCAAACAGGCAAAGGAGCTCTCGGAAATGTTCGCGGGGAATATCGGAAAATGCCGCGCCGTTCTCGACGGCAGCGGCGAGACGCGGCTGATAGAGATCGCGCGGAAAACCGCCGCGGCTGTCGGAAAGCGCGACAAATTCGGCGCAGCCTCCGCGCTTTCCGCCCTGACGACGCAAAAGGACAGAAAAGACCTCGCGCAGGTCATGGAGTACGTCTCGCGGATAATACGCGACGCGCTCGCGCTGAAATGCGGCGGCGAAGCGGAGTTCTTCGGAAAAGCCGAGTCCCAAAAAATCGCCGAAAGCTTCACGGAGGACGAAATTCTGACAATGCTCGAGGTCTCCTTCGAGATAGTCAAAAACGAGATATACAACCTCAATCTGTCCCTTACCGCCGTATATTTCACCTCGAAAATCTTCGACGGATAAGTTATGTTCGTCAAGGGTGTTTACAAATCGCAAAAAAAGTGGTATAATAGATAATAACGGTCAGTGAGCTTTCGGGAGGTTTATTATGAGAAACGACAAAAACAACGGCAGAAAAAAGAGCTTCGGCTTTGTGCTGGAGCAAAGCGAAGCGCGCACGCTCGTCTTTCGGTTTTACCCCGAGGACTCGCATATCCACGGCTTTCACGATTTCTGCCCGACAAACTGGGAGCAGGTCTATAAAACCTACTACTGCTGGAAAATATGCATCAGCGAAGACGACGTAAGAACCTCGTTCGGCTCCTACCGCGACGAGGACTGCTGCTTCACGAACTACTCCTGCGTTATAAAGGAGCTCATCGCGAACGCAAAGGAGGACAGGCGCGAGGTGCGCTCCCTCAGCGGCATAAGCTGGAACATCTCCTACCGCAAACGCGCCAAGGATTATATAGAGTTCGGGCTCTGGACGCACGAAAATATCGGCTACCGTTTCAGACTGGACGTAGACACGGCAAAGCGCTTCGCGGATTTCCTCGAAAAAGCGGACGCGTATATGATGAAGCACAGCGAGCCGATGTAACGCAACGGCAATATAAAGGAGAATTATGGAAAATAACGAATACTTCACGGAGAAGATAGCTCCGAAGAAAAACAAGGACAACCCGCCGAGCGAGCCGCGCCCCGAAAATCGCCGCCGCGGCGCCCGCAGGCAGCGACC
>JAMPFE010000041.1 GCA_023664705.1 Lachnospiraceae bacterium | reverse complement strand
GTTTGAAAAACTATCGCTAACTAACGCCTATATTTGACAGACCGAGTTTTCAGCGTATGATTGACGATATTGAGGACGGAAAAATCAACTGCGTTATCACGAAAGACCTGTCCAGACTTGGCAGAAACTATGTCCTAACGGGGCAATACACCGATTTCTACTTCCCGTCAAAGGGTGTGAGATATATCGCGCTCAGCGACGGCGTGGACAGCGAGAAAGGTGAGAGCGAGATCGCGCCATTCCTGAATATTCTCAACGAAATGCACGCACGGCAAACCAGTAAAAAGGTCAAAGCAGCTATGAAAACCCGCTTTCAGGGCGGAGCGCATTACGGGGCGTATGCTCCTATCGGATACAAAAAACACCCCGAAATCAAAGGTAAACTTATCCCGGACGAGGAAACAAGGTGGATAGTTGAGAAAATATTCGACCTTGCCGCACACGGAATGGGAGCCGCCAAGATACGTCATACACTTGACGATGAACATATCCCGACTCCCGCATGGCTGAACTATCAGAGATACGGAACATTCGCTCACATCTTTGAGGGGCAGCCCGAGAGCAAGCAGCATCAGTGGACAACGTCAAATGTAAAGGATATCTTATCCAATGAGGCGTACATCGGCAACAGCGTCCATAATAAACAATCGACCATATCGTTCAAAAACAAGAAAAAGGTTCTCAGACCAAAAGACGAGTGGTATACCGTAGAAAATACTCACGAGCCAATTATTTCAAGGGAATTGTGGGAACAGGCTCACGCTCATATCGACAGTCGGAAACGTCCTCGAAAAAACGGAGAAACACAAATTTTTGCGGGGCTTGTTAAATGCGCCGACTGCGGTAAAGCATTGAGACTGATGAATAATAAATCGGGAGCAATGAAAACCGTGGATAAGCATTATTTGTGCAGCACGTACAGTACTTACGGCAAGGAAAAATGCTCTATGCATTATATTCAGTACAAGGTTCTCTATGGCGATCCGAACTTTTCTTGATGAATACGACTTTTCGGGAAAAACGGTGATACCTTTTTGCACGTCTTTGCACGTCGCTCGGAGCGGGGAAAATATCGCTTCTTTGGCAGCGGATGCGACGGTTTTAAAAGGGATCACGCTGCGTTCGGGAGGGCGGAATATGAGCGAAAATATTTCCGAATGGCTTTCCGAGATTGGTATCGCGGATTGAGAAAGGAGAATTTTTATGAAAAAACTTTTTGCCTGTTTAACGGCGTTTGCAATGATTTTTTCGCTTGCGGGGTGCAATGGAAGCGAACCGAATTCCGCACTGAGCGAAAGCGTTTCCTCAAATACAAGCGAGAGTGAGCCGCAAAATTCGGCTGCCGTTTCCTCGGTTTCGGATAACGCCTCCGATACGACCCCGACCGAAACGGGAGAAAACATTCCCATTACCTTGACCGCGGGAGATACCGTGTTGAACGGCTATCTTTATGATTCAACGCCCGCGAAAAGTTTGGCGGCGCAGCTTCCGATAACCGTTTCGCTGAACGATTCGGATAACGATTTCTGCGGCGGGAATTTAAATATAGAATATTCCGAAAACGATGTGACGAGCGGATATAAAAACGGCGATCTCGATTTTTGGACTCCCGCAAACAATTTTGTGATATTCGTGAGCGGTGGGGAAAATTCCGCGAACACGGGCGATCTTGTGAATCTCGGACGTATCACCGATCCGCAGAGCGCGCTTGACAAGCTCGAAGGGCGGCTTGACGTAACAATTGCGCTTTCAAATAATGCGGATAACGAACAGACCTCCGATTCGGAGATTTCGGACATTGCGGACGAGACATCCTCCGACACGGAAAGTTCAAATACAGGCAATGAACAAACATCGGAAAGTTCCGATACGGATATTCAGGAGGGAGAAGAATCCATGAAAGTAAAAATCACGGTCGGCAATACGGTGCTTTACGCGACCTTTGAGGACAATTCGACGGCAAGAGCGCTGATGGCTCAAATGCCCATGACGCTGAAAATGAACGATCTCTACGGGCGCGAGATGTGCTATCGTTACGACGCGGGCGCGCTGTCTACGGACAATCTGCACTATGACGGCTATGAGATCGGCGATATTGCATACTGGCCTCCGCGCGGCAGTTTGGTGATCCTTTACGATCAGAATGGAGAGGAGTTTGAGCGCCAGCAGATCGGGCATATCGATTCGGGCGTGGAAATATTTGAAAGCATGGGAGACACCGACGTGACGTTTGAGATTGCCAGAAATTAAGCATCTGCGTATTAACGACAAATCAGCACAAGTATTTGGAAAGCCGGTTGCAAAATGGGACGAGCATTGCTTATAGAATTCGATGATAATGACATTGACGCTTTTGACGAGATAATGGCGGTACTGAAAAGTCATCCAGAATTTGCTATAATGAGGATTGAGGGAGATTTTTCCATATCATTTTCGAAACTCGTGATAAATTTCAAGCAGCGCAAGGTGTACTCCGACCAAAGCGAAATCGCTCTAACGGCAAAGGAATACGACATTCTCCGCCTGTTGGTGATAAATAAAGGGAACGCATTGTCTCACGAGCAAATATATGAAAAAATCTGGATATCGAGCTTAAAACACCGCACGGCAAGCTGTCCGACTATCAGCGCGGCTGGCTTGAGCGGCTCAAGTCAAGCGGGTATGCGGTCGCTGTGTGTTACGGCAGCAATGAGGCAAGGCGGGATATTTTGCGGTTTCCTCTTTCGGCGGTTAACTTTACCCCTAAAGGCAAACCCGCCGTTCTCGCGCGATTTCGGGGCTGTTTGAGGTATGCATAGACAAGCCACTCGTTCCGATACTATCGAGCGGCTTGACTTTCGGGCAAAATCAGCTGCTTGCACGCAAAAGGCTCATATTTGCGCTGTGAGTGATTTTGGAGGTTTGGCAATGGAAGGAACTCCCGAGAGGTTACAAGCCTCTTAGAACGCAAATATGGGCGTTTTAGGGGTATTCCCCGATGAACAACGAGCCGCTCCCCGATTTTGAGAGCGGCTTATTCTTAAATAAACTCAATCTTAACCTTTTTACCGAGAGCAGCGGCTACTCTTTTGAGCGTTTTTACAGACGGATTGGCGCTGCCGTTCTCCAGCTTGCTTATATCGCCCTGCGCTATACCCGTACGTTCGGAAAGCTCCTTTTGAGTAATACCCTTTTCGCGTCGTGCGTCGAGTATCGCTCTGATAAGGGCAAACTCGGGCTCCAACGCGTCATACTCCTTTTTAAATTCGGGATTTTTAAGCTGCTCATCAAGATATTTCTGCATATCGTCCATATCAATTCTCCTTTCCTACATCATCATTTTCGTGCTGCCTGCTTAAATAATCAGCTCTGCAGCGTTTCGCTCTGTCGATCTCCGCAGGCGGCGTTTTTTGCGTTTTCTTAACAAAGCCGTGTGTCAGCACGATTTTGTTGCCAATAACGAAAAAGTACAGCACTCGCGTAATGTTCGTTCCAACCTTTATACGCAATTCAAATATACCGTCCGTCAATGGCTTTGAATACGGTTCGCGAAGAGCGCCCCCGTTATCGCGGAGGAGATCAACCGTGCGCGTCACTTTGGCACGCATTTTCATGTCCAAGCCGTTCAAAAACTCTAACATAGGACATTCTTTTTGCGCTGTTCTGTAAAATATTATTTCATTGTTCTGCATTTTAACCTCAATATAGTTTTTATCCTATATTCATTATATAGGATTTATCCTATTTTGTCAAGGGGTTTTTCAAAAAAAATTTACAAAATTTCAGCCGCTCCCACATCGAGAGCGGCTTGTGCTATTCGGTGGTGTCCCCCGGTGCGTCCTCAACATACTCCATAAGATCGCCGGGCTGGCAGTGGAGAAGCTTGCAGATTATAGAAAGGTTATCAGCGTTTAATATTTCTCCATTGCGTATTTTCTGAATGGTGCTCTCTCCGAATAACTTTTCTTTGCGCAGCTTATACGAGGAATATCCCGCACTCTTTAAAGCGGCTAGCACATCTATCTTGTATCTTATTGGCATTGTATCACCCCCCTAAATATATTATACACCATATTATACACAGAAATCAAGTGTATAATATGCACAATATATACACTGAATATTTGTGTATAATGCGAATAGACAAACACCGAAAAATAGTGTATAATATAAACAGACCAAGTGAAAGCGAGGTGAAAGAAATGCCGACATTCCCTAACGAGTATGAACTTGATAACACGGACGGAGAGGCGCTGATTGAATACGCAGCGCAGATCCTCGAAGAAATCAACGAAAGGAAGTAACAGTATGAACATCAAGTCAAAGGTAATGACGATAGCAAACGCTCTTGTAAAGCAAGGCGTAAGCCGCTCGGCGGCTATGGTTAGGGCGTGGATAACGGTTAAACTCCGCAGAATGGAAGTAAAGGCTGCGGGCGTGACCTACGGAAACCGCCAAAAGCTGCTGGAGCGGCTGACACGGTACAGCGCTGACGATATCACCGTAACGCTCCGCCGCGAGCAAGGCAATGCCGCCGACAGCAACGCCATACAGATTATCGCGGCAGTTCGCAACAAGGGCGCGGCGGTCATCGGCTACATCAACCGCGAACTCGCAAAGGCACTCGCGCCGCTTATGGATAAGGGCGCGGAGATTGCGAGCAGCTTCAAGGCTATCACGGGCGGCGGCGCTCCGTATATGAACTACGGCTTTAATCTGGAACTTATGGTATAACGAAAGCCCTTGCAGCAGCGAACTACAAGGACTTAGTACAAACGGCAATGCGCTGTAATAGCCGCTCGAACACAAGGCTATTATAGCACATCTCGCCGAATTTGTCAAGACAGAAAGGAAAATTTTATGGAACTGACGCTTGAAGACAAGATCGTTGAAATATCCTGCAAGGTGGAGCGGCTTGGCACGGTTGCTCGGGTAGCTGCAAATTCGTCGTTTACCTCCGAAACGCCTCAAAAGGCACTTAACGATGTTTTGTATTGCATTCAAGACTTATGCAAGCTGATAGCGGGGGAACTTGATAGCCTCGCAGATGAATTCGCCGACATGACAAACACGCAGAAAGGGGAAAATTCGAATGAAAGCATATAAGTGTGACCTTTGCGGGGATTATTTCCTACGACGCGGCGAATTTCGGATAGCCAATCCTACTCCTGCCGGAATGTATTACACCCTGTTCAAAAATAATGCGGGGGATGTGGTTGATATTTGCAATGCATGCCGCTGTCGACTCCAGGACGTTCTCGACAACATCAGAGATGAGCGAACAAAGTTAGTTGCGAATAACGTGTCGTGAGTAAGGTATTTGTAAGATAATTCGCAGAGGTTAGCTATACCGAACGAAACCACAGCTCAAGATTTGGTATAGGGGCGTAGAGCAGAAGCAAGATTGCGCTTGAAAAAGTTCAAAGAGAGATGTCATCATGAGAAAAATCCGAAGCCGTTTAGCCGAGAGGAACGGCGAGGTTTGAAAATTCGGTCATTCCGGAAGTGTGGTGGGGGCATACCTCCGCAAGAGGGAGAAACGTTAGCAAGTTAGTTGTGAATAACGTGTCGTGAGTAAGGTATTTGTAAGATAATTCACGGAGGTTAGCTATCCCGACTGCAGCCTCAACCCAAGAGTTGGTGTAGGGTTACAGAGCACGAGCAAGATCGTGCGAAAAAAGCTGAGAGGGTATTGCTACTCCGACTGGAGTTACCTAGAGGGGGTAGTCTAGAGTAATCATTATGGAGCAAGACTGCGTAAAAAATTTTTCGAGGGGTCTTGCTATCCCGACAAAAACAGCCGAATGGGAGTTAGTACAAAATAACAAGTCATGAGCGAGATTGTGCCTAAAAATTTTTCGAAGGGGTATGTTGTTGCGAGCAAAAATCCAAAGCCGACAAAACGGTAAGGGCATACCTTCACGAGCAATAAATGCGCTCGCAAGTTAGTCTATCATAACCACTTTCAGGCAAGATCGCCCGCAAAAATTTTTAGGGGGCTCGCTATCCCGGCAAAAATCTCCGAGCGAGAGTTAGTTAGGCATAACCACTCGGCGAAAAAAGGGGCTGAAAAAAGAATACGTAATCTTGGGGTTTTTGTACTTTTAGCAAGCCATAGAAAAAGTGCATACTTTTTTCAAGTGAAACGAGACCCCCCTTCACTTTTCTTTTTGAAAACCCGAACCCTAAAGCAAACATCTCCGAATTGCCGCAGTGCTGCGTATATTTCTCTGCGAAAAATATACTCATAATTATTTTGACATATCCCTATACTCTTTGGGCGTTTGCCCGACGTATTTTTTGAAAACTCTTATAAAGTGGCTCTGCGAGCTGAACGCAAGTATAGCGGATATTTCCGCATAGGAGTAATCGGAAAATTTCAGCATATTCCGAGCAGCCTCCATTCGTTTGGAAAGAATATATTCGGATATCGACGAGCCCGTCGACTTTTTAAAAAGCGTTGACAGATAGCTTTCGTTCAGTCCGACGTGCGCGGCGAGGTCGGTCACTCGTATTCTTTCGTGCAAATGCTCATAGATATAGTCGAGACATTGCGTTATCGGTCTGGAATACACGGCGGTCTTGTCGAGAGCCGCCATTTCCTTTGTGTAAAACGCGAACATATCCGCGTGGAGCGCTTTCACCTCGTCAACGGTTTGCAGATTATCCATTTTCATAATGTAGAGGTCGCTGATATTGAACGCGCGCTCGGAAGCCATTCCTCCCGCTATCGCGCTGCGGCAGGCAAGCGTTATCGCTGCCACAAAAAGATACTTGTAGTTGCGCAGCGGGTCGTTGGATAAATGTCCGGGCAAGTCGGACGAAAACATCCTGACACCCTCCTCAACGGCTTTCGGGTCGCCAGCCTTGAGAAGCTCGTACTGATACATTTCCTCGGCGTTGGTGTGATGTCTGTCCGCCGTTTCCCGCTGAACAAACTCCATATACTTAAGCTGCTTTTCGTTTATCGCGTTTTTCAATTCATTCACTTCCTTAAATTCATATAATCATTATATCATATTTCCAACAATAATGCAATAATTTTTGAAAATTTTATGTTAAACTGAATACACAAACACGAAAGGAGGGCGTTCAATGAAAGTCACGGATATGACCTCGGGCAGCCCCGTGCGGCTGATACTGACGTTCGCGGTGCCGCTGTTTATCGGCAACGTTTTTCAGCAGATATACAGCATGGTTGATACGATGATTGCGGGCTACAATCTCGGCGACGATGCTATAGCGGCTATCGGAGCGACCTCGGCGCTGTACGGACTGCTGATAAATCTCGCGTCGGGCTTGAACAGCGGCTACGCTATCGTCATTACACAGCGCTTCGGGGCGCACGACGAGAAAAAGCTGCGCGGCTCTATCGCGGGAACGGTCGTACTCGACGCGGGTATTACCGTTGCTTTAACAGCGCTCTCGCTGATATTTTTAAAGCCGCTGATGCGCTTTATGAACACGCCCGACGCGATATTCACCGAAGCGTACAAATATATAGCCGTTATCTGCGCGGGAATGGCAGCAACCGTTTGCTACAATATGTTCGCGGGGATTTTGCGGGCGGTCGGGAACAGCCGCGCTCCGCTGTATTTTCTGATGATTTCATCGGCGCTGAATATCGCGCTCGACTTGTTGTTTGTCGCGGTGCTGAAAACGGGAGTATCGGGGGCGGCATTCGCTACGGTAATAGCGCAGGCGGTCTCAGCGGCGCTTTGCGGAGTTTACGTTTTCAAAAAATACCGCGCGATACTGCCGAGCCGTGATGATTTCCGCGAATGCCGCAAAACCTTCTCCGAGCTGCTGCCGCAAGGCATAGCGATGGGACTTATGCTGTGCGTGGTGGACCTCGGCTCGGTGATATTCCAACGCGCCAACAACGATCTCGGCGAGTCGATAATTTCGGCTCACACAGCCGCGCGGCGCATCATTGTGATAATGATGCAGCCCCTCGGCACAATATCGACGGCTTCCTCAACGTTTGTCGGACAGAATTTCGGAGCGCGGAAATTATCGAGAATAAAATTCGCGCTGAAACGCGTTATGCTTATGGAGATAGCGTGGTCGGCGTTCTCGTGCGCTTTGATATTTCTTTTCGGCGGTGCGTTGGTGCGTTTCACCACGGGAACGGAGGATATTGAAATCGTCGAAAACGCCGTGACGAGCTTGCGCTGGCACTTGTCATTCTTCCCCGTACTGGGCTGTTTGCTCGCTCTGAGAACGGCAATGCAGGCAATGGGCAGAAAACTCGCGCCGATAATTTCAAGCTGCTTGGAGCTCGGAATGAAAATACTTTCGGCGGCGATACTCATTCCGCGGCTCGGATTTTTGGGAACGTGCGTCACCGAGCCGTTCACTTGGGTGATAATGTTCGCGTTTCTCGGCGGCGCGTATCTCGCAATAAGAAAACGGGTCTTTCCCGATAACGAAAACGATATTTTGAAAGGAGCTGTCAACTATGACGGAACTTGAAAAACTTGAAGCGGGCTTGGAGTATTCTTTTTGGGACAAGGAGGTCAACGCGCGCAAGCAGCACGCTATGACCGAAACGGCGAAGCTGAACGCGATCGACCCCGCCGACGAGGACGCTATCGCGGAGCAGCTTCGGCGGCTGTTCGGGAGCTGCGGCAGCGACCCGTGGACGGGTCCGGGATTTCAGTGCGACTGCGGGCTGAATATTCACGTCGGGGATAATTTCTTGGCGAATTTCAACGTCACGATACTCGACATCGCGCCCGTCAACATCGGCGATAACGTGATGATAGGTCCGGGGTCGTGTATCGTGACCGTGAACCATCCGCTTTCACCGAAAGGACGGAGAAATCATCTCGGTATCGCGAAGCCCATCACTATCGGAAACGATGTGTGGATCGGCGCGAACTGCACGATACTCCCGGGGGTAACTATCGGGAATAACGTCGTGGTCGCGGCGGGCGCAGTCGTCACGAAGGACGTTCCCGACAACTGCGTCGTGGGCGGCGTTCCAGCTAAGAAAATAAAGGACATTGAGAACGATGTGGACGAGTAAGGGGGCTTTATGAAAAGGTTATTGTTTACCGTGATTGCGGCGGCGCTGCTTTGTACCGCTTGCGGGGTTTCAAACGACAATGAGCCGGACTCAACCGACCAAATCTCCGAGAGCTCCGCTGAAAATATTTCAAGCAACGATTTGTCGATTGTCGAAGAACTCTCAGCGGTTTCAAGCGAGGTCGGCGGCAATGATGCAAGCGACATCGCAAACGAAGGAGGTGACAGTATGAGTTCACAAAAACAGCTTGGCGGATTATCACCCGAAGAGGCGCTTGAGTATATCAAAAGCAAGCCCGACATCGTGATAGTTCAAGTGAATACCGCCGTGTGGAAAAGCGAGCCGGGCTTTTCGGGAGCGCTGTGGATACCGCACGACGAAATGGCTGAACGCTGCAACGAGATACCCGAAGGACGTCCCGTGATACTTCACTGCGGCGCGGGGGTGGTTTCCGTTCCCGCTTATGAAACGCTTATCGAAAAGCGTCCCGATATTCCCGAATTGTCGTACATCGCGGGCAGACCGCATGAAATAATGACGGAATACAACGAATGGGTAAAAAATAATTGATTTTAGGAGGAATTTGTTATGAAAAGCTTTGTATTCAACGTACCCACAAAAATTCTTTTCGGAGCGGGGCAGCTCGGAAACCTGCACGAGGAAAAGCTCCCCGGAAAAAAGGCGCTTATCATTACCTCAAATGGAAAATCCGTCAAGGAAAACGGCGCTCTTGCCCGCACCGAAGCCGAGCTTGACAAGGCGGGCGCGGCTTACGCACTGTTCGATGAAATTCGCCCGAACCCGACGCACAAAAACGTTATGGACGGCGCGGCGGCTGTGAAAAACAACGGCTGCGATTTCGTAATCGCTCTCGGCGGCGGCTCGGTTATGGACTGCGCGAAATGTATCGCGCTTATGGCGGCAAACAGCGGCGATATCTGGGATTACAGTCTTTCCGCAAAGGGCGGCAAGAAAACTCCTGCGAACCCCGCTATCCCGATAGTCTGCATAACCACTTCCGCGGGAACTGGCAGCGAGGTAGACAGCGCGTCGGTCATTTCGGACGATGAAGCCGAAGAGAAAACGGGAATATTTTTCCCGTCGATGTTCCCCGTGCTTTCGATAGTTGATCCCGACTTGATGATGAGCGTTCCGGCAAATTTCACTGCTTATCAGGGAATGGACGCATTTTTCCACGCATCGGAAAGCGTTATCAACAAAAACGAGCACGTTATGGGTGAGATGTTAGCGCTGAAAGCGATTGAGCTTATTGCGAAATATCTGCCGCGCGCCGTGAAAGACGGCTCGGACAAAGAGGCGCGTTATTATATGGCGGCCGCGAATACTCTCGCGGGATATTATATGCTTTGCACGTCCGCTCACACAATGGAGCACTCTATGGGAAGCTACCACGAAAATCTTGTACACGGCGCGGGGCTTATTATGATAGCTCACGAGTATTACGATTTCTTTGCGGAACGCAAAGCCGCCGAGGAGCAGATGATAAAAATGGCGAAGGCAATGGGCGCGGAAAACGCGTCAAGCGGCAAGGATTTCGTGGCGGCTCTCGATAAACTTATCGCGGATATCAGCTGCGCCGACCTGAAGATGTCCGACGCGGGTATTACGCGCGGGGAATTGGCAAAATATCCCGCTCACATTAACGAGGTAATGGGCGGCGATATTACCGCCGACCCGCTGTCCGACGCGGATTATCTCGGAATGTTTGAGCACTCGTACAGATAACAGAGGATACGCAATGGAAAAACAAGTAACGGAGGCGCTGCAAAATTATCGCGGCGGCTGCACCTGCTCACAGTCGGTTTTGTGCGCATATTCGGACATTATCGGGCTTGACAAAACGGCTCTCTATCGTTTGAGCGAGGGCTTCGGGGGCGGTTTCGGCGGACTTCAAGCGGTGTGCAGAGCGCTTTCGCCGGTATTCGCCGTGATAAGCTATTGCTACAGCGACGGAAAGCTTGAGGGCGGCAAAACAAAGCTTGACACTTACGCGAAAATTCGAGAAGCGGCTGCGCTTTTTGAAAAAGAATTCGGTTCGATAGTCTGCCGCGAGATACTCCACGGCGGTAAGCCGCAACCGTTTAAATGCGGAAGAAAGGTTCGCATAGCGGCGGAAACGGTCAACAAGGTTTTAGAACATAATACCGATGAATAAGCAAAAACGGCTGCGCTCCAAATAAGCTCAGCCGTTTTATAAATTACTCTTGAAAAAATCATCCGAATATGTTATAATAAAAACATAAAATAATAGGGAGTCTGACGTATGAAATTACAGAATAAAAAAGTCAAAAGCGAAAACGATCTGATAAAGCTGGTGGAGCAGTGCGGATTTCTGCCGTTTTTTCGTAATGAGATAAGCGGCTTTTCGGTCGAGGAGCATACGCCGCCCGAGCTGTGGTTTTCCGATACCGCGGACGGTCCGTGGGAATGGAAAGGTCCTGCGGCGCGTTCGGGGAAGTGCGTTTACGGGAAGCTGTTTCGCAATAAGGCAGGTTTTGTGAGCACGGAATGGTTTCCCGATCTCGCGAATTATAGACGCGACGGCTACGACTTCGACGCACGTTACGAGGACGGACTTTCCGCATTCAAGGACAAGGAATTGTATGACATTATATTCAACGGAAAGTCAATGTTATCGAAAGAAATCAAAGCGGTCGGCGGCTACGGCAAGGACGGCAAAAAGGGCTTTGAAACGATAATCACGCGGCTGCAAATGCAGACCTACATAAACGTCACGGATTTTGAGTATATGCTCGACGCTCACGGCAACCGATACGGTTGAGGAGTTGCGCGCTATACCACTCCCGAGGAGCAGTTCGGTGCGGAGTTCGTCCGTGCGGCATACGGCAGAGAGCCTAGCGAGTCTAAGGAACGGATATTTGAGCATTTGAGGGGGCTGCTGCCCGACGCGGACGAAAAAATTATTTTGAAGATGATCGGATAGCATTACACAAAGCGAATGTCCCTGCCGTTACAGCGGCAAGGACTGCATTGTTTTATAGATCAATCCTCGATCCTGAACGCTTTCAGCAGACTTTCCGCCACCCCGTCCGCATCGGGATCGTGCGAGCCATTTCCAGTGTCAAGCGCACGAATTTCCGCCATTTCGCTGTCGGTCAGTTCAAAGTCGAAAATGTTGATATTGCCGCGTATTCTTTCGGGATTGGTGGATTTTGGAAGCGTGATAACGCCGTCCTGAATTTCAAAGCGGAGAATTATCTGCCCCGAATTTTTGCCGTATTTTTCGGCTATTTTGGTAATAACGGGGTTTTCAAGCAATTCCGCGCTTCCGTGACCGAGAGGATACCACGCTTCGAGCTTTACATCGTCCTTTTCCATCAGCTTGCGAAGCTCCTTTTGCTGAAACAGCGGATTGAATTCCACTTGATTTACCGAGGGCTTTGACGCAAATTGAGGTACGAATTTATTCCAAATTTTCGGCGTTATATTGCTCACGCCGATAGATCTCAGCTGCCCCGCGGCTTTCGCTTCTTCCATCGCTTTCCAAGCTCCCGGCACGTCGCCGTAGGGCTGATGAATAAGGTACAGATCGATATAACCTATATCCAGCTTGCGCAAAGAACGCGCGATGCCTTTCTTCGCTTGCTCGTAACCGTAATCTTGAAGCCACAGCTTGCTTGTAACGAAAATTTCCCCGCGCGGAATACCGCTGTCGCGTATCGCCTTTCCCACGTCGCTCTCGTTGAAATACGCCGCCGCAGTGTCGATATGCCGATAACCCGCTTTCAATGCGGCGAGCACTGCCTCATAGGTCGGACCGTCGTTAGGTATCATAAAAACTCCGAAGCCTATTGCAGGTATCGAATTGCCGTCGTTCAATTTAATCGTTTCCATTGTGAATTTCCTCCTATAAATGTTAAATTATCGTCCGACCTCGTTCAGCATTTTTGCGATCTTCCAATCGTAATGGTCTATGATCTCCGTGTGACCCGTATCGAGAGCGGCGATCCGAGACATTTCGCTTTCCGATAATTCAAAGTCGAAAATATTGAAATTTTCCTCGATACGCTCGTTGTGTACGGATTTCGGGATCACAACAACGCCGCGCTGAACGTTCCAGCGGAGAATTATCTGAGCCGCCGTTTTGTTGTGCGCCCGCGCGATCTGCGTCAAAATCTCGTTGGTGAATATGCCTCTGCCGGCTTCCGCGAACGGTGCCCACGCTTCTATCTGAACGTCGAAATGCTTTGCGCATTCAAGGTCGGTCGTTCTTTGGAAGAACGGATGGCATTCGATCTGATTGACCATAGGCTTTATTTCGGCGTTCATACAAAGGTCTGTCAAACGTTCGGGATAGAAATTCGATACTCCGACGGTGCGGAGCTTGCCCTCGCGATACAACTCCTCGAACGCTCTCCACGAGCCGTAATAATCGGACAGCGACTGATGAAGCAGACACAAGTCCATATAGTCCGTATCCAGCTTTTTCAGCGAATTTTCAACCGCTTTTTTCGTTTTCTCATAACCGAAATCCGCGACCCACACCTTTGACGTTATGAAGATCTTATCTCGCGGAACGCCGCTCTTTTTTACAGCTGAGCCTACCGCTTCCTCGTTGGCGTAGGCGGCTGCCGTATCGATCAGCCGATAGCCCGTTTTCAGCGCGTAAAGGACCGCTCCCTCGCACTGCGCCGCATCCGGAACTTGATACACGCCAAGTCCGATCAATGGCATTTTTACGCCGTTTGAAAGTGTTGTAAATTCCATATTTACGACCTCCGATCATTGATATTTTTTCAGCAATTCGCCTAAAGTTCCCGAAAAATTTTTTATATGCTCCAACATGGGGAATTCTCCGTCTGTTATACACCAAAGTGCCACCGAGCCGTAATATTCCGCCATAAGAACGTCGGTTAGCGTTTCCGCGGGAGCGTCGATCTCGCCTTTTTCTTTCGCGGAGAGTAGAGTTTTCAAAATAAACTCCCTGTCGTAGTTCAATTTTTGAATACCAGAACCGTCTTTGTCTGTCGGCGAGACTGCGCTTTTCATCCATTCCTTGCAGAGCGCCAAGCCCTCTTCCTCGATATACCGCACGGATTCCGTGAGGAAACGCGCCAATTTTTTGGCGGCAGTACCGCGGCAGCGCTCCAATGAGTCTTTTAACTCATCGAAGCGAAAAAAAGCGATAGCCGAAGCCACGTCCTCTTTGCGCTTGAAATACACATAAAAGCTGCCCTTGCTGACATTCGCTTCGGCAACGATCTCGTCAACGGACACGTCAGCCAAACCGCGCTGCTCATGCAGCTTTTTCGCCGCCAAAATAATGTTTCGTTTAGTCAGCTTTGCCGCCTCTTGACGTTTGCCCATATTGCTCACCCCATATTTATTATACCCAAGTCAATGACTAAAGTCAATATATTTTTGAAATTTTCATCAAATTTTCACATAAAGCCGATAAATTGAGGACGACGTTTTTGGATATGATAAGTTAATGCAAACGTTATTGTTGCGCTCTGTTTAGATGAATTCTTAATATTTTTAAAAATCAAGAGCCAACCTCGAATGAGATCGGCTCCCGTTTATCAAAGCTCTTTCACTTTTGGGCGGATAAACCACCCAAAAGTGCATATAAAGCTAGGAACAAAGAAGTATCTGCGCAAAGAAAAGCCGGTAAACTGATAGATGAGTATACGGGTGAAAAAATTCCTATAAATCAGTCGTCCGACGAAGGCATAACCGGGACTTCGACCAAAAAGCGCGATGGTTTCAACCGAATGATCGCTGATTGCGAAGCGGGAAAAATCAATTTAATTCTCACTAAAGAGGTTTCGCGTTTTGCAAGAAATACCGTCGATACGCTGAATTACACGCGCAGATTATCCGAATTAAAAATCGGCGTTATATTTATGAACGACGGTATCGACACGCGCGACAAGGGCGGCGAATTAAGGCTGACAATTATGTCGTCGATCGCTCAAGAGGAATCACGAAAGATTTCGGAGCGCGTTAAATGGGGCATGCGCAGACGAATGGAAAACGGCGTAGTGCTGGGCTGCGGGCGCATTTACGGCTACAAGGTCGTTGACAGAAAGCTCGAAATTGTTCCCGAAGAAGCGGAGATAATTAAGCCGCGCGAAATCACCAATCACGGGGATAACCCAGAAGCACCGCTTATTACAATTCGCAATCACCACGAGGACAGAATATTGGTTCAGTGAAAAAATAATTTGCGGCAAATGCGGTTACAGTTATATCGTTTCGGGTTTGGCAACGAAACAGTGAAAATATCGGAATCTCGCTTGAAAAGGAAATGCTGAACGAAATTCGGCTTATTCGGAAAAATCAAAGAACGGTCAATGTCGCTCCGCTTAAAGCCGAAATTGAAGTTCTGAAAAACAAAAAGCGCAAGGCTATCGACCTTATGCTTGAGGATTTGATCACTAAAGATGATTTGAAACAGCAGACGGAATTTTACGATGACGAAATAACCAAGCTCACGAACAAATCGCCGAAAGTCAAAACATCGGGGCGCTGCACCAAAAGCAGATCGACGGAATTACAGCGGCGATGGAGCGCATCAAAAACGTTGCGGAATGTGACGTAAGCAACACCGAAATTTACGGAGAGATGCTTGAGAAAATCGTCGTTCCCGCGTATCGGCCATCTTAACATTTATTTGTGCGGGATTCCGATGGGATTTCACTTGACTTACACTGTGAAAAAAGCGCCTCGACGCGGGATTTATGACATCATAATTGATTCCTTTAATTGAGGTTTTCGGAAATGAATGGTATGCTCGTGATGTGAGCAAAAAAATTCGAGCTGTTCAGATGTCAAAAGCCCAGCGCGGTGAACGGACAAACGGTGAAGTGCCATACGGCTACATACAGGATCCGAACGACTGTAACCACCTTATTCCCGATACTGAAACCGCATATGTCGTTAAGCAAATTTTTTCGATGTATGTAAGCGGAGAAAGTGTAGCAAAGATTATTCATTGGCTCTATGACAACAAGGTTTTAATAGCCGGTGCTTTGCGACATTACAGAACGGGTAACAATCAACACTATCAGATGCCCGAGAACTCCCAACAAAACCATATATGACATTTTGCGGCGTGAGGAGTATCTGGGACACACCTATACCAACAAAACGCACAAGGTGTCGTACAAATGCAAAAAGGTAAACGCTGTCGCTAAAAATGAGCGGTTTTTCTTTCCGAATACCCGAACCGCGTTGATTGATGAGGAAACGTTTGCACTCGCACAAAAACGGCTTGAAACACGGACGCGTCCAAAGGAATGCGATGAGGTGGATATGTTTTCGGGGCTGCTGTTCTGCGCGGATTGCGGGTATAAAATGTATGTCCCACGCGGCGAGAAGACCTAGAGCGCAAGCACGCATATTCGTGCGGAAACTACAGAACGCATACACGAACGGAAAAACGTCCTTGCTCCGACCATTTCATTCGCAAGTAGGTCTTGATTGACATTGTTCTTAATGACCTGCGGCGTGTTATGAGTTACGTTAAAAAGCACGAAAAACGCTTTGTTGACGAGGCAATGTCAAAAACGAGCCAAACGATGAAAAAAGAAATGGCACAACATCGTAAAAGGCTTGCGGAATTGGACATTTTGTTCAGAAAATGCTACGAGGACAATGCTCTCGGCAAAATTTCCTATGAGCAATTCACGTTTCTTGTCACGGGCTACGATGAGGAAAGAGCCGCATTAAAGAATAGCATCGAGGCTTTAAGCGACGAGGTCAAAAACGTCTCGGATCGCAACGCCGATGTAAGGAAATTCGTTGCGCTTGTCCGTAAATACACGGAAATAAACGAATTGAATTACGAGGTTCTGCAAATTCATTGACCGTATCCTTATTCACGAAACGGATAAGACGACCAACACACGCGAAATCGAGATTCTTTACTCGTTTGTGGTTAAGGTGGATAGCGGATATGAGGAAACAAGCAGTGTTATTTACAATTCCAACAACAGAATTGAAATACGCAACAAAGTGGTTTGAGCGTTTGGTATCTTTATGTTACATCACCGTATCGGCGGGTAACGTGGACTGCGAAAGGTTTCAAAGAAATTAAATGGCGATGTATCAGCCGAATACAGTATGGCAAGAAAAAGTGCTACTGCTCCCCAACCGTCGACGAGCAGGAACTGCATAATGCCATCGTGAGCGCGATAAACGAGTTCTGCGAGGTCAAAGATGATGTGGCGCGGATGCTCCGCGAGAGCATAACCGAGGTACTCGACTCTAATCTCAACGGCAGCGTACAAGCAGCGCAGCAGCGGATCGACGAACTCGCGAGAAACATCGACGAGCTGATAAAACTGGCGACTGTTCCCGAAACCGCCGCAACAGCAATGTCCGATATTGCACGATTCAGCGACGAAATGAAAGCACTCCGCGAATTCATAGAAAACGAAAAGGCGAAACAGGCAGCGGCGCAAAGAGGCTTCGCCGAGTTGGACGCGGTACTGAATCGGCTTGAAAGTGAAGATTTCACCATGACCGAGTATGATGACGTTGCGGTTCGGCAGTTAATCGAAAAGGTCACGGTCGAGAGCAGGGACATCATAACAATAACATTCAAGGGCGGCTTCGAAACAAGAAAGGTTTTAAATGGAGATTGAAATTCCGATGCAATTGTACGAACTGCTTCTGATAGAGGCGGCTCAAACTGATTCCGCAGTCGAACAGATTGCGGAATCTGCTTTTAGGAAATTTATGGAAAGGACTGACAACAATGTCGACTAACGAAAAGAAAGGCGTGACCGTCAAGATCAACGCAGAACTTCACGCCGAGGTCAAGCGATACATCGAAGAACATGGTATGACAATGGGAGATTTCGTCACTTTGGCTTTTCAGGACGAACTACACCCCAAACTAAATTTCAAGACCTGCTAACAAAAGTCAAGCAGTTTTTTGAAAAAAATTTAAATTTTT
>JAMPFE010000040.1 GCA_023664705.1 Lachnospiraceae bacterium | reverse complement strand
TCAGCGAGACCCACAGCCGCGCTCTCGCGCCCGCAAAAACGTGCAGGTCGGTGCTTTCGCTCAACACCGTCATCGTCAGCTTTTTGGACGTTGCCGCGCCGACGTCGATAGTGCTGCTCGACGCGCTTCCCGACATCATTTGCGATTCGATTTTCACGTCGCCCGTTATCGAGCTGTCGTCGGCTTTTAAAACGCTGCCGTCGCGCAAATAAACGCGCGCGTCTATTCGGAATTCGCGGTCGGGGAGCGCTATGGCTGCCTTGTATTCGTCGCTTACAGCGTACATTTTGTCACCCTCTTATCTGCGTGAACATCGTGCTCACGTTCCAGTAATTGCTTTTTTCGGTGTTCGGGCGGTGCTCGCTTTTCAGCAGCTCGCACTCCATATCGCCGATTTTGGCGGTTATGGTTTTGTATTCTCCCGCCCAGTACGTGAGTTCAAGAGCCTGCGTTTTCAGCCTGCTTTTGAGCTTGGCGAATTCGTCCGTTGTCAGATTTGCGAAAGTTACCGTAATAACGGCTTTTTCAAGGCAGCGGTAATCGAGTATCTCGTCGCCGTTTTCGGTCGTACCGCCGCCGCTGCCCTCTACCCTTGTAATGCCGACGCTGTAGTCGCGGATTTTTGTCAGCGGCTCTCCGCCGATTTTAAGCAGCGCGATCATCTTATCCCCCCTTGCCGTTGGTCACGTAAAGGTCGACCGTTTCGCCCGCGTCGTAATTTTCAACGACGGTCGTCTGCCTAAGCTGATTGTCAATGTAGACGTTCATAACGATAGGCTGCGGCTCGGCGCTCGGCGCATAGGCGGTCTGCGGCGCTGTCATGGCGTTGTACTGCGCGGACGTGCGCGGCATTGACGCCGCCGTTTGCATATCGCCGACCATTCCGCTGACGTTCGCCTTGAAGTCGAAATCCGTCGGCACGGCTTTTTCGATTTGTTTGCCGACGTCGCTCATCGCGTCCTCAAAGCCCTCGCCGAGACCGAGCGCCATATTGTCGCCGATACCCGCGAAAACCGTCGACGGGGAGTGGATGCCGAGCAGATTTTTAACACTGTTGACTATTCCGTTGAAAAAGTCGGAAACGTTGTCGTACAGCCATTCGCTCATGCTCTTAAAGCCGTCCCACAAGCCCTTTATGAGGTTTTTGCCCGCCTCGATAAGCTGCGGATACGCGTTGGCGCAGCCGTCGACTATCGCGCCGATAAGCTCGGGGATTTTTTTGACGAGGTCGGGAATTGCTTTGACCAAGCCCATGGAGAGCTGCAATGTCAAACCGACGCCGACTTCAAGCAATTGCGGCAGACACTCCGTGATAGCCGTGACAATGCTCGTGACTATCTGCGGGATAGCCTCGTAAAGCTGTGGCAGCGCGGAAATAATGCCGTCGATAAGCTGCATAAGCACCTGTATGCCGAGCTCGATTATCGCGGGCAGATTTTCCGTTATCGTGCCGACAATACTGTCGATTATCGTCGGGAGCATTCCGACGAGCTGCGGTATCGCTGTAAGAATGCCGTTTACGAGCGACATCAGCAGGTCGATACCGAGCTGTACGATAGTTGAAAGATTTTCCGTTATGCCCGTGATGATAGTCTGTACTATCGTCGGGAGCATTTGCACAAGCTGAGGAAGCGCCGTTGTTATGCCTTTTATCAGCT
Source organism: Lachnospiraceae bacterium (assembly GCA_023664705.1). Lineage (GTDB taxonomy): Bacteria > Bacillota > Clostridia > Oscillospirales > Ruminococcaceae > CAG-115. The sequence goes on along the minus strand of JAMPFE010000040.1, from coordinate 16,390 downwards.
CGTTCAACAGCTTTGTGCCGACCGTTAAAATTTGCGGCAGAGCTTTTGTTACAGCGCTGACAATGGACTTTATTATCTCGGGGATCTTTTTCGTGAGCTTCGGGACGGCTTTCAGAATGCCCTCTATCAGCCCCTCGATTATCTCAAAGCCCGCCGAGATGAGTTTATCCGTATTGTCGATAAGCGCCTGTACTATCGACAGCAGCACCTCGACAGCCGTTGGGATAAGCTCGGGCAGGGCGGAGGATATGCCGTCGGCGAGGGTCGTCACGACTTGGAACGCCGCGTCGAGAATGCCGCCCAAATTGTCGGTCATGCCTTGTACTATAGCGGAAAGCAGCTCCCCGGTGCTTGTCACCAGTACGGGGAATGCCTCCGATATCCCGCTTGACAGCTGCCCGATGATTTCTCGCGCAACGTCGGCGACCTTTGAGATATTCCCCGATATTGCCGAAACGATGCCGCCGAGTATCTCCTTTCCGACCTCAAAAAATCGAGGTATCAGGTCGAGGAGCGACGAGGTGATCTGTTCGATTATCCCCGCCGCCTGCGGCGCAAGCTCGGGTATCGCCGAGGAGATACCCTCCGCAAGAGACGAGATGATCTTCGGGGCGCTTTTCGCGGCGGCTGAGGCTACTTTGGCTATAAGCGTCGTTACCTGCGGCACGATGTTGCCGAACGCGTCTATAACGCCTTGGATACCGCTTTCGATTTTCTTGCCCGCGTCCTCGTTTCCCGCGACCAGATCGGCAAGCCCGTCCAGAACGTCGATAAATCCGGGCAGCAGCTCGCCGACCATGCGGGTTTTCACGCCCGACATGGTGCTTTGCAGCCGTGTCAAACTGTCCTCGAACGTCGCAGAGGCGGCAACGGTCTCGTTGCTCATTATCATGCCGTAATCCTGCGCCTCTTGCTTTAAGGCTTCGGTTTCTTTGGCAGTCATATTCAGCACCGCCGCCATATCGGTAGCGGATTTTCCGAGAAGGTCTGTGGCGGCTGATGTTCTTTCCGCGCCCGCTCCCATTTTCTGCAATGCCGAAATGACGATGGAAAGCTGCTCGTCCTGCGTTTTGCCGTTTAATTTTTCCACCGAAAGCCCGACCGCCGCCAGCTTTTCGGCGGCGGTGTCCGAGCCGTCTGCCGCGTCCGTGATAACGCCCGAAAGCGTTTTCATTCCCGCTTGCAGATTGTTGACGTCGCTGCCGCAGCGCTGAAAAACGTAATCCCATTCCTGATAGCTCTCGGCGCTTATACCGATTTTCTGCGAGGTCTTGTCTATAGCGTCTCCCGCCGACGCGACCTCGTTGGACATTTCCCATATCTTTTTGCCCGCCGCAACGCACGATGCGCCGATAGCCGCAACGGACGCCCCTATCGCCGCGGCGCTTGCGGCGACTGCTTTTCCTACGCCTTTAAGAACGTTTCCGAGACCCTCGAATCGCGAGCCCGACTTCTCGGTCGAGTCGGCGGCCTTTTCGGTCTCTTTGGCGAAATCCTTGACCTCGTCCTCCGCGTCGTCAAACGCGTCGCCCGCTTTTTTGATAGCGGTGTTGTTCGAGGCGAGCGTGCGCTGCATGGTGTTCAGCTCCGCCTCGGCGTTGTTGAGCTGCGTGCGCCATGCTTTGGTGCGGCTGTCGTTTTCGCCGAACGATTCCGAGGCGTTCTCCAGAGCCTTGCGGAGAGTATCTATTTTGTTTTTCTGCGCGTCTATCTGCTTGTTGAGCACGCCGTTTTGCGCCGCAAGCGCCTCGACGGACCTGTCGTTCTTGTCAAACTGCGAGGTCGCGAGGTTCATCTCGGACGCGAGCTCCTTGAACTGCGCCCTTATATCGCTCAACGCGCTTTTGAATTGCTTTTCGCCCTCAACGCCGAGCGCTACGCCTACACTTTCAGACAAAATCTCACCTCTTTAAATCCCGTCGGGAATGATATCGTCGATAAAACGCTCGACAGCGGGCTCCGTCAAGCCGTTGAACTGCTTGTACGCCTCTATTTGGTCGAGCAGATGTCCGAGCCGCATTTCCCAGACCTCCGCTTCGGTACGCCCGAGCAGGGTCACGCCGTAAAAAATCAGCCGTTCGAAAACCGCCCCGTCGGACATCGGGGCGGCACGGCTCACGCGTTTTTTTGCTTCTCCGAGACTATACTGCGCGACGATCCGCGTTCTATCGCGGTTTTAATAGCGCCGTTCATCTCGCCGAGGTCGGCGGGCGTGGTCATAAGTTCCACGTCCTCGACGGTCAGCAGCGGCTTTTCGCTGCCTTTATTCGCGCGGTTATGTATCAGAATGGGCTGATTTGCCAACAGCGCTATCAGCCATACCACGTTGTCAAGCGCCTTGTCGGCGTTGCCCTGCGCGGTAAGCTCGTCGCCGAGCTTTTCAAGACCGCCGAATTTCTTGCCTATTTCGCGCACGGCGCGGGTCGACAGCAGCAGAGGATATTCCTCGCCGCCGAGCGTGATTTTCGCTTCGTTCTCCATGAATTACGCTCCTTTCTCGAGCGACGCCGTGCTTGTGCTGCCCGACGGCTCGTAAACCTTTTCGTACCATTTGTCGATAATGCTTTTGTTTGCGTCGGTCTCGTCAATTTGTGCTTTCCACGGGTGCTTTCCGTCGCTGTTCTCCTTGACGCGCTGAGAGATCGAGCCCTCTATCGTCGGGGTGTTGAAGTTAACGCTGTCGCCCTTTGTCTCGTAGCTGTCCGAGGGCGCGGAGAACTTCACGCGGTACAGCCAGTAATAACGGTATTTGCCGTTGGATTTCTTCGCGCGGAACGCGATAGCGACATAATTGCCAACGTCCTCGCCCGAGGAGACGATAACGCCGTTGCTGTCGATATGAGCTCCCGCGAGGTCTTTGAGCGCCTCTGCCGAGAGGTCGTCAATGCCGAGCGTGATAGTGCCGCCCGCAAATTCTCTTACATTCTCGGCGGCGCTGTCGTCGGCGTAAAGCGTAGCCTCCGCAACGTCCACCGACAAATCGACGTTCATAGCCTTTGCCAGCTTTTGGGGCGCGCCGTAGGTCTCCACACCGTTTTCGCCCTCCGTAATTACCGAATAATACAGTTTATCAAGTCCGATAGTTGCCATATAAACCTCCTGTTAAAATGATGTTTCCGCCGCCACATCAATGATGTAGTGGTGATAGTCCGTATCCTTTTCAAACTCCAGATACCGCCTGCTCGTTATCGTGATATCGGCGGCGGTGAGGAGCTCCGTGACCTTATCCCGAAAGGCGAGGTAGTTGCCCTTGCAGTAAAGCGCGAGCTCCGCCTCGTCTGCGCCCGCAAGCGGCTCGTTGTCCGCGTACAGGTCGAAATTATCGCTCGTCGGGATTATCACGATAAATTTGTCGGGAACGCCGCTGTCCGTCGGATTTTCCGCGACGGTTACCGAAACGTTCAGCGGCTCCAGCGCCTTAATAACGCGCTCGTTTAACGTCACAGCTTTTTCACCTCGTCGTCAAAGCGCTTTTGCATTGCGGCGATACAGGCTTTCCGCGATTTGGAAAGCGCGGGCTTCAGCCACGGCTTTGCGGTCATATTCGAGCGCCCGTGCTCGAGTACGTTCGCGACGAGCGGCGCGGGGGTCTCCCTGCCGTTCGGGTAGTAGTACCCCCACACGCCTATTTTGATGTGCCTGTCGCCGTTCGCGATCTCGTACACCTTCGTTGACTTCACGAGCTTTTGTAAGCCGCCCGTGGAGCGCGATTTGTATTTTGTTCCCTTGCCGATGACCGCCTCGAGGTTTTTCTCCGCCTGCGCTTGAACGACCGCCGCGCCGTCCTCGAGCATTGCCGCCGTTATTCTGTCAATGTTCTTCCCGAGCTTTGAGAGCTTCAGCAGCGTCTCCTCGGGGAGCTTCACATTGCACTTTGCCATTGGACCACTCCTTTGCCATTACCGTCGTGATATCGTTTCGCCTGTCGTTCAGCACCGACGTTATCTCATAACAGCGCCCGCCGCTGACTATACGCATCGTATTGTCGATTTTCGGATTATACCGAACGTATATTTTGACGGTCGTTTCCGCCGTCTCCGTGTCTGCCGCGAGATATTCCCGCGACGAAACGGCGGTAACGTCCGCCCATACGGAAAAGACGGTCTCCCACCGCTTGGAAAGAAAACCGTCCTTGTCCTTTTCGCTCGTGTATTTCTGAAATTCCGCGCGGTAACGCATTTTCCCGAGCTTCAAAACCATTCCCCCCGCCGTATGCCGAATAACTGCGCGCGCAGCGACAGCGTGAGCTGCCTGTAGTCCGCTTCCTCGCGGTGCTCGTACATATAAGCCGCCGCAAACAGCACGGCGAGCCGCATTATCGACAGCTCACTCTCGGTCATCTCATCATCGTCTATCCGCGCGACGTCGCGGACAAGGCTCTCCGCCGCCCCGTTCAGGTGGGCGAGGAATTCGTCCTCGTCGCCGCCGTCGATGCGCAGATAGCTTTTCAGTTCTTCAAGATCGATAAGCATTACCGCTCCTTTCGCCGATTAGGAAGCGCTGTCCTCTGCCGCGGGAGTGAATTTCAATATCTGTACAGCCTCACGCAGCGTCAGAATACCGTCGACCCGCTCCTGCATGATAAATCCAACCATTCCCTCATCGGCAAACCGCTCGCCGAGGCGCTTGATAGAGCGCGTGCCGCGGTCGCCGATCTTGTAATAGCTTATATCGCCGAACGCGATTTTGTCTTTGGGCGCGAGTGCCGAGGTGTATACCTTATATCCGCAAAGCGTCGGCGGTTCGCCCGCCGTCAGAGCGGGCTGCCACATAAACGCGCCGTTGCCGTCCTTGAGCTTGCGCACGGCGGCTATCGCGCTGTCGTTCATGAGGAACACGGCATTTTTGCGGTACGGACGCTTGAGCGAGTAAATAAGATCGATAATGTTATCGGCAGAGATATTCTTTGCGGCGGAAGTCACCGCGACAATTCCGCCGTTGGTCTCGTCAAAGATACCCGTAGGTCCCTTTGTACCGTCGCCGTTCAGGAACTTATCCTCCTCGGCGTTAGCGACAGCCGAAGCGAAAACGTTTGTAATCTCGCCCTCCAGATTATACGCGTTATCCTGGAGCAGCTCGTCTGTTACCTTAACCGCAACGGCGAGCTTATGCGCGTCAAGCGTTTTCTGATCCAACTCCACATCGCCGAACTCGATTTTTTCGCCCTCGTCTACCCAAGCGGCGGCGGGCTTACCCGTCCATATCGGCATCTTGTGCTCGCCGCTTGTCTTTATGCTGCCCGCGAGCTTGCGTATCACGTTATCCTCGTCAAGCGCTTTGACGATAGTCGTGTCCCACTCGTCGGGAACGAGATAGCCGCCGTCTGCCGCAACGCCCTCCTGCATAACATCGGAAACCTCGCGGAAATTCGAGCGGAGCGCGTTTGTCATTGCCGCCTTGTACTCGTCCGAGGCTCTGCCCGTCTTGGTCTCGGGCGCGCCCATGGGCGCGGAAACAAGCGGCTTTGCGAGGGGCTGTTTCATCGCGTTGTCGAGCTCATCAAGCTTTTCGAGCCGTGCTATCTCCTTGCTGTACGCCTCTATCTCCGCTTCCATTTTTGTGTAAGCCGCGTCGTCCTCCGCGGACAGCAGACCGTTTTCCGCGCGGTGTTCGTCGAGGAACGCCTTTGCCGCGTCCCAAGCCGCCGCGCGCTTTGCTCTCAATTCATTCAGTGTCATAGTTTACCTCCGTCAAAAATATTTCTTTATCAAGTCCAGCCGCCCCGAAAGCTCGTCAACGGAGCGCCCGAAATCCTTTGCCGCGCTCATTTTGTTGATAAGCGCGGTGTTAGCCGTTTTCTGCGAGAACATCAGCGAGTTCTCCGTTTTGCCGCCGCCGTAAACGCTGTCCGCGAAACCGAGCTCCACAGCCTTGTTGGCGTTCATGAACGTCTCGTTCTCCATAAGCGTTGAAATTCGGCTGCGCGGCAAGCCCGTTTTGAGCTCGTACGCGTTGATAATGCTCTCCTTTACCTCGTCGAGCATCGTCATCGCTTTTTTCATGTCGTTGTGGTCGCCGAAAGCGATAGTCGCGGGGTTGTGTATCATCATCATCGACACGGGCGACATCAGCACCTCGTCGCCCGCCATTGCCACGACGCTAGCCGCGCTTGCGGCAATGCCGTCAACCTTCACCGTGACCTTGCCCTTGTAGTCGCGGAGCATATTGTATATCTGCGCCGCGGCAAAGCAGTCGCCGCCGGGACTGTTTATCCACAGGACGATATCGCCCGTGCCGCCGTTCAGCTCCGCCTTGAAGAGCTCGGGCGTGACCTCGTCGTCGAACCAGCTTTCCTCGGCGATAGTGCCGTCGAGGACAAGCGTGCGCTCGGACGTCTCCTCCGCCGAATCGTAGTCGGTCACGTTTTTTGTCTGCCATTTCCAGAATTTTTTCAACCGTTTTCATCTCCTCTCGAATAAGCGGCGCCCGCCTTTGACAGCGGGCACATATTTCCGTTTACCATGTACAGGTCGCCGCCGAGCTCGGGCGGTATCAGATCGAGGTTTTCAAGTCTCCGCACATCGTTGGGCGACATAAAGCCGTTGTTGATGCCGACCGCGTAGCCGTTCATGCGGCTCTGATAATCGCCGCGCAAAAGCCCGTCGACGTTGAATTTCGCGAAATAATTGCCCTTCTCCGACGGCAAAAGCAGCGAGCGCGAGATAGCCTGCTCCCACCTGACGAGCCACGGATCGAGCGTATACTGCACGAACTCCAACGACATCTGCTCGATATTGTTGAAGCTCGATTTTTCCAAGTCGCCTATCATATGCGGCGGCACTCGGAAAATACGCGCTATCTCGTCAAGCTGAAATTTCCGCGTTTCGAGGAACTGCGCGTGCTCGGGGTCTATCGAGACGGGATTGTATTTCATCCCCTCCTCCAGAACCGCGACCTTGCCCGAATTCGCCGAGCCGCCAAACGTGCTCTGCCAGCTTTGCCGCACCTTTTCGGGGTCCTTGAGCGTTCCCGGGTGTTCGAGAACGCCGCTCGGAGCAGCGCCCTTCTCGAAAAACCTTGCGCCGTATTCCTCGCACGCGATAGCCATTCCGACGGCGTTCTTCGCCATTGCTATCGGGGAATACCCGATAAGTCCGTCAAAGCCCAGCCCGTGAATGTGGAAAACGTCCCCGCGCCGCAGGTCGACAGTGCCGCCGTCAAGCGTTTTCGCGTCATCGGAGCTTCGCGTGTAGCGGTAGTACAGCTCGCCGTTCTCGTCGCGGTTGACGCTCATTCTGTCGGGCATAAGCGGATAGAGCGCCGCGACCTCGCCGCGCCCGTTGCGGATTATCTGCGCGTAGGCGTTTCCCCACAAAAGCAGGTGCGCCATAAGCGTTTCGCGGAACACGAACGAGCTCATTTCGGGGTTGGGCTCGTCGTGGAGCAAAAAATAAAGCGGATGCCGCTCCGCTTTCCTCTTATTTCCGTCTTCCGCGTACTCGTAAAAGTGCAGCGGCAGTCCCGCGACCGCCTCCGACAGCACGCGCACGCACGAATACACCGCCGTCATCTGCATCGCGGTGCGCTCGTTCACGCGCTTGCCGCTTGTAGTTCCGCCGAAATAAAACGCGTAAGCGGAGCCGCTCGTGCTGTTTTCGGGTCTGTCCCGCGACCGAAACAGCTTGCTGAAAAATCCCATTGTATCACTCCTTTTGGGCATGGAAAAGCGCCTTGTTTTCGCAAGGCGCTTAAAATTATTCATTGGCTCTCTTCTCTTCTTCGGCGAGCTTATCCAACCTTTCAAGCATATTCTCAATATCCTTTCGAGTATAGGTTCGCTCGTCGTCCATAGGTCTCATTTCATTTTTTTCCATATTCCATCCCTCCTTCACTGCATCGTTTCAAAAATTCCTTTACAAAGTTGTGCCCTATATCCTTATCATCCGGCAATGATGCGTTAATATCGAACAAAAGCCGACGCGCCTTATCGTAATCAAAATCGGTCGTCTTGTTGAGCACATAGACCTCACCCTGATTTGTTACCACAGACATGACTTTGACAACGCCGTCGCATACAAAAGTATCAATATCCGCAAGCGAAAACGTGTTGGTGCTTGGGTGATTATGCATATACACAAGCGAATATTTAGGAGAATTTGCAGCGACAGAAACCGCAAAAGGATTTCTCCCGGGTTCCACCGTATGTTCAGAGCCAAAAACAGTCACATAAGAAATAAAATCAAGGCTGCTTATAAAAAGCACCTCATTACTGTCGTTTTTATCCTTGGCTATTCTTAAAAGCTCCTTGTGCATATTCTGCATATCCGATATCTGCTTATCCGAAAAATCGGACAGCCGTACCGCTCCGACCTTTTCTATCGCGGTATCGGTTATGTAAACCTTATGATCGCGCTTTTTGGCTTGTTCCATTTCACCACTTCCCGATTTTATTATACCATGTTTGCGCGGATTTGTCAACACGAAATTCTCAAAACGAGATAAGCCCTCGGTCGTCGTATACGCTGTCAATGGGCTCACCGTCGAGTATCAACGCTCTGGCGAGCGCCATTATCAGCGCGACCGCGCCGTCTATCTTCTCCGTGGATTTCTCCTTGTCCGCCTTGATATTCCCCGCGGGGTCTCTGCGGATATAGATATTATCCATATTCCAGCGCAGCACGGGGTGACCGCCGTGCGCTATCTGTTGACTTAACGCCAAATTCATCAATTCCTTGGTAGGCGGGGACATATCCTTGTAGCCCTGTCCGAAACGTACAACATTAAAGCCCAGTTTTTCAAGATTTTGAACAACGTGCTCAGCTCCCCAGCGGTCAAACGCTATCTCGCGGATATTGTATTTCTTTCCGAGCTCCTCGATGAAATTCTCAATATAATCATAATGGATAACGTTGCCCTCGGTGGTTTGGATATATCCCTGCTTTGCCCACAGGTCATAGGGAACGTGGTCGCGCCTGACCCTTAGCTCAAGCGTTTCCTCGGGCACCCAGAAGAAGGGCAGTATTTGATATTTGTCGTCATCGTCGGTCGGCGGGAAAACCAGTACGAACGCGGTGAGGTCGGTCGTCGTCGAAAGGTCGAGACCGCCGTAACACGCACGACCCTCCAGATTTTTGCAGTCGACTGCAAAAGCGCATTTGTCCCATATCTCCATGGGCATCCAGCGCACCGCCTGCTTTACCCACTGATTGAGACGGAGCTGCCGAAAAGCGTTCTCCTCGCTCGGCTGCTGTCTTGCCGATTCGTATGCCGCTTTTACTTTATCGATATTTATCGTTTTTCCGAGCGAGGGATTTGCTTTCGCCCAGACCCTCGGGTCGCTCCAGTCGTCTTTTTCGGAAGCGCCGTATATCACTGGATAAAACGTCGGGTCTGTCTTGCGCCCCTCAATAATATCCAGCGCCTTTTGATGCACCTCGTAGCAAATGCTGTTGGTGTTATCGCCCGCGGTGGTGATAAGGAAGAAAAGCGGCTGCATACGAGCGTCGCCCGAGCCCTTTGTCATGACGTCGTACAGCTTTCGGTTCGGCTGAGCGTGCAGCTCGTCGAATACCACGCCGTGAACGTTGTAGCCGTGCTTGCTCGCGACCTCCGACGAAACGACCTGATAAAAGCTGTTTGTCGGCTTGTACGTTATCCTTTTCTTGCTTTCCGATATAATGCAGCGCTTTTGCAGCGCGGGGCAGAGCTTGACCATTTCCTTTGCCACGTCGAAAACGATAGCCGCCTGCGCCCTATCCGACGCGCAGCCGTATATTTCCGCGCCCTGTTCGCCGTCGCCGCATAACAGCAGCAGTGCGACCGCCGCTGCGATCTCGGATTTTCCGTTCTTTTTCGGGACCTCGATATACGCGGTGTTGAACTGCCGATAACCGTCGGGCTTGACCGTGCCGAAAATATCGCGTATTATCCGCTCCTGCCAGTCAAGCAGCTTGAACTTCTTGCCGTACCATATGCCCTTGGTATGGGAAAGATTTTCGATGAAATCAACGGCAAAATCGGCTTTCGCCTTATCGTATTTCGATGTTTTGAGCTTGAATTTTGTCGGCTTGTACCTTGCCATTGCGTCACCACCGTGTATCTCCTTTCCTTAATATTTTGCAGGCGATTGCAAAATCAAAATTCGCCCTTGAGATATTTTATAATATCCCGACGCGCCTCGTCGAAGCCGAAGCACACGCAAGCCGCATAGCCGCTCGCCGCGAGATTTTGCAGCCACTGCCTCTGATATTCGGACAGTTTTCCCTTTTGCGCTTTCAGCTCGATAAACAGCCCGTGAAATTTTCCGCGCGGAACGGGCAGGAAAAGGTCGGGAACGCCCGCTTTTACGCCCATTCGCTTAAACCGAGCCGCTTCTCTCGCGTCGCGCTTTCCGCCGTTCGGGATATGAAAAAGCAGCGCCAGCTCGGGATATTTCCCCGACTGCATCGCCGCCCAATCAAAAAGATGTATCTGCTCGTTATCCTCGATATGTCTCACGCGCCGTGACCTCCCGCATTTTCACCTGCCGCGCGTTTTTACCGCAGCAAGGACATTTACAGCTAAAAAACGTTTCATTGTACTGCGTATCGCATTCGTATTCGCCCTTTTCCGCCTCGAAAACACAGCCGCAGGCACCGCATTCAAAGCGCTTGACCTTTTTCAGCCGCTCGGGAACGCCATCTTTGATAATTTTCATACAGTCCTCCGTAATTGACCTTTACCCGCCGCGCTGCCGTAGCAGCCGCTCCATGGGGTCATCGGAAATCTCCGCAGCGCTCACGGCGCAGTTTTCCTTGACAATTTGGTATATCTGATACCAGACCTGATTTACCTGTTTCATGTAATTCTGCGACATAAGCACATACGGCGAGGCTATCGCCTGTCCCGTCGTGGGGTGCTTGGCGAGAAATCCGCATTCGGATATAAGCTCCTCGGTCTGTATCCACCGCGCCACCGACATGGCGTACTGCTCCACGAGCTGTTTCGAGACAATTCCCGCGCATTTTATGTCCGACAGCCATTTCATGGTCTGTTCAAATATCTGTTCCGCCTTTAAGTCCTTTTTGCACTGCTGTCGGGCGCGCAGAAACTCATCAACGGGAGGAACGTCCGCGCCTTCAAGCTCGGGGATATCCGCGTTTTTCTTTTTAGCCGCGGATTTTGCGGTTTTGCTTTGACTTTTTGAAACGCGTTTTGTGCTTGTTTCGGCGTTGTTCTCCTCGGGATTTGGCTCTTGAACAGCGTTGAGACCGATCAAAGGCGGCATTTTGCTTGATTTTCGCCCCGAGCCGACCCGCGCGCCGCCCCGTTGAGTGCCGTCTTTAGCCATTTTATCGACCTCCGTTCCGTCTATACGGTAAAAGGGGGTTAATACCCCCTTTGATTTCACGTTCACGCGCACGAGACTGGTGGACGTTGTACGGGCACGGGGCGCACAGAGATTTGACCTCCCCCTACCCCCGCCGCATTTTCATATGTATCCGCGAGTGACAGGACTTACACAGCGACATGAGATTGCTCTCGTCGTTGATGCCGCCGTCCGCGAGCGGAACTATATGATGTACGTGCTCCGCGGGAATCGCGAGCCCGCGCCTCAGACACTCCTCGCATAAGGGGTGCGCGGCGATGTATCTCCTGCGAATTATCCGCCAAGCTTTCCCGTAGCGCGCCGCCGTCTCGGGAGAGCGCCCGTACCTTTCGTACTGCGCGTTCACAAGCCGCCCGTGCTCCGTGCAATAGGTCTTGTCGGCGAGCCTCGGGCAGCCTGGATACGCGCACGGACGCTTTGCTCTATACGGCATCGCTCACTCCTCCTCAACAAAAAAGACCCGCCGAGGCGAGCCTTTTATATATTTTTTCAATTATATTATAGCACATCTTTTATGAGACATGTCGGACATTTGGGACAAATTTTATAAAAATTTTTTAAAAAAGCTATTGACAAGCACGTCAAAATGTGCTATAATATAATTACAGAGGGGAGGTGATAAAATTGAACCGCAAAATAAAAGAGCTCATCGAAGCGGCAAAGCAAATCGATAAGCTCTTGACCCAAATCCTGAAAATCGTAATAACCGCGACAACGATTTGGGCAGTCATTAAAGGAACGTTCTTCTAAACGCTCCGCTTTCAGAGGGGAGGGCGGCAACCATCCCTAATGAAAGTATATCACATTTCGGAAAGGAAGTCAAGGGTTTTATGAAAAAAGATATTTTCAAGCTGGCGCTTATTATTCTCGATATTGCGATTACTTTTATTGCAATAGTCGGGGTGATTTGGTTCTTTTTTGTCAAGTGAGGTGAACTATGCTTTATATCAAGGAGCACCGAAAAAAAGCGGGGATATCCGTGCCTAAAATGTCCGAGCTTACGGGAATGTCGCGGCGGACGATACAAGACCTTGAAAAGCGCGGCGACTGTCTGGTGTCGAACGCGCTCAAAATCGCCGAGGTTCTCGGTTTGAAACTGGATGAGCTGCTGTCGCCGCCCGATAAGCAATGAGCTTTTTCACTCCGCGAGGAGCGGAAATTCCCGTCCGTCGGGCTTGACAACCCGCGAGATATGTGTTATAATGTTGGCAACGGCAATATAACGCGAATGTGAAAAGAGGTGAAAACAATGTCAAAAAAATCATTGACTTACAAGGATCTGAAAACCATTGAAAAGATCCTTGATGAATACAGGGCAACGGCTGACGAGGAAACAAAAAAACAAATCGAGGAGATCATCGAAAAGCTTGACGACGTGGAGGTCAGGTCGTAACGCTCCGCCGAAAAATAACAATTCTCCCCGCTCCGCACGGAGCGGGGGAATTTTTATCCGTTCGGGTGCTTTTCAAGATAGCGGTAGCAGATTTTGCTGACGCTGCCCGCCGTATTTTGCCCGCCCAGCTCGTCGGCGATCTCGCTCCAGCGCTTTCTTTGTATAAAGCGCTTTTCAAATATCCTGCGCACAAAAAGCTCGCCGATATTGCTTATATATTGCTCGACAAGGACTTTAAGCCGCTCGTATTCGGCTTTTTTCGCAAGCAGCTCGTTTTTTTGTTCGATTATCTTGATGTAGGCGTTTTCAACGCGGTTTTGAGGAGAGGGAGTACTTGAAACTCCGTTTGTATCGAAATGCGGAGAACCGTACAGCAGCGCCTCCGCTTTCGCTATATTCTCCTCGCATTCCGTGATCATATCCTGTAATAAATAATAATCGTCCAGCTCGACGCGCGTCATTTCGTTTCCCCCTTAAATGTATCCCTTTTCTTTTGCGAATTTACCGATCTTCCCGAGCGTTGCTGCTCCGACGCCCCGCGGTTTTTCCGCCGCTAATTCCCGCAGAAATTTCTCGACGTCATTCCGCGGTTTTATATCTTCCGCTGCGCGCTTTTGCACAAGCCGCTCGACCAACTGCTCGTCGGACAGCTTGCGGAGCTTGACGGCAAGGTCGTGCGCCGTGGTTTTGTTCTTTGGCTTACCCATTTTGATGCCTCCTACATTTTGTACAATAAATGCGTTGCCGCCAGCGCGTCATAACAAAACAGCGTCGCTCGGGCGTCCGCCAAGCTGTCATGCGCGTTGCCCTGCCATTTATAGCCGCAATATTCCGCACACTCAACAAGGCTCTGCCACTTGTAATTATTTCGCTGCCAATCCCAATCTCCCGCGATCGGCATAAACAAAGCCTGAACGTCGATAATTCGTGTATCCCCGCGGAATATCACGCCCGCGTTTTGCAGGAACGCAAGGTCGAACCCCGTATTATATCCGATTATCGTGCCGCAGTTTGCAAAAACAGCGTTGAGCACGGGCAGCATTTCCTTGATTTTGGGCGCTCCCGATACCAATTCGGGGGTGATGCGGTTGACTTTCTCCGCGCTCTCCCAGCTTGTGTGGCGTTCGGGGCGGAAAAAGCTGTCATAAACCGTTTCGCCGTTTACGTCAATTATCGACAGTTGGAGTATCTCGTCCTCGTCGGGATTTAAGCCCGTGGTTTCCGTATCAATAGTGTAGCAATGCATTGTTACCTCCTGTTTGCTCGTCTCGATCTATCGGCAACTTTGCGTCGACGCTTGGTTTTTGTTCATTTCGTCGCCCCCACCCTCTCAAATTCGATTACCCATACCCACGGGTTTGCTTCCCAGCCGTATTTTTCGAGGTCGGATTTCTTGACGGTGCTGTTCCACAATTCTTTGAACGGTTCAAACACGTCGGTCGTAAGAGCCGCATACTGGGAAATATATCCTTGCAGCAAAATGCCCTCATCTTGCAAGCCTTGAATCGTAATATCCTGCAACCGCTCAACCCTCACATCAGTAACCCGCAGGAATATCCGCGCTGCCTCTTTGGGCATATGTATTGACGGGTGCCATTGATGATCTACAGGTTCATCGTGCTCGGTGGGGAATTTATAACAGCCATATTCTCCGAAAGGCGCACTCTTAAACCTGTGCTTCTCGAAATCGCATTCATCTTCAATGTTCTGCTGTTCGCATTCCCAGCAATATTGATACGCCCACGTCTCCCGAACGTAGAGAATGTCGCCGATTTGGTAAGGTGCTTTGACGAGCGGGAAGAAGCTGTTGTCATCTTCAAATGTCGCGTAAAGCCCTTTGAGGTCGTGCGGATATTCCGTGCCGTCTTTCGCTATGCGGGTCTCGGCAGGGTCTATGCTCATTTCCACAAATCGGCACTCGCTCAAATCTTCCTTGTCGAACTTGATAACCCGCCTTGTGACCGTCTTTCTCCCGTTCAAAATCGCCCTCACCATATCCGTGTTGAACAGAATGGGTTTAGCGACTTGTAATGCTTGTTGTCGTGTCATTTCCCGCACCTCTCTTTCATCGCGATTATTTCCTCGGGCGTGAGACCCGTGTCCTCGTACTCGGCAAGTTTACACACGCACCGCGAATAATATTGAGAATGTTCTTCTATTGGTGTGGGCATTTCCTTGTCTCTATCTGTCAGCCTATCCATTGCCGTCACCGTCCTTCCTCACCGCCACCTTGCAGGTATTCACCATTGTTCCGCTCCCCTTAAACGCCTTTTCAGGGAGCTGCTCGACAGCGCCCCCGAAGCTCTCAACAAGCGCCCGAAACTCGGTCGTTCGCTTGTCCGTGCGCCACATCACCGAAGCGCTCATGACCGCGATAACGCACCGTTTCGCAATGCTTATCGCCTTTGTAACGTGCGCTATGTCCTGCTGCCTGCAGAACGGCGGGTTCATCACGATAACGTCGTAATCGCGCTGCGGCTCAAACGTCATAAAATCCTCGGCGATAACGTTGAAACCGTTCTCGGTCAAAAATTTTCGGTTGTCGGGATTCAGCTCGATACAGTCGCAGTCGGACATAAATTTCGCGATATTCCCACGCCCTGCCGACGGTTCAAGGCAAGCCTCTCCGAAACATATCTCCGCTTCCTCAACAAGCTGCCTTGCAAGCTCGTCGGGCGTGGGAAAGAACTGGAACTCGGCTCGCGCGTCGGTGTACTCGCCCGTCAAGATAATGTTCTGCACGATATCCTCGACATTGCCGTCAAAAACGTGCCGCTTCTTCGCGCTCACCCATTTGCCGCCGATCGCTTTCAGCACCTTGTTGACCTTGAGATACAAAGCGCGGTCGAGCTGCTGCGTTATCTCGAGAGTATTGCCGTCGATATTCGACTTTGCAAGCACCTCGATAATTTCCTTGTCTATCTTCATTTCAATTCCTCCAAAAATAATTGTAATTCCTCGGGAACCGTTTCCCAAGGCTTTTTGATGAGCCGCGCTATTTCGTCGACCGCTTTAAATTGCCACTTCAAAAGCGTTCTCGATTTGTACTTAAATTGCTCTGCAAGCGCTAACGGGTCGTCGGGGAGCGTTTCGGCTTCGGGAGTTTTTGCGTTTGCCGCCTTTCCGAAACAAAGCGCGAGCATTACCATCCGCTCGACCATGAGCCGCTGCTCGTCAACCGCCGCGAGCAGCAACGGGAGCTCGCCGATTTTCTCCGCGTCGAGCTTTCGCGAAAATCCCGTTTTCGGGTTGTCGGGATCGTCGGGCGGGATAATCGTTGCCAGTGAGCCGAGCACGCACAGCAAGCCGTACTCGGGCAGTATCTGCGGCACGAAACGCACCGCGCACACGTGCTTTGACAAAACGCAGTCGCCGACGTCGTTTATCCCAACTTTCCCGAGCGTTCCGACGGTCGAAATAATTATATCGCCGAGCCGCGAGATCGTCTCTTTTTCGCTGTCCTCGACGTATTTTTCGCACCGAAGCCGCGCGTCTTTAATGCGGCTTGCTCCGACGATATACGGCAGTCCGCGGCGCTCCGTGTTCAGCTTTTTGCTGTCGACGTTCCGCCCTTGCAGAATAACGGCGGCGTCGGATAGCTTTATGTAATTATCGGTCGGCATTTCGCTCTCCATCCATTTTCGCGCCGCAGTAAGGGCAGTATCTTGTTTTAATGCCATACGCCATCA
>JAMPFE010000003.1:91216-172954 GCA_023664705.1 Lachnospiraceae bacterium | reverse complement strand
ATTTTTGTCGGATTTTGTTGTTCCCCCCTCTCCCGAAGGGTGTCCTCTTGCACGAAGTTAGTGTAAAAACAAAGAACAACCTATGATGACGAGAAATTACCTTAAACCAAATGCCGAGAGCGCTGCCGTAAATTCCAATTTACATTATACCATATTTTTGTACAAATTGCAACGGTATGCCCGAAGATTTTTTTCTAAATTTTCACAATAAAACACCTTTTAACGGTTGAAATAATTCGGGGTTTGTGTTATAATAGATAATGTATGAGTATGCAAAAATAAATTTGCGAGGTAAAATCACCGATATTTTATGGAAAAAGAACTTGAAACGCAGATAATTTACGGCAAAAACGCCGTCTCCGAGGCGCTGAGCTCCGAAAAGGACGTCGACGCGGTGTTCGTTCAGCGCGGCGCCTCCGTCGGGAACATCGTCTCCGCGGCGAAGCGGCGCGGCATCGTGGTCAAGGACGTGAGCGCGGAAAAGCTCGCCGCCCTTACGGGAACGCAGAAGCACGGCGGCGTTGCCGCGGAGCTTTGCGCGTGCGCCTACGCGGAGCTCGGGGATATTCTCGGGGTCTCGCGGGAAAAGGGCGTGCCGCCGTTTATCATAATCGCCGACGAGATAGCCGACCCGCACAATCTCGGCGCTATAATACGAACTGCCGAGGCGGCGGGCGCGGACGGCGTGGTTATCCCGAAAAGGCGCTCCGCGTCGCTGAACGCCACGGTTTTCAAGACCAGCGCGGGCGCGGCGGCTTGGATAAAGGTCGCGAGGGTCGCGAACCTCGTCGACGCGATAAAGACGCTCAAAAAGCACAATATCTGGGTCTGGGGCATGGAAGCGGACGGCGCGCCGTTCGACAAGACCGACTTTACGGGCGGCACGGCGATAGTCGTCGGCTCGGAGGGCTTCGGGCTCGGAAGGCTCGTCCGCGAGAGCTGCGACGGGGTGCTGTCGCTGCCGATGAACGGAAAGGTAAATTCACTGAACGCCTCGGTTTCGGCGGGAATTCTTATGTATGAGGTCGTAAGGCAGAGAGGTCTTAAAAAGTAAGAAGGAGAGATACGGAATGAGTGACGATAAATACAGTATAGACGATATTTTAAAGGAGGTCGACACGCTGCGCACCGACGAGGACCGCCCGAAAAGCACCTTCGACGGGAGCGTCACCGATATTATCGGCGGAAACGAGATAGACCGCGCTATCCGCACGGGCTCGCAGAAGAAGCGCTCCGAAAAGGCTCCCAAGCCCGACCTCAGCGTAACGTCGGTCATAAACTCCATTCCCGCGAAAAACAGGAAGGAGCGCCCGTCTCCCTTTGCCGCAAGGCAGCGCACCGAGGAGGAGTTCGAGGAGCGCGTCGCCGGGGATATATCGGACGCTATCGACAACCGCCCCGAAAAGCCGCACAGAGAGGACGCTCCCCTCGCCGCAAAGCAGCGCACAGAGGAGGAGGTCAGCGAGCGCATCGCCAAGGAAATAAGCGAGGCTGCCGACATCAAAATCTGGGAGCGTCTGCGCGAGGAAGACGACGAAATGGACGAGGAGGGCGTGAGGACGTACAATCCGCACGCCGAGGAGGAATACGAGGACGGCGGCGAATACGATGAGGACTCCGACGACGATGAGATAGTGTTTCAGGAGCCGGGCAGTCTTGTTACCACAGACACCATGCAGCTCCGCAAACAGCGCAAGATAGAGGAGATAAACAGGGCGCTGCTGAAGGTCGACAGCGAAACGGAGTCCCCGGACGATATGCTCTCCTCGCTGAACCCCATGGAGTCCCGCGCGAAGGCTGCCGAGCAGCTTAAGGGCGACGTTGACGAGAACACGGACACGCTCGCCGTCGGCGGAAACGATTTAAAGCGCATCGCCAGCCGCGGCGAGGAGAAGATAAAGGAATACCGCCCCGCTGCCGCCCGCAAAAAGGACGCGGGCAAGGCGGACGACGTGCTGTTCAGCGCCGCGGGCGCTCAACGCGCGGCGTTCCCGGGAGGGCTGCACGTAGGCGAGTCCATTGTCGACGCGCTCAACAAGAAGATCCAAGAGGAAAAAGAGGAGGCAAAAGCCGAAGAGCAGTCCGAGAAAACCGAAATATCCGAGGACACACAGTCGGGCAAGATAAACATAATCGCCTCCGCGCCCGAGGAGCCCGAGCCCGAACCCGAGGAGGAAACTCCCGCGGACAAGATAAAGCAGGCAAACGAGCTCGCGCAGAAGAAAAAGCGCAAGATAGCGAATTTCATTCTGGAGGATATGGGCGGCGACACAGAGGAGCTGGAGCGCTCCCAAGCCCGCGACGAGGACGACGATGACGAGGAGGAGGATATAGAGGAGCCCGTCGACCTCGACGACGAGAACGTTATCCGCGACCGGCTTTCGCGGGCGGCAAAGGGTCTCGCGAGCAGGTTTTTTATCCTGCTGCTGCTTTTCGCGGCGACGCTGTTTATCGCCATCGTCAACAAGCTTAAGCTCAACCTCGGCGGACTGTCGAATTTTATAAGCTACCGCCTTGAGCCGCAGAACTATCTGTACACGCATCTGACGATAGGCATACTTTCGTTCGCGGCTTGCTCGTCGGTTATCTCGAACGGCTTGTCGAGGCTTTTCAAGCTGCGCCCCGACGGGGACACGCTCTGCGCGCTGGCGCACGTTTCGGCGATAGCGGCAATGGTGCCGTATCTTTCCGCGGGGCAGTTCATTCAGCTCGGCTATTCGCACATCTATCTTGCGGTATCGCTGCTGGCGCTTATCTTCAACACCCTCTCAAAGCTGTTTACGGTAAGGACGGCGCAGAAAAACTTCGCGTTCGTTTCCGCAAAGGACAGGGCGAAGTTCTTTGTGGAGCGCTGCGACGGCGACGGAGCCGAGCAGCTCGCAAAGGGTGCCGTTACGGGAATGCCCGTCGTCGCTTCCATGAGAAAGACCGAAATGCTCTGCGACTTTATCCTCTCCACCTACTGCGAGGACGTTTCGGACAGATTTTCGCGCAAAATAACGCCTATCACGATAGCCGCCGCGGTCATCGGCGGAGTCGTCGCGTATTTTACGTGCGGCTCGAATATCACGATGAACAACGTTTCGTGGGCGATAACGGTCTGCACGGCGATATTCGCGCTGGGCGCGGCGTTCTCGGGCTCCATGGTCGTAACGCTGCCCATGCTGCGCGCCGCGGGAAAGAGCGGCTCCGCGGGCTCGGTAATTCTCGGCTACAACGCCGTCGAGGACCTCAGCGACGCGAACGCGGTGCTGGTGGAGGCAAAGTCCCTCTTCCCGCCCTCGTCGGTCAAGATAAACAACATCTGCGGCTACGACAAGCCAAAAAACCGCTGCGAGGGCAAGATAAACATCGACGAGGCTATAATCTACGCGGCGAGCCTTGCCGTCGCCTCGGACAGCGTGCTCGCGGACGCGTTCTTCAATATGCTGAACTACAAGCAGGAGCTGCTGAAGCATGTCTCGGGCTGCATTTATGAAAACAACCTCGGCGTTATGGGCTGGATAGACAGACGCCGCGTGCTGCTCGGAACGCGCCAGCATATGAAATCCCACGAGATAACCGTACCGAACAACAAAAAGGAGGCTGCCGCGAACGTAAACAACGACGAGGTCATCTACCTTGCCGTGGGCGGCGAGGTGTGCCTGCTGTTTTTCGTGCAGCTGACCGCAAACCCCGCCGTAAAGAGCAGCGTTCAGGAGCTCGCTTACAACGACGTTTCGCTGGTGATAAAGACCGTCGACGGAATGATAACGGCGGACTACGTAACGGAGCTGTTCGAGATAGACGCCGACAACGTGAAGATACTGCCGTTCGAGGCTCACGAAAGCTTCAACGAGCACACGAAATTCGTTTCGAGCGGGAGCGCCGCGGTCTCGTGCAGCGGCACGTTCACGTCGTTCGCGGACTCGGTGACGACCGCGCGCAGTCTCCGCTCGGCAAGCGTGCTCGGCTGCATAATGCAGGGCGCGGGGATAGCGCTCGGGATACTGCTGGCGCTGATTTTCATACTGTTCGTAAAAAGCGGCGACGAGGTCTACAACAAAACGCTGTTCGGTCTGTTCAACGTGTTCAATATACTGATTTACAACCTCATCTGGGGAGCGATCGCTCTCGGCGTTCAGTTCTTTAAGCGCATATGACGGTCGACGAGGAATATATGGAAAAAGCCCTCTCCCTCGCGGAGAAGGCAGCCGAAAAGGGCGAGATACCCGTCGGCGCTCTCGTTGTCGACGGGAACGGGGAAATAGTCGGAGAGGGCTATAACCTCCGCGAGACGCTCCGCTCCCCGACCGCCCACGCGGAAATGCTCGCGATAGAGGCGGCGGCGAAAACGCTCGGCAGGCGGCGGCTGTCCGACTGCACGCTGTACGTCACGCTGGAGCCCTGCCCGATGTGCGCGGGCGCGGCAATGAACGCGCAGCTGAAACGCATCGTGTACGGCGCGTTCGACGGGAAAAACGGCGCCTGCGCGTCCGTGGCGGCGCTGTTCGACGAGAAATTCACGCATATACCGATGGTGAGGAGCCGCGTTCTCGAAAAGCGCTGCGGCGATATACTCACCGAGTTTTTCAAGGGGCTGCGCTAATAACTTTTAGGAAAGACTGTATGAATAAATACCAAAAACTGGCAAGCAATACACTGGTCTTGGGAATAGGACAGTTCAGCTCGAAGCTGCTTGTGTATGTAATGCTGAAGTTCTACCTCGAAACGCTCGGCGACGAGCAGTTCGGCGTTATGAACAACATCATCACGGCGGCTTCGCTGCTGATATCGGTGGTTACGCTGTCCATTGCGGACGGCGTGCTGCGCTTTGCTCTGGAAAAAGCCAACAACGGCAGAATGGTATTTTCAATAGGCATAAACGTCTGTATAGTCGGGAGCGTCGTGTTTATCCCGTTTGTGCCGCTCATCGGGCTTATCCCCATGCTAAAGGGGTACGAATGGCTGCTGCTGATATACGTCTTTACGGGCAGCATAAAGGAGATCTGCGGCATATACGTGCGCTCGCGGTACAGCGTAACGCTCTACGCCATAGACGGCATAATCACGACGGTCTCCACGATAATCTACAACCTCATGTTCCTCGGGGCGTTCAAGTGGGGCGTTATGGGGTACGTTTTCGCGGTGGTCCTCGGCGACGTCACCTCGATAGTCTTCCTGAACGTCACCGCAAAGGTGTTCAAGGAATACCGCCCCTTCGGCAACGACAAAACGCTCTTCAAGGCAATGCTCCGCTACAGCATACCGCTTATGCCGACGATGATAATGTGGTGGATAGTAAACGCCTCCGACCAGTTCATGATAACGGGAATGCTCGGCGACAAGGCAAACAGCCTGTATTCGTTCGCGTACAAGTTCCCGAACCTCGTAACCATCGTGGTCGGCATATTGTCGCAGGCGTGGCGCATGTCCGCGATAACCGAGCGGAACTCGCGGACAGTCTCGAACTTCTACTCGACGACGTTCAGCATGATACAAACGGTCATGTTCCTCGGCTGCGGCGGTATAATGCTTATCCTCCGCCCCGTTATCATGCAGTTCTACAACACCGAGGGCTTTGAAACGGGCTATTTCTACGTCCCTCTGCTGCTCGGCGCGACGGTCTTTCAGGCAATGGACAACTTCCTGTCAAGCATCTACGAGGCGGCTCAGAAAACCACCCACTCCATGACCTCCTCGGCAATGGGCGCGGCTGTGAATATCGTATTGAACATAATACTTATCAACACGATAGGCATTGCGGGCGCGGCGATAGCCACCCTCGCCAGCTACATAGTGGTGTTCGTCTACCGCATAATCGACACGAAAAAGTACCTGTATATGAAGGTCTACTGGGCGAAGATAGTCGTCAATATCATACTCCTCGCGGGAATGGCTTGCTCCATAATGTTCCTCGAGTACGGAACGCTCCAGAATGTTATAAACGCGGTCATTTTTCTGGTGATCGCCGCTATCAACTTCCAATCCTGCGTTCAGGCAGTCAAGCTGATACTGAACAGGCGCAAAGCGCCGAACGCCCAAAACGGGAGCCCCCGACAAAAAAACGATCAATACAAGGATAAAACGAGATGAAACGATTTCTTGAAATAGCAAAAATAGTCGCCACGCAGGGAGTGCGCGGCGAGGTGCGCTGTCAGTACTACTGCGACGCGCCCGAAGTCCTCTGCGGCTTCGACGAGCTGTATCTAGACAAGGGCGCGAAGCCCGTCCGCGTCCTCCGCGCCTACCCGCACAAAAACGTGGTAATAATGCGCATAGAGGGCGTCGATACCGTGGAAAAGGCGCAGGCTTTTATCGGAAAGCTGCTGTATATCGACAGAAACGACGCGGAGCTCGGCGAGGACCTCTACTTCATTCAGGACATAATCGGCTTGACGGTCAAGGATATCGACACTGGCGAGGTCTACGGAAAGATATCCGAGGTCTACCAGAACGGCGCCGCGGACGTTTACTCGATAAAGAAAGAGAACGGCGCGGAGCTTATGTTCCCGTGCGTCGACGAGGTAGTCAAGAAAATCGACGTCGAGGGCGGCGAAATGCTGATAAAGCCGCTCAAGGGGCTGTTCGACAGCGAGGACGCGCAATGAGGATAGATATAGCCACGCTTTTCCCCGAGATGTGCGAAAGCGTGCTGAAAACGAGCGTTCTCGGGCGCGGCATAAAGAACGGCTGCATCGAGATATACACGCACGATATCCGCCTGTACACCGAGGACCGTCACCGCAACGTCGACGACAAGCCCTACGGCGGCGGCACGGGTCTTGTAATGCAGGCTCAGCCGATATACGACTGCGTAATGGCGATAATTTCGCAGCACAAAACGCGCCCGCGGATAATCTATATGTCCCCGCAGGGCGAGACCCTCACGCAGGGCAAGGTGCGCGGGCTCGCCGCCGAGGATGGGCTCATACTCCTCTGCGGGCACTACGAGGGCGTTGACGCGCGCGTTCTCGAGGAGCTGAACGCCGAGGAGCTCTCCGTCGGCGACTACGTGCTCACGGGCGGGGAGCTCCCCGCACTGATAGTCTGCGACGCGGTGGCGCGGCTGCAGGAGGGCGTGCTCCCGAACGAGGACGCGTACTCAATCGAGAGCCACTACAGCGGTCTGCTGGAGTTTCCGCAGTACTCGCGCCCCGAGGTCTGGCGCGGACGAGCCGTCCCCGAAATACTGCTCTCGGGCGACCACAAAAAGGTCGCGGAGTGGCGGAAACAGGCTGCCGTCGAGGTCACTCGGCAAAAGCGCCCCGATATGTACGGGCAGTACCTTATCGACCACGCCGAGGAGCTTGCCGAAGAGGCTGCCCGCCAAGCCAAGCGCGAGGAACGCCGCAGACGGCGCGAGGAACGGCGCAATGCCGACAAATAACGGAGGTTTTATATGAGTACTAAGTTAAGATGTGTCATAGGCGCGGCGCTTGCCGTCGTTTTTATCGACCTTATGGTCATCGGCGTGAAAATCTTCGACGGCAACTATAACATCGCCGCCGAGGGCGTTGTCGGGCTTGTGGGGTTCGCGGTCGTCGGCGTTTGCGGATTTATCGGTTTGTACCGCGAATTAAAGAAGCGCAAGCAAAGCAAGAAAGGATAATTATGTCTAAAAACGCGTTTATTGCAATAACGGGCCGCCCCAACGCGGGCAAATCCTCGCTTACAAATCTGCTGGTCGGCGAGAAAATATCCATCGTCAGCGAAAAGCCCCAGACCACGCGCAACCGCATCAACGGGGTGCTCACCGAGGGCGAGACGCAGTTCGTTTTCATCGACACGCCCGGCATGCTCCGCGCGAGGACAAAGCTCGCCGAGCATATGGTCAAATCGGTGCGCTCGTCCGTCGAGGACGTAGATGTTGCCGTCTTAATGACCGACGTGACGAAAAAAATGTCCGCCGTCGAGCAGGAGCTCATCCGCTCCTTCGCGAAGAACGGCACGGAGGTCGTGCTGCTGCTCAATAAGATAGACCTGCTGAAAAACAAGGAGGAGCTGCTTCCCATAATCGCGCAGTACAGCGAGCTCTACGATTTCGCGGAAATTATACCGATAAGCGTAAAACGCCGAATAAATACCGAGCGTATAATGCCCGCGCTGGAGAAATTCGCCGTCGAGGGCGAGCATTTCTTCCCCGACGACATCGCCACCGACCGCACCGAGCGCTTTCTCTGCGCCGAGATAATCCGCGAGAAGATCCTGTGGACAATGCAGCAGGAGATCCCCCACGGCACGGCGGTGGACATCGAGAGCTTCAAAACGCGCGAAAAAAACGGCGCCGAGCTTATCGACGTCGGCGCTGTGATAATCTGCGAAAGGGATTCGCACAAGGGCATGCTCATCGGCAAGGGCGGCGAGCGCCTCAAGGAGATAGGCTCTCTGGCGCGCAAAGACATCGAGGAGCTGCTCGGCTGCAAGGTGAATCTGCAGCTTTTCGTCAAGGTCAAGGAGGACTGGCGCAACCGCGAAAACGTTATCAGCGAATACAATATCGCCGACGAATAAAGCCAAAGGCGGCATTTCAGCCGCCCCGAGGTCATTTTTCGTACTTCTGCAGATCGCGCTCGACGTTTGTCACTATCGAGAACAGCGCCGTGCCCTGCTTGGGGTACTCCTGCTCGATACGCGCGTTGGTGATGCGCTCGTCGGCAGACCCCTCGTGAGCCGCGCCGCGCGCCCTTACGTCGTCTATCGACATCTGCGCCGCGCACACTCCCGAAACGTCGTCAAACGGTATCGCAAAGGAGTTTTCGTCGTTCTTTCCGCCCGCCGAATACACCATTCTGTAAGCGCGGTAGACCGCCGTCAGCAGATACGACGACACCGACTTCGCCAGCCCGAGGTTCTTCGCCTTCATAAGCAGCGAAAAAATCACCTCCAGCGCGTTGGTTATCAGCTTTTTGCGCAGCATTATGCCGAGTCCGCTCGGGTCGCCGCCGTAGCTCTCCGAAACGGTACTTTCGGGCAGCTCCTCCTCGGACACCACCGTGCCGTTCCGCGAGCTTGTCCTGCCGAGTATGTAATCGACCGACACGCCGTAAAAATCGGCGGCAGTCACCAGAAAATCCAGACCGCATTCGCGTTTTCCGTTCTCGTAATGCGACAGCAGCGCCTGCGCGACGCCCAGCTTGTCCGCAGCCTCTTTCTGCCGCAGACCTTTCTCTTTACGCAGCAGCTTCATCACTCTCGGAAAATCCTTGTTCATAGTTTCTTCTACTCTCCCACTATCCGTCAATACAAAAGCCATCGACGGTCAAATTATCATATAGTATATTATATAACAGTTATTCCGATTTGTAAAGCGGCATAATAACCAAATTTTCGACCGAGGTCTAGGACATTATTTATTAAGACAAAGACCCGCATACCGTATATTGGAGGGATTCAAATGAAAAACTACTACCTGTACCTTATCCGCCACGGGATTACCCAAGGAAATCTTGACGGAAAATATATCGGGCAGACCGATCTGGCGCTCTGCCCCGAGGGACAAAAGCAGATAGAGACGCTCTGCGCCGACGGGATATACCCCGATGTGGAAAAGGTGTACTCCTCGCCGCTTGTGCGCTGCCTTGAGACTGCCGAGATAATCTATCCCGAGAAGCGGTTTATGGTCGTCGAGGAGCTTGGCGAGATGAATTTCGGCGAGTTCGAGGGCAAAACGGCGCGGCAGCTCCAAGACCTGCGCGAATACGCCGATTGGCTGCGCGGGGGACCCGACGCCGCTCCCCCGAACGGCGAGAAATACGGCGATTTTATGCTGCGCTGTATAGAGGGCTTGGACGCCGTTTTTGGCGATATGATGCGGTCCGAGGTCACGCGGGCAGCCTGCGTTACTCACGCGGGGGTCATTACCAACCTACTGTGCGGCTACGGGCTGCCGAAAGGGCGTCCCGCGGACTTTATGTGCGCGCCCGGAGAGGGCTTCGAGCTTATTCTTACGCCGTTTCTCTGGCAGAAAGGTCCCGCGTTTGAGATCTCGGGGAGGCTCTCGTAGCGGTTATTTGCAAGTTTTTGACTGGGAAATTGCAAAAATTTTTGGTTTTGGTAACTAATCGTTGGAATTTGTGTATTATTTTGCAGGGTTTTGCAGTTGGGGTGCAGGGATTTGCAGCCGTTTTGCAGTTTTTTGCATAAAAATGCGGTTTTGGAGTGGGAATATTTGGAAATGCTGTAATTTTGTGTTAAAATTTGGAAATTTTCTTGGCGGGGGAAATTTGTGCAGTGATTTGCAGTTTTGAGGATGATATACTGACTTCTCAGTCGGATTACGTTTCTTTTATTTTTACACTAACTTCGTGCAAGAGGACACCCTTCGGGGAAGGGGGAGGAGGGTAGGTTTATCTTCTTCGTCATTCTCGCGCTTAAATCCTCCCCCTTCCCCTACGGGTTTCCTCTTCCGATCTTCTTCCCCTCTCCCTTTCCTCCTCCTTCGCAGGTTTGCGCGCGTGGAGTCGCTGTTTATCGCGTCAATCCTCTTGCGCTTCAACCGTATGTTATCGTCGGTGGTCTCACTGTATAGGAACCTTTTTTCGTGGGGTACACAAGGGCGGTGTTATGTCCGTTAACTAACTGCTGACAACTGTTCTCTAAATACTGATTTAATTGCATAAATATCGGAATTTTGAAATATCCTTATATAAATAGTCCGAAAATAGCGTTAATTGATTGTATAAAATTGCCAACAAAAGGCTATAATATAAACAAATATTTGTACTATCATACAAAATTTTCCTAAATTTGACTAATACCCCTTGATTTTTTTAAAATATGGGTTAAAATATAATTAGCACTCGGGAATTTAGAGTGCTAATATAGGCATTGTAAATTATTTCATCAGGAGGAAATATATTATGACAATCAGACCTTTAGCAGACAGAGTAGTCATCAAAGCGGTCGAGGCGGAGGAGACCACCAAAAGCGGTATCATTCTCACTGCCGCGGCTCAGGAAAAGCCCTCTATCGCAGAGATAGTTGCTGTGGGGCCCGGCGGCACCGTTGACGGCAAAGAGGTTAAAATGTTCGTCAAGGTGGGCGACAAAGTCCTTATCAGCAAGTATTCGGGCACCGAGGTCAAGGTTGACGGTGTAGAGTACTCTATCGTAAGGCAGGAGGATATTCTCGCCGTTGTCGAGGACAAGTCCGCTCCCAAGGCGGCTAAGTCCGCGCCCGCTGCCGAAAAGGCGGAGGCTCCCAAGACGAGGAAAAAGCCCGGTCCCAAGCCCGGCGCAAGGGCGGCTAAGGCTGCTGCAAAGGCGGCGGCTGCGGAGGCTCCCAAGACAAGGAAAAAGCCCGGTCCCAAGCCCGGCGCAAAGGCGGCTAAGGCTGCGGCTGCAAAGGCGGCTGCCGCGGAGGCAAAGCCCGAGGCTCCCGCTGCTAAGAAAAGACCCGGCAGAAAGCCCAAGAACGCCAAGTGATCAAGCGCTTTTTCGGCGGGACTGCGGTCGTTTAACGTATATTTTACACAGTCAACGGTAATTTATTTGCCGTTGACTGTATAAATTCATACCGATAACCGTCTGCGCGGGAGAGGGATTTTCCGCAGCAGTTGTTGTCGGTATCGCATAAATTATACATCAGGAGGAGATAACCATGGCAAAGGATATTATTTACGGTGAAGAAGCCAGAAAGGCTCTTCAGAAGGGCATCGACACGCTTGCCGATACCGTCAAGATAACGCTCGGTCCGAAAGGAAGAAACGTTGTTCTGTCCAAGAAGTACGGCTCTCCGCTTATCACCAACGACGGCGTTACCATCGCCAAGGAGATAGAGCTCGAGGACGCGTTCGAGAATATGGGCGCGGCTCTCGTTAAGGAGGTCGCCACCAAGACCAACGACGCTGCCGGAGACGGAACCACGACCGCTACGCTGCTCGCGCAGGCTCTCGTACGCGAGGGCATGAAGAACATCGCGGCGGGCGCTAACCCCATGGTCGTTAAGAAGGGCATGAAGAAAGCCGTGGAGGCTGCCGTTGAGGAGATAAAGAAGAACTCCAAGAAGGTGGCGGGCAACGACGATATAGCGCGCGTTGCGACTATTTCGGCGGGCGACGAGTTTATCGGAAAGCTTATTGCCGAGGCTATGGATAAGGTGACGGCGGACGGCGTTATCACTCTCGAGGAGAGCAAGACCGCCGAGACATATTCCGAGGTCGTGGAGGGCATGCAGTTCGACCGCGGCTATATCTCGCCGTATATGGTGACCGACACCGACAAAATGGAGGCGGTTTTCGACAACCCCTATATCCTCATCACAGACAAGAAGATCTCGTCCATTCAGGATATTCTGCCGCTGCTCGAGCAGATCGTGCAGTCGGGCAAGAAGCTGCTCATTATCGCAGAGGACGTTGACGGCGACGCGCTGACGAACCTTATACTCAACAACCTGCGCGGCGTGTTCAGATGCGCGGCGGTAAAGGCTCCCGGCTTCGGCGACCGCCGCAAGGAGATGCTGAAGGATATCGCGATCCTTACGAGCGGCGAGGTCATTACAGACGAGCTCGGGCTCGACCTTAAGGACACGCAGATAAGCCAGCTCGGCACGGCGAAGCAGGTCAAGGTGACCAAGGAGAACACCATTATCGTCGACGGCGCGGGCAAGTCCGCGGACATCAAGGCGCGCGTGAACGAGATAAGGAACGCTATCGAGAACACCACCTCCGAGTTCGACAAGGAGAAGCTTCAGGAGCGTCTCGCAAAGCTTTCGGGCGGCGTGGGCGTCATCAAGGTCGGCGCGGCTACCGAGGTCGAGATGAAGGAGAAGAAGCTCCGCATCGAGGACGCTCTCGCGGCGACAAAGGCCGCCGTTGAGGAGGGCATCGTCGCGGGCGGCGGCGTTGCGCTTATCGACGCTATGCCCGCCGTTGCAAAGGTAATGAACGGGCTTGAGGGCGACGAGAAAACGGGCGCGTCTATCGTGCTCCGCGCTCTCGAGGAGCCTATCCGCCAGATCGCGCTGAACGCGGGCGTGGAGGGTTCCGTCATCATCGACACCATCGTCAAGAAAAAGGCTGTCGGCTACGGCTACGACGCGTACAACGAGGCTTACGGCGATATGATAAAGAAGGGCATCGTCGACCCCGCGAAGGTAACTCGTTCCGCATTGCAGAACGCTTCTTCCGTCGCGGAAATGGTTCTCACCACCGAGAGCCTTGTCGCGGATAAGCCCGAGCCCGAGGCTCCCGCCGCACCCGCCGCCGGCGGCATGGGCGGAATGTACTGATAGAGGTAAGAGGCTCAGAGGTAAGAGACAGGCTATGTATTTTTACATAGCCTGTTATATTTTGCGCTCCCTTTGAATATAATGTTCAAAAAGGAGTGGAAATTATGGGAAAGATAAAAAACGTTCTGATAGGCGCGGCGGCGCTCTGCTGCCCGTTCTTGGCGGGGACAAGCTCCGCGGTCGGCAGCGTCGTGCGCTCTGCGGCTTACTATTCCGCGGGGGTGTTCACGACTTCCGAGTTTTCGGGCATTTCGGATAGCTCGGATAGCTCGAAGCCGCCCGAAAGCGCACCGCAGGTCTCCTCCGTCACGGGCAGCGCGGAAAATCAGCCGCCCGAGGTCTCGTCCGTTTCAAGCGAGTCATCTTCAAGCGAACCCGTTGTTGACGAGCCGCCGCAGAAGCTCGGCAGGGTCATAACGATCAACCGCACCGAGGGCGCTGACGACGCGGATTATTCGCAGTTCACGGACAACGACGGCGAGATATACCGCTACAATTTCGGGAAATCCAAGTCGACGGAATACATAACGCTCGGCAGCGGCGCGCAGGTGCGCAACTGCACCGAGGTGACGAACGGGGAGCTTTCCGCGGCGGCGCTTGCGGAGCTCGATTTCGGGGAGCTCGACAGCGAGCTGCCATCCGTGCTGATATACCATACGCACACCTGCGAGAGCTTTCTGCCCTACGGGGACAGCTTTGACGCGGACTATCCGCTGCGGTCGGGCGACCCCTCGAAGAACATGACGGCGGTCGGCGACGCGATATGCGAGAGCCTTTCGCAGCGCGGGATAAGCGTCGTCCACGACTGCGCGGTGTACGACAGTCCCATGTTCACGGGGGCGTATTACCGCTCGGCGGAGGGTATGCTCGACGTTCTCGAGAAGTACCCGAGCGTCAAGATAGTTCTCGATATACACCGCGACGGCATCATCAACGCGGACGGCTCTCTGCCCGCGCCCGTTGCCGAAATAGACGGAAAAAACGCCGCGCAGTTTATGATAATCACGGGCTGCGACGACGGCGAAATGGATATGCCCGATTATATGGAGAATTTCAAGCTTGCGTGCCTGCTGCAGAACTGCGCCGAAAACGCCTATCCCGACCTCGCGCGGGCTGTGCTGTTCGATTATCGGAATTATAATCAGAGCCTTTCGACGGGGGCGCTGCTGATAGAGGTCGGCAGCCACGGGAACTCGCTTGACGAAGCCGTGTATACGGGGGAGCTGCTCGGGAACGTGATCGCCGACGCGCTGGAGAGCGGCAGCCGATAAACACAAAGCGGAGAAACGCGCGTTTCTCCGCTTTTGATGTTTAAAGCGCGTCGGTCTCTTCGAGAAACCTGCCGAGAGCCGCCAGATTTTTCGGCGTTGACCTCAAGACAAGGCAGGGCAGCCGAACGTCGGAGGACGTGAAGAACACTTCGATTTTTCCGTTTCGGCGGCGCGCGGTAACGGGCTCGGGGCTTTGCTTCAGCTCCGACGCGACGAGACCGCCCTCCGTGATGTAGAGCAGCCCGTTCGGTATCTCGGCAGCAAGCGCAAGCGTGAGCGCCGTCCCGCCGATACCGCCCGCGAGGAGTAATTTCGGGGCGTTTTCGGAGACGTCCCCGCCCGCGCGAATAAAGCAAACCACCGTCAACACCAAAAAGACTGCTGCGCCGAGCGCTTTCGGCAGAACGTCTCCGAGCCGAGCCGCCGTTTTTATCAGTCCGCGGCTCCGCGCGAATTTCGCTGTGCGGATCGCGGAAACCGCGTTCCTTACAATTCTCCCTAGAGTTATAAGGAGCGCGGCGGCGAATAAAACGTTAAACAGCATTAAAGTTACACCTCGACGTCCGCGCCGTAGTCCACGCCGTCGATACCGAAGCCGAACATCGCGTAAAAGTCGCTCCAGTAGCCGTCGATGTCGGTGAGCTCCTTGAAATTGTCGGCGGTAAGGCTCTCCCAAGCCTTGGCGACCTCGGACTGTATCTCGGGGAGCATTTCCAAGTCGTCCATGCGTATGCGCCCCTCGGCGTCGAGGTTCAGCTCATTGCTGCCGAGCCGCTCAAACAGCCTGTACATCTGCTCGATGCAGCCCTCGTGGTTGCCGTGGGCTTTCATTATCTTGTACAGTATCGAAATGTACAGCGGAACGATAGGTATTGCCGAGGAGGACTGCGTTACGAGCGCCTTGTTGACCGAAACGTAAGCCTTTACGCCGTTTTCGGTTATCTTTTTGGACGTTGCCAGCAGATGAGCCTTTGCTCTGCCGATTGAGCCCTCGTAGTACATCGGGTGGGTGAGCGCGGGACCGATGTAGGAATACGCGAGCGTTACGGCGTTGTCCTCGAGGGCGTCTGCGGCTTTGAGCGCGTTTATCCACGCCTCCCAATCCTCGCCGCCCATTACCTTTACGGTGGCTTCTATCTCCTCGTCCGTGGCGGGCTCGATGGTCACCTCGGAGATCGTGTTGTTCCGCAGGTCGATCGTCTTGTTGGTGTAGGGCGCTCCCGTGGTTTTGAGAACGCTTTTGTAGACGGTCTCGCCGACAGTTCTTCTCGGGGCTGCCAGCGAATAAATTACTGTATCGACCTTGCCGAGGTCGGACTTGATGATGTCGATGACCTCTTTCTTGCACTCGTCGGAATAGGCGTCGCCGTTGACGGACTTGGCGTACAGACCCTCCGCGGCGGCGAATTTCTCGAACGCCTTGGTGTTGTACCAGCCCGCGGTGCCGGTTTTGCTGCCGCCGCCCTCCTTGTCGAACATTACGCCGAGAGTCGCCGCGCCGCAGCCGAACGCTGCCGATATGCGGGAGGCGAGACCGTAGCCCGTTGACGAGCCGATGACAAGCGCCTTTTTGGCGCCGCTGAGCCTGCCTTTGGACTTTACGTAATCTATCTGGCGCTTTACCTCGGCTTCGCAGCCGACGGGGTGGGCTGTGGTGCAGATGAACCCTCTTACTTTCGGTTGTACTATCATTTTGTATCCTCCTGTCGTTGATATTTTAAGTATACCATATTTTTCCCGATTTTGCAAGCGTAAATTACACGGCAAAGGGCTGCGAACCGCCGCAGCCCAGATATATCATAATCTTAATGTAAGTCTGACGAAAAGCATCAGCGCGAGACTGCCCGCGAGCCGCACCTTTGAGCTTGTTTTACGCGCGGCGTACGTCATGACCTCCGCGACCGCGCAGAATTTGTCGACGAGCGTTATCATGAACGTCTCGCGGTGGCGCGGCAGGTGCTTCGTCATCGGCCACATATGATTGATTATCATGTCGCCCTCGAGCTCGCTTATCGGAAACATCTGCGAGGCGTTGTAGAACGCGATGTTCGCGTGCTCGGCGGGGTGGGAATTTGCGATTTTTTCGTGCGTCCTGCGGTCGTAGAAAAACAGGTCGTGGAGCAAGCCCGCGCGCGCCGCGGATTTCGCGTTCAGCTTAAAAAAGCGGCAGAGCAGGAAATTGTAGTACGAGACGTTAAGCGAATGCTGGAGGCGGGTCGTTCCGCAATGGTGTCTGAAAGCGCCGAGGCTAAGCACCTCCCTGCTGTCGAGAATGTCGCGCACGCACGCGTAGTATTCGTCCTGCTTGGACAGGTCTTTTTTTGAGAGCACGGCTCTGAACATAGATAAATCACCTTTACAAAATTTGTTGCTTGTATATATTGTAGCGCTTTTTTCTTATAATTTCAACGGTAATTTTTGACTTTGTGAAATGTTCACAAAGTTTTGCGGAGAAGTTTGTGCATAATTAAAATTTGCCTGTTTTTTGCCGTAAATTTGCCGCTAAAATCGTTCGGCGCGCGTGAAACGCTATCGAATTGGGCTGAAAATCCGTGATAACGATTACTTTTGTGCAAAGTTCACAAAAATGACCCTCGATATTTCTATATAATTATGGGTATTGTCGGACTTGTAATAATTCTTCATTTGGTGTATAATTAGATTATAAGATTTTTTTTATAAACAGATTTTGCGTTTTAAACGGATTTTGGAGGTGCGGTATATTGAGCAATTTTAAATGGATGCCTTTGGCGGGGCTGAACCTGTCCGCGGCTAATCTCGCGGCTGCCGAAAAGCTGCGCAAATTCGGCTTTGCCGTCAACTGCGGGGAGTTCGGCTCGGAAAAATACACCAAGGCGGGGCTTTGCATTTACGATGTGCTTGTGGAAAAGGAAAACCCGAATATCCTTATCGTCACGTCGAAAAACGAGCTGTACAGCTGGTACAGGGTCATGGTGACAAGGCTCGGCGCGGATTTCAAAATTATCACGGGCTCTCCGAACTCGCTGCTTTTCTTTAACGAATTCGGCGCGGGGCTCTATCTGACGTCCTCCGAGGCGCTGTTCGGGGAGAACGCGCTTAAAAAGAAGGTCAACAAGAGCTTTTCGTGGGATCTGATAATCATCGACGAGGAGCGGAGCATCGGCGCTCCCGATTACAAGAGATACCGCGAAAATCTGATGTGGTGCAGCGAGAGGCTGCTTATAAACGCGCCGTTCCCGGCGAAGAACGACGAGGACAAGGCGGAGCTTATCTCGCTGATAAAGAGCGTGCTTGCCGACAACGAGAAAGCCGAAAGAGCGGACGCCGTCGCGTTTGACGCGGAGGCCGCGCGGCTGGACGAGGAGTCGCCCGTGATGAGGTATTTCGACGTGCACGCGTACTCGGACGATTTCGCGCGGAAGGTCGAGTTTATCGACTACGAGTTCGAGGAGAGCACTATGGTGAACCTCCGCAGGCGCGTGGATCTGCGCTCGGGGCTGCCCGTGTACAGGTTCGGCGGCAACGTTTTCGAGGCTTACGACTGCGAGAAGTTCGAGAAGGAGCGCCGCGCTTACATAAAGACTTCGTATACGCGCTCGGACGTTGAGGATCTGAGGGCGTTCGACAAGAAGCTCGACAGTCTGCTGCGCTATCTCGACGGGGCGGACGGCAGAGTGATGATATACTGCTGCGACAAGGAGACGCTGGAGTATCTCCGCAAGGCGCTCGTCTGCATGTACGGCGCGGACGCGAGGGTTGCGCGCGACGAGATCTCGAGACCCGAGGACATAATCAGAAAGCTCTCCGTGAACGTCGAGGGCAACTATCCGAGGATACTGCTCGGGACGGACGCTCTGGGAACGGTGAGCGACGGAATGAGCGGCGTGGACTGCATTATAAATTACGAGCTGCCGCTGTCGCCCGCGCTGCTCGAAAGGCGGATGACAAGGCACGGGAGCGCGAAGGAGGCGGAGAGGAAGTTCGTTATCTTCCGCGACAAGAACGGGCTGTTCGACAGCTGCGCGCTTGAAAAGGTGCTGTATCCGGGGCTCGGGGACGGCTTCTGCGGGAAGCTGCCCGCGAGAAATATACTGTTGGACGTTCCGGGGAAAGCGGATTTACTGAATGACCTTATAGAAAATCTCAAGTATATACACGACAAGGCGAAAGCGATAGAAAATTGTCTGGATCTCATCAAAGAGGTGAAATGCAAATACGTTGTTCCCGAGGCGGCTGCCGTTACAAACAGCAAGCAGCTCGCGGAGTTCGCGGAGAATATGCTCGGCAGGCTGTATGAGCTGTACGGGTTGGACGAGAGCTCCTCGAAGGACGATATTGCCGCGGCGGTGAACAACCTCAGCGGGCTGTGCGTCGTCCGCGACGGGCAGCTGAAGAGGGTCTCCGAGCGCGCGGCGATGGCGGATTCGTTTACGAACGACAGCTACTCAAATCAGCCGTTCACGCTGGAGGCGCTTAAGGGGCTTTCGGACGCGAAGGCGCAGATAGACGAGCTGCACAAGAGCGACGATTTCCACCTGAAAATAAAGCAGGAGATAATCTCCCTCAACGACTGCATACAATATCCCGTGCTTTACGGAATATGGAAATACAGGGCAAAGGAACAGGATTCCGACCGCTCCTTTAAGGACTATATCAAGATATACAACGACGGCATCTGAGGTCGTTTGCGGCTTCACCGTGCGGAGCCGATACGATAATTACAATAGCGCGGAGAAACGAGGCGTAGATAATGAGCGAGAGCTACGAAACAGTGGAAAAGCTGCTCGGCGACTTTTTTGAGCGGAACACGGCGGGCGACAAGGAGGGCATGAAGGCGGTCATCGACGATATTCAGCAGAAGCTGAAATCGGGCGCGGTCGACAGCGCTCCCTTTAAGGACTATTTCAACAGCATGTATGCCGGAAGAGGCGCTATCAACGTAAACGGCATCGCAAAGGACTACCCGAGAGAGTCCATTATCAGAGAGCTTTTGCAGAACGTTTTCGGGTGCGATTACGAGTCGCCCGATATAAAGGTGATGATAGAGTTCCTCGACGAGGGGCAGGTAAAGCTCACCTACAACGAGACGGGCTTTACGCTGGCGCAGGTGTTCTACTACCTTTCCGTGGGGCGCAACGACGGCGATAAAAAGCGCGAGGGGCGCTTCGGTCTGGGCGCGAAGAGCGTTTTCGCGAACGTCGATTGGTTCAAGATGCGCTCGAACGACTATTCGCTGCGCGTCGTGAACGACGACGGCACGCTGAAGGTTCGCGAGCTGGAGCTTAACGGAGCGCATTTCAACCACACGGAGATAGTGTTCGCGCTGCCCGAGGACGAGCAGGAGACGCTGCACGAAAACTTGACGACGCTCACCTCGAAAAAGGGCGTTTACATCAATATGGTCGACCTCTGCTTCGCGTTTATCAGAAAGAAAAATCTGACCGCCGCCGACGAGGAGGAGTGCGTTCAGAGAACGTTCAACATCGCCATAATCAACTACGGCAAGCCCGAGGTCGTTTACAAAATTCAGCTGCACCGCAAGGACGAGAACGATATTCCTAAGGTGAGGTTCTTTGAGAACGGCAAGAGCGTGGCGGATTTCCTCCACGCGGAGCGCGACGGCTTTACTTACCTTATCCCCTACGCCATTTCGGGCGCGAAGCGCGACGCGGCGAAGGTGCTGATGAGCAAGTACAACTACTTCTCGACCTACGAGCTGACGGGATTTGTGCGCGCGAACAGCGTGGATTTCGTCGACGAGCAGCTTTCGGCGTTCTTCGTTTCCGTGCCGAACAAGTACATCACAAACAACCGCTCGGGCATCAAGTACGACTCGCTGGAGGAGTGCTCGGGGAAGATAGAGCAGGGTATTCTCTCCGTCGCGGAGGACTATAAGAAGCTGTTCGTGCTGGAGCTCGCGGCGCGGACGGACGCTCCCGACAGGTATACGCTGCGCCCGAAGCAGTACGTTTTCGAGTTCTTCTACAATTATGTGAACAACAGCGGCATCGTAAAGGGGCTGCGCGAAAAGTTCGGCGACAGCATTTCCGTGCTGTTCCCGCATTCGTCCGAGCCCGTGCTCTTTGAGACGCTGCGGAAGAACGGCTTCTTTACCGAGCGCGACGACGTCTCCAAGGAGGAGCACGAGGACGGCAGCGCGGTGAAGATGCTCGAACAGGACATCGAGCAGATGAACGATTGGTACGGCAGGGACGACAACCACGTACTGGTCGCGAAGTACGACTGGTCGGTCGCGGGGACCGACGAGGGCGGCAAGGAGTATCTGTATAAGTTCTATCAGGACGGAAATCAATACTTTATCGAGTCGGACGGCGGGCATAAGGTAAAGGACTACGAGCTTTCGGCGGGCTTCAGGAGCATTATAAGCCTTAAGCTGAACGAGAGCATCGTGAACGGCTCCGTTGCAGACGAGGACGCTCTGGCGAACGCGTTTGCGGTCATCGACGAGATGTTCGGCGAGAACTACCGCATTTCGATGAAGTACTTCCAGTTCGTTATCACGTCGGGCACGGCGACCGTTCAGTTTGAAATTTCCAAGATAAATATCGGCAACCTCAAGAAGGCTTACGATACCCTCGCGGCGCATGAGATGAGGTTTGAGAACCATCAGATATTCAATCAGGTCATTACGCTGATGGTCAACTCCTTTACGAACGGCAAGGATACCATTCAGTTTTTGCAGGAGATAAAGAGCCAGGGCGGCGAGGTCACGCTGGCGTTGGA
Organism: Lachnospiraceae bacterium; assembly: GCA_023664705.1. Lineage (GTDB taxonomy): Bacteria > Bacillota > Clostridia > Oscillospirales > Ruminococcaceae > CAG-115. The sequence goes on along the minus strand of JAMPFE010000003.1, from coordinate 151,748 downwards.
TATAAACAAGCGCTACCGCTTCTCGGTTTACGGAAAGCAGTTTATGATACCGCCGAACATCACCAACGCGGAGCTGCTGGACATCGTGGGCGACGTTTATGCGCTTATCGAGAGCGGGCTGCTCAACAACCGCGTGTTCGACTTCCCGTATTCGGCGGGGCGGTTCAACTTCGATACGCAGGACGTTCTGTCCGTGCTGCCCGACGCGCGCAATGCCGACGCTGTTGAGAACATTATGTCCAAGACCTACGTCTGCGACCTCGGCATGGATAAGATAGCGCTGCTGGATAAGGACAACAAGCTGAAGAAGATAGTTGAGATGACCGCGCCTATCGACGCGGAGGATATGACCAACAGCGCCAAGCTCGTTATCCTGCGCGACGGCATGTCCAAGCCGCAGTACGCAGGCTATGCGGAATTTCTGCTTACGGGCGCGAACAAGAACCGCCTTTCGGCGCTGTACTCGGGAACCGAGGAGCCGAACGTGCTGCTGCTGGATCAGCTGCCGTACTACTACAAGCCCGTGCCTTCGATAAGCCGCAAGGAATTCGACTATCTGCGCGGGCAGGTGCTCAGGATAGCGCCGTATGAGAAGAGCAACGCCAAGGCTTACCGCAACTATTTCGCGCGCGACATAAACGCGAAGCTTTACGGCTACGGCGGCGTTTGCCCGTGCTGCGGATACGAGACGGGCGTGCTGAACAGCTTTGTTGTCAAGAAATTCACGATAGGGCTTATGAACGGCGAAAAGGAGCAGAAGTTCAACTTCTCGCTGTACCTCTGCCGCAACGACGCTGCCGCCGCCTCGGGCTGGCTTATCGACGACGTGAGCGTCGGCGGTATGACGCCGTTTTTGTGGCTGGAGGAGATAGCGGAGATAGACAATATCCCGCCCGAGTTTTTGTACTGCCGCGTAAAGTTCCGCAGGCAGGTGACTTACGATATTGTGGAGCCCGGAGGGGACGCGAATATCCCCGAGACCGTCTACGACGGCGCTCCCGAGGTGCTTGATTTCGTGCTGAGCCCGATGATGGCGGCGAAGTGGTTTGAGGACAACGCTTCTCCCGCTGTGCGCGAGGCGGCTGTCAAGGAGGCTGCCGCGGCTCACGCGGAGGCCGCCGCCGAAGCGGAGGAAGCGCCCGAGGCTGTCATTGAGGCTCCCGCGGAGGAGGCTGCCGACGACGGAGATTTTTCCGTTAAGCCCACCGAGGAGAGGGGCAGGATGAGGGTCGGCGCGGACAAGAACGCGATGTCGAGCCCGAAGCTCACTCCGAGGCACCCCAAGCCCGAGGATATCGGGAACGTTCAGATGTAAATAATTCGCTTAGACCGCTGCTCGTCTTTGAACGGCGGTTTAAGACTGTTACGGCATATGTGAAAAAAATAACTATATTAACCGTCAGAAAGGATTGGTGAGCTTTGAGTAAGCTGCATTCCGTGAGGCTGCCGCATTTCAGCGGCTCCGCGGAGCAATTGACCAGAAAGATACCCGCGCCCGAGATAGTGGCTATAAGCATGGCGCAGCATATCGGAGCGCCCTGCGAGCCGTGCGTTGCCGTTGGGGACAACGTGAAGATAGGGCAGAAGATAGGCGATACGGAGGCGTTTATGTCCGCGCCCGTGCACGCGTCGGTGAGCGGCGTCGTCAAGGAGATAAAGGACGTTATGAACGTCGGGGGGCGGCTCTGCAAGACCGTCGTTATCGCGAACGACAACAAGAACGAGACTTTCCCCGATATAAAGCCGCCGAAGATAGATACGCGCGAGGAGTTTATAAAGGCAGTGCGCGAAAGCGGCGCAGTGGGACTCGGCGGCGCGGGGTTCCCGACGCACGTGAAGCTCGCGTACGACCGCAGCAAGGTGACGATAGACTATCTGCTGCTGAACGGCGCGGAGTGCGAGCCCTACATCACGAGCGACTATCGGGAGCTCATCGAAAATTCGGACAACGTGCTGGCGGGGATAGACCTTGTGATGAACAAGCTGGAGATACCGAAGGCGATAATCGGCATTGAGGCGGATAAGCCGCAGGCTATCGCGAAGCTGGAGAAGCTCGCGATACGCTATCCGAACATTTCCGTGCAGCGGCTGCCGAGCGCATATCCGCAGGGCGCGGAGAAGGTGCTCGTGCATACGCTTACGGGGCGCGTGGTCGGCGAGGGAAAGCTGCCGTCGGACGTGGGCTGCATGGTAATGAACGTGTCTACGGCGGGCTTTATTTACGGGTACGTCAAGACGGGCATGCCGCTTGTGAAGCGCCGCATTACCGTGGACGGCGATATCGTGAACTCGCCCGCGAACTTCTTTATCCCCGTGGGGACGCTGCTTCATTCCGTGGTGGGGTTTGCCGATGTGCGTAAGCAGCCCGACAGGATAGTCCTCGGGGGACCGATGATGGGCGCGTGCGCGTTCGACCCCGATACGCCCCTCGGAAAGACCAACAACGCGGTGCTGCTGTTCGGGAACACAAAGGAGCGCAGGTCGAGCGCCTGCATACGCTGCGGACGCTGCGTGAGAGCCTGCGCGGTAAATCTGATGCCGACGGAGCTCGAGAGCGCCTACGACGCGCGCGACGCGGAGGCTCTCGAGAGGCTTAAGGTCAATCTCTGCATGAACTGCGGCGCCTGCAGCTTCGTCTGCCCCGCGAAACGGCAGCTTGCCGAGAAAAATCAGCTCGCCAAGGATTTCCTCAGGCAGAGCAAGATGAAGCAGCAAGGAAAGTGAGGTGGGGTAAATGAATAAATTGTTTGTCGAGTCTTCGCCGCACATACGCAGCGCGTGGACTACGCAGAAGATAATGCTGAACGTTATCATCGCGCTTTGCCCCGCGCTCGTTATGTCGACGTACATATTCGGGATAAAGGCGCTGCTGCTGACGGTCATCTGCTGCGCGTGCTGCGTGCTGTTCGAGTTTCTGTTCAACAAGATAACAAAGCGCGCGGACACGATTTCCGACCTTTCGGCGGTCGTTACGGGCATGCTGCTGGCGTTCAATCTGCCCGTGGACCTGCCCGTTTATATGGCGGTAATAGGCTGCTTTGTGGCTGTCGTTATCGTGAAATGCCTGTTCGGGGGCATCGGGCAGAACTTCGCGAACCCCGCTATCACGGCGCGTATAGTGCTGATGATGTCCTTTGCGGGGAGCATGACCAAATGGACGGCGCCTTTCGCGTGGAAAGAGGGCGTGGACGCGACCGTTTCCGCGACGCCGCTTGCCGCCGAGACGCTGCCGTCGCTTACGGATATGCTGCTCGGGTTCAGAGCGGGCTGTCTGGGCGAGACCTGCGTCGCGGCGCTGCTGCTGGGGGGATTGTATCTGATGTGTATCGGGCTGATACGCCCCGCGACGCCGCTGTGCTTTATCGGGACTGTGGCTGTGCTGTCGTTCCTCTACGGCGACTGCGACGTTAATTTTATGCTGTATCAGCTTATGAGCGGCGGTCTTATCCTCGGCGCGTTCTTTATGGCGACCGACTACGCGACCACGCCGCTTACGACCAAGGGCAAGATAATTTTCGGCGTGTGCTGCGGCGTTATCACGTTCGCGATAAGGCAGTACGCTTCGATGCCCGAGGGCGTTTCGTTCTCGATACTGGTTATGAACTGCCTTACTCCTCTTATCGACAGGTTTACCGCGCCGAGGGCTCTCGGGGCTGTAAAGCCGGAAAAGGAGGGCAAAAAATGATACAGAAGCTGAAACCCGTTTATATGCTCGCGCTTATCGCGGCTATCATTTCCTGCCTTATCATCGTGGTGTACAACCTCACATACGTCGATACCACGAATATCCTTACCGATAAGCAGGCGGCTGCCGTGACGGCTATTTACGGCGGCGCGAAGGAGGACTACGAGGTCGTTCCGTTGGAGGATTGGCAGCCCGTTCTCGAAAAGACGGGGAACGCCGACCTCTCCAAGGTGACGAAGGTGATAAGAAAGACCTCGGACGGACGTCTGGCGTTCGAGTGCGTTGTAAAGGGCTACAAGAACGGCTTCGACATTATGGTCGGAGTGGACGGCGGGGCGGTCGCGGGAGTCGCGATAGTGTCCGTCGGCGAGGAGACCCCCGGGCTCGGTACGAACACCAACGATCCCGAGTTCCTCGATAAATTCAAGGGGATAACGGGCACGGCGGCTATCGTCAAGACCGCGCCCGCAAAGGACGGAGAGGTTCAGGCTGTGACCTCCGCGACGTTCTCCTCAAAGGGCGTGGCTAGCGCCGTTAATATCGCTATGGCTGCCGCAAAGGCATTGGGAGGTGAGGTTCGGTGAGCTACTTAAAGGAATTTACCAAGGGTCTGATAAAGGAAAACCCGACGCTGGTGACGCTGCTGGGAATGTGCCCGACCCTCGCGATAACCACCATGGCGAGCAACGCTATCGGAATGGGCGCGGCGGCGACCTTCGTGCTGATATGCTCCAACGTTGCTATCTCGCTGCTGAAAAAGGTCATCCCGAAGCAGGTGCGCCTGCCGTCGTACATCGTTATCATAGCGGGCTTTGTAACGCTCGTGGGACTGATTTTGCAGGCGTTCGTGCCCGCGGTCTACGACGCGCTGGGCATTTACCTGCCGCTTATCACGGTAAACTGCATCATTCTCGGGCGCGCGGAGATGTTCGCCTCCAAGAACAACGTCGCCGCGTCCGCGCTTGACGGCGCGGGAATGGGCGTGGGATTCACGCTGGCGCTGCTGGTCATGGGCTCTGTGCGCGAGATACTCGGCTCGGGAACGTGGTTCGGACTGGAGATATACCCCGACTTCGTTCAGCCGATGACGATATTCGTGCTGCCCGCGGGAGGATTTTTCGTGCTGGGGTGCGTAATCGCGCTCGTCAACAAGATCGCGAACCGCAAGCCCCCCGAGGCGACGGGCTGCGCGGCTTGCCCGAACAGGGAGAGCTGCATAAGCGTCGAAAAGGGCGCGGAGACTGCCGAAAAAACGGAAAAGGAGGAGAATAAGTAATGGAGCTTGCCAAAAGTATGATGATAATTCTCCTCACGGGTATTCTGACGGATAACTTCGTTTTGTCGAAGTTCCTCGGCATCTGTCCGTTCCTCGGCGTTTCAAAGACCTCGAGCGGCTCTCTGGGAATGGGCTGCGCGGTAACTGCCGTAATGGTTCTGGCGACCGCCGTGACTTATCCGTTGTATCATCTGTTCCTTGTTCCCATGGGGCTGGAATATCTGAACACGATACTGTTTATCCTCATTATAGCGCTGTTTGTGCAGATGATCGAGATGGTGCTGAAAAAGTACATACCCGCGCTGTACAAATCTTTGGGCGTATATCTGCCGCTTATCACGACGAACTGCGCGGTGCTCGGCGTTACGCTGCTGAACATCGACAACGGCTACAATTTCCTCGAGAGCATCGTCAACTCGCTCGGCGCGGGGCTCGGCTTTATGATAGCCATGCTGATTTTCTCGGGAGTGCGCGGCAGGCTTGAGCGCTGCGACGTGCCGAAGGCGTTCGCGGGTATGCCGATAACGCTTGTGGCGGCGTCTATCGTTTCGCTGTCGTTCGTCGGGTTCGGCGGACTGGTCGACGGACTTTTCGGAGGTGCATAATGGAGATATTTATGACTTATGTTCTTCCCGTAATCATTTTCGCGGTGATAGGAGCGGCGGCGGGCGGACTGCTGCTGCTGGGGTCGAAGTTTTTCGCCGTCGAGACCGACGAGACGGTCGCTAAGATAACCGAGGCGCTGCCGAACGCGAACTGCGGCGCGTGCGGATATTCGGGCTGCGAGGGCTACGCTAAGGCTGTGGCGGCGGGAGAGGCTCCAAACAACAAATGCAAGCCCGGCGGCGCGGCTGCCGCCGAGAAGATAGCCGCTATCATGGGGCAGGAGGCTCTCGCGAGCAAAAAGGAGGTCGCGTTCGTGCGCTGCAACGGCTGCAAGGGCGCTACCGAGGAGCGCTACAGCTTCATAGGAACGCCGTCCTGCGCGGCTACCGAGCGGTTCTACAACGGCAAGGGCAACTGTCGGACGGGCTGCGACGGCTACGGAGACTGCGCCGCCGTCTGCCCCGAGAACGCCATTTCGATAATCAACGGCGTGGCGGTGGTCAATCCCGCGAAGTGCGTCGCCTGCGGAAAGTGCGTGGCGGCGTGCCCGAACCACCTCATCGTTATCCACCCCGCGAAGCAGAGGGTCGACGTGCGGTGCTCGTCGAAAGACCCCGGAAAGGTCGCGAGGGATATCTGCCAAAACAGCTGCATCGGCTGCAAGATATGCGAGAAAAAGTGCCCCGAGGGCGCTATCGCCGTTTCCGACAACCACGCGACTATCGACTACTCGAAGTGCACGGGCTGCGGAGCGTGCGCGGCGGCTTGCCCGAGGAAGTGCATACTCACGCTTCCCGAGTGTCAATGATTTAAAATAAAAGCCCGTGCAATGCATGGGCTTTTTATTGTCATATTGTCGTTTTTTCGGTGGTTTTCAGCCGTCTGAGGAAGAACGCCCACGCGAACAGCGGGTACTGCCAGCAGAAGAGCAGCCCCCAGAAGCACAATGCCGACGAGCCGAAAAACACCGCGGCGCATATCTCGATGAGCAGCACGGCAGCCGCGCCGCCTATCGAGACGGCGGCGAATATCCGATTTGCAAGGCGGCGCTCCTCGGCGGACGCGGAGAACTCCTCGCGCAGCCCGAACAGCCGATAAAAGCCGAACAGCGCCGCGTTCAGCAAAAGCAGCACGACGACGTATACGATGAGCAGCAGCACGGGGATCACATCGCTTACAAAAATATCCAGCAGACCCGCGCCCGCCTTGATTATCGGCGTGAAGTCGGTGCCGTCAACGGTGAGCTCGTCGACGTTTTCGGCGAAATCCGTCCGCACCGCCGCGAGGTGACAAAGGCTGAACGTAAATATCAGCAAAAACGCCGCCGCGACCGCCGTTAAAATCGAGAAAGTTATTATTCGTTTCTTCATTTCAATGCACCCGTCAGTTTTTCAGGCTCTGGAGCGGCGCGGGGATGCGCCCTCCGCGGGAGATGAATTTCGAGGAGCTGAAGCGGCTCACGGGCATTACGGGACCGCTTCCGAACAGCCCGCCGAACTCGAGGGTCTCCCCCTCTCTCATTCCGATAGCGGGGATTATGCGCACGGCGGTCGTCTTGGAGTTCACCATGCCGATAGCCGCCTCGTCCGCGATTATCGCCGAGATAGTGTCCGCGGAGGTATCTCCCGAAACGACTATCATATCCAAGCCCACCGAGCAGACCGCCGTCATCGCCTCGAGCTTTTCCAGCGACAGCGAGCCGCGGTTCACGGCGTCTATCATTCCCGCGTCCTCGGAAACGGGGATAAACGCGCCCGAAAGCCCTCCCACGTGCGAGGAGGCCATTACGCCGCCCTTTTTCACCGCGTCGTTGAGCATCGCGAGGCATGCCGTGGTGCCGTGCGCGCCGCAGCTCTCCAAGCCTATCTCCTCGAGGATATGCGCTACCGAATCGCCGACGGCGGGCGTCGGGGCGAGCGACAGGTCGACAATGCCGAACGGCACTCCCAAGCGCCTCGAAGCCTCCGTGCCGACGAGCTGTCCCATGCGCGTTATCTTGAACGCGGTTTTCTTGATAACGTCGGCAATCTCGCTTATGTTCGCGTCGGGGTGCTTTTCGAGAGCCGCGCGGACAACTCCGGGACCCGAAACGCCGACGTTTATCTCGCAGTCGTACTCCCCCACCCCGTGGAACGCGCCCGCCATAAACGGATTGTCCTCGGGGGCGTTGCAGAAAACGACTATCTTCGCCGCGCCGAAGCAGTGGTCGTCCTTGGTCTTTTCGCTCGCCTCGCGGATTATCTTGCCCATCATCGCCACCGCGTCCATATTTATGCCCGCCTTTGTCGAGCCGACGTTTACGGACGAGCAGACGTTCGTCGTTTCGGCAAGCGCCTCGGGAATGGACTCGATAAGCTCCCTGTCGCCCGCGGAGAAGCCCTTGTGAACGAGCGCGGAATAGCCGCCGACATAGTTCACTCCCGTGCCCTCGGCGACGCGCTGGAGCGTTTTCGCGTATTTAACGGGCTCGCCCGAGGCTGCCGAAACGATAGCTATCGGCGTAACGGAAATGCGCTTGTTGATTATCGGTATGCCGTATTCCTTTTCGATGTCCTCGCCCGTTTTGACGAGGTTTTCCGCCTTGCGCATCATCTTTTCGTATATCTTGCCGCAGGCGCGGTCGGCGTCGCTGTCGATGCAGTCGAGGAGGGAGATGCCCATGGTGGTGGTGCGGATATCGAGGTTCTCCTCCTGTATCATCTTTATTGTCTCTAAAATATCGCCCGTGTTAAGCATTTTGCATAAATCTCCCTCTTAAATTTTGTGCATACTGTTGAAAATATCCTCGTGCATAACGTGTATCTGCAAGCCCATTTCCGCGCCCGCGGCCTTCAGCTTTTCGGCGAAGTCGATGTAATCCGTCGTGAGCCCCGATATATCGATCATCATCGTCATCGCGAACAAGTCCTGCATGATAGTCTGCGTAACGTCCATAACGTTCGCCTTGTATTCGGCGCATATCCCGCTCACCTTGGCGAGTATCCCCACCGTGTCCTTACCTATAACGGCAACCACTGCTCTCATAATTCCTCCTGTTCCGCGGTCAAAATGTATAAAAATTTGCCCCGCAGCCGTTGATTTTTTATATCTTCTTCTCTATTATACTAAAAAATTTCAAAAAAGTAAATCTATTCCTAGACAAATTTATATTTTTGTGATAAAATAATAAAAGCGGAGATATGCCGATAGTTATTTTGTATATTTTTTCAATTCGGCGGAAAACAAAAGAAGGGTTTTATTACAGAAAATGGAAACCGAAACACTTATCGATATCCATACCCACTCCAACCTGTCCCCCGACGGCAGCGACGAGCCCATGGATATGGCGGAGCGAGCCTGCGCCCTCGGCGTGAAGCATTTCGCGCTGACCGACCATATCGAGCTCGACGAGCTCGGCGACGAGGAGTGGGACTACCGAAACGCCGTCGAAAGGTCGGGGGCTGTTTTCGAGCAAATTCGGGCGGCTTTTGACGACAGAATGAGGGTCTACTACGGCGCGGAGCTCGGTCAGGCGCTGTACGACCTGCCGACCGCCGAGAAGATACTCGCGGAGCATGATTACGATTTTGTCATAGGCTCCGTGCATAGGACGGCGCATTACGAGCATTTGAGCGGGATACCCGACACGGAATTTGACCGAAAACGCGTGCTGTCGGAGTATTTCGAGGAGATGCTCGCTCTCGCGGAGTGGGGAAAATTCTGCACTCTCGCGCACATGACGTTCCTTATGCGCTTCGTGAGCGTCGATACGCCCGCAGGGCTCGTCGCGGATAAGGCAAAGCGCTGCGCAGCCGTTTTCGACGTCTGCAAGCCGATAATCGACAAGATATTGGGAATAATAATAAAGAACGGCGTCGCGCTGGAGGTCAACGCCTCCGGCTACCGCAAGGGGCTGGGCGGTCCCATGGCGGGCGCGGAGTTCATCGCGCGCTACCGCGAGCTCGGCGGCAGAATGGTCACGGTGGGCTCCGACGCGCATCGAACCTGCGACGTCGCGCGGGATATTCCCGAGTGCTTTAAGCTGCTGCGGGAGCTCGGCTTTAGCGAGGTCTGCGTGTTTGAGAAAAGGGAACCCGTATTTATACATATTTGAGAGAGGACTGTATTTATGAACACAAACAAATTACTTGACCTGCTGCGCCAAAACGCGCGGCTGTCGAACGCCGAGCTCGGCGCTATGCTCGGCGAGAGCGAGAGCGCTGTCGCCGCGGAAATATCGCGGCTGGAGCGCGAGGGCATCATAATGGGCTACTCGGCGATAATCGACGAGGAAAAAGCCGACGAAAACGGCGTTACCGCGATAATCGAGATAAAAATAACGCCGATAAAGGACGGCGGCTTCGACGCGCTGGCGCATACCATAATGGAATACGACGAGGTTGACAGCGTGTTCCTGCTGTCGGGCGCTTACGACCTGTCGGTAACGATCTCGGGAACGAGCCTGCGCAACGTCGCGCTGTTCGTGTCCGAGCGCCTTGCCGTGCTGGACGGCGTGCTGTCGACCACCACGCATTTCATTCTCCGCCGCTACAAGGAGAAGAAGCACGTGTTCAACGAGGACAGCTTCGATGAAAGGAGTATGGTCTCTCCGTGATAGATTACGATAAGATAATTCCGCAGAAAATTCGGGATATTCAGCCGTCGGGCATACGGAAGTTTTTCGACATCGCTCAGCAGGTCGAGGGCGTTATCTCGCTGTCTATCGGCGAGCCCGACTTCAAGACCCCTTGGGCTGCCCGCAAGGAGGCCATCAATATCCTCGAAAAGGGCAAGACCGCCTACACCGCCAACAGCGGGCTTATAGAGCTGCGAAAGACCGTCTGCAAATATCTGCAAGGCTTCATACATACGGAATACGACCCCGAAAAGGAGGTCATCATTACCGTAGGGGGCTCGGAGGCTATCGACCTCGCGGTGCGCGCTATGATAGAACCGGGCGATGAAGTGTTGGTTCCCGAGCCGAGCTTCGTCTGCTATTCGCCTATCGTTTCAATGATGGGCGGCACGGCAGTGCCCATCGTCACCAAAGCCGAGGATAAATTCCGTCTTACGGCGGCGGCTCTGAAGGAGAAGATAACCCCGAAAACAAAGCTGCTCGTCCTCCCGTACCCCAACAACCCCACGGGCGCCGTTATGCGCCGCGGAGACTTGGAGGCGATAGCGGAGGTCCTGCGCGGCACGGATATCATCATAGCCAGCGACGAGATCTACGCCGAAATGACCTACAACGGCGAAAAGCACGTCTCCATTGCCGAAATGGAGGGCATGCGCGAGAGGACGCTCGTCATCAGCGGCTTTTCCAAGGCATACGCCATGACGGGCTGGCGGCTCGGATACGTCGCGGGACCGCAGCCGATAATAAAGCAGATGCTCAAGCTTCATCAGTACTGCATAATGTCAAGCCCGACGGTCAGCCAGTACGCCGCGATAGCCGCAATGGAAAAATGCGCCGCGGACGTTGAGCATATGGTCGGGGAATACGATATGCGGCGGCGGCTCGTCGTCAAGGGCTTCAACGATATGGGGCTGGACTGCTTCGAGCCCGAGGGCGCGTTCTACGTGTTCCCGTGCATACGCTCCACGGGCATGACCAGCGCGGAGTTCTGCGAGCGGCTCGTGTATGAAAAAAAGGTCGCTGTGGTGCCGGGCTCGGCGTTCGGCGAAAGCGGCGAGGGCTTCGTGCGCGTTTCCTACGCGTATTCGGTGGCGCACCTCACCACGGCTCTCGCGAGAATACGCGAGTTTCTTGAGGAGTTGAAGAAGTGAAGGAAATATCCCTCTGCGCTTACGCAAAGCTGAATTTGTACCTCGACATCACGGGCAGGCGCCACGATGGCTACCATTTGCTGGAAACCGTCATGCAGAGCATAGACTTGTGCGATATAGTCACGATAAAGACCGACGGCAGCGTCGGCGCAACGACGGTGGAGTGCTCCGACTCGAAAATACCGCAGGGCAGGAAGAACATCTGCTTTAAAGCGGCGAATTATTTCTATACCGCCGCGCGGAGCTATCCCGCGTGCGAGATATTCATCGATAAAAGGATACCCTGCGCGGCGGGAATGGGCGGCGGAAGCGCCGACGCGGCGGCGGTCATGATCGGCTTGAACAAGCTTCTCGGCGAGCCGCTCGGCATGCCGCAGCTGCTGAAAGCCGCGGCGCGGACGGGCGCGGACGTGCCGTTCTGCGTCGCGGGTGGGACCAAGCTCTGCCGCGGCATCGGCGACGATATCCGAAACGAGGTCGAGCTCCCCGAGAGGGTCTATCTGGTGGTCATGCCCGATTTCCTCTGCGATACCCACGGGGCGTATTTCAGCTACGACCAAGCCCCCATGCCGCAGAGGAACGCCATGAAGCGCTTCCTCAAGTCGGGAGAGGATTTCCCCGGGCAGCTCTACAACGTGTTCAAGGAGCTGTACGAAAACGAGAAGATAGACGGTATGACCGAGCGGCTCAAGGAGCTCGGCGCGGAGGGCGCGTGCCTTACGGGGAGCGGCTCGGCGGTGTTCGGGGTGTTCCCCGACGAGCAGTCCGCGGCAAACGCGGCAAGGGAGTTCCCGAGCTGCTTTACGGCGGTTTGCAAACCGCTGAAATACGGGACAAAGATAACGGAACTCAAAACGGACGATAACGATTTAACTAATGACGCGGCAGGAGGTTAATATGGTCAGTTTGCAAAATCATGTCGGAAAAATAACAATATCCCCCGAGTATTTCTCGGAGCTTATCGGCAACACGGTAACGAAGTGCTTCGGCGTAATTTCGATGAACGTGTCGGGCGTCCGCGAAACGCTCGCGGCGGCGTTCCCGCTCACGAAAAAGAACAAAAGCGCCGCCGAGCGCGGCGTAAGGGTGCGGTTTATCAAGGATAAGCTGCTTATCGATTTGCATATCTCGCTGATGTACGGCGTGAATATGAACGCGGTCGTAAGGTCGATAATAAACAAGGTCGGCTATACGGTCGAGCAGAGCACGGGCATCGGCGTGGAAAAGGTAAACGTTTACGTCGACTCTATCAGAGTATAATAAGGAAGGAAAATTCGGACGATGACAATTACTGGAAAAACGCTCCGCGACGCCGTTATTTCGGGAGCGAACAATATTTACAATCACAGTCGGGAGGTCGACGAGCTCAACGTGTTCCCCGTGCCCGACGGCGATACGGGAACGAATATGTCGATGACGATAAAGAACGCGGTCGGGGAGCTGAAAAACACCTCCGACGGCGCGGCGGTCGGCGAGGTCGCGAAAAAGGCTGCCTCGGCGATGCTTCGCGGCGCGCGCGGAAACTCGGGCGTTATCCTCTCGCTGATATTCAGGGGGCTCTCCAAAGGGCTTTCGGGCAAGGAAACCGCCTCGGCGGCGGACTTGTCCGCTTCGCTGAAGCTCGGCGTGGACGCGGCTTACAAATCCGTCATGAAGCCCACCGAGGGCACCATACTCACCGTCGCGAGAGAGGGCTATGAGAACACAGTCTCCGCCGCCGAAAAGAACGTCTCGGCAGCCGAGTTCCTCGAAAAGTACATCGAAGCCGCGAAGATCTCCCTCGAAAAGACCCCCGAGCTGCTCCCCGCGCTTAAAAAGGCGGGCGTCGTGGACGCGGGCGGCATGGGCTTTATCGTCATTCTCGAGGGCATGCTGAGCGTCATCTCGGGCGGCGCCGTGATAGAGAACGCCGACGAGGTCAAGCCCGCCGCTCCCGCCGCCGTCGCCGCCGCCGAGGAGGAGGTCAAGTTCGGCTATTCCGCGGAGTTTTCAATACAGCGCGGCAACTCGAAGGACGTTTCGGCATTGCGCGCGTATCTTGAGACTATCGGCGACTGCGTTGTCGTTGTCGACGACGAGGAGCTGATAAAGGCGAACGTCCACACCGACCACCCCGGAAAGGCTCTCGAGGAGGGCTTGAAGTTCGGCGAGCTCACAAAAGTGACCGTCGAGAATATCCGCGAGCAGAACAAAAGCCTCATCAAGGCGGATAAGGCTGCCCAAAGCCACAAAAAGGCTCCCGTCGAGCCTACCGGGGACACGGGCTTTGTCGCTGTGGCGGCGGGCGCGGGCATCGAGGCGCTGTTCAAGGATCTCGGCGTGGACAACGTCGTCCGCGGCGGGCAGACCATGAACCCCTCCACCGAGGACATTCTCGAGGCTGTCGAGCAGACCCCCGCGCACAATGTTTTCGTGCTGCCGAACAACAAGAATATCATAATGGCTGCCGAGCAGGCGGTCAAGCTCGCGGACAGGAACGTCTGCGTGCTCCAGACGCGCACCATTCCGCAGGGCATTTCCGCGATGATGAGCTACGACCCCGACAGAGATTTCAAGTCGAACAGAAGCGCCATGACCGAGGCTATCGACAACGTTGCCAGCGGTCAGATAACGTTCGCCGTGCGCGACAGCGAGTACGACGGTCACAAGATAAAGCAGGGCGAGATCCTTGCCATGGACAACGGCAAGATAGTGTTCACGGAAAAGAACCTCACAAAGGCGCTGATAAAGCTCACGAAGCGCCTTGTGTCCTCCTCGTCGAGCTACATCACGGTAATGTACGGCTCGGACGTTTCCGACGAGGACGCAAACGAGGCTTACGAGGCTCTGCGCGCGAGGATAAGCGGCGATATCGATGTTGTGCTGGTAAACGGCGGTCAGCCCGTGTATTACTACATAATCTCGGTCGAGTAAGGTAAAATATGGAAATAACGTATCTCAAAGGCGTAGGCCCGAAAAAAGCGGAGCTGTACAAAAGGCTCGGCATCGAGACCGCCGAGCGCCTTACGGAGCATTACCCGCGCGATTATGTGGATTTTACAAATACGAAAACCATACGCGGGGCGGAGATCGGCGAGGTCTGCGCCTTTCGCGCCGTTGTCGCAAGCAAACGCTATCCCTCGGGGTATTCCGGGAGAGTGTCCGTGTACAGGGCACTGCTCACCGACGGCGAGGGCGAGATAACGGCGGTATTTTTCAACTCCGTGTATACTTTCGACAAGCTTGTTTTAAACAAAGAGTATATTTTTTACGGCAAAATAGTCGGCGACCCCATGAACCTGCAGATCTCCTCGCCGCAGTTCGTGCCGCCGACCGAGGAGGGTCTCCTCCCGAAATACCCGCTCACAACGGGGCTTGCGAACAGCACGGTCATCGCGAATATGAAAACCGCGCTCTCGCTCGTCAAGCGCCCCGAAACGCTCCCCGAAAGCGTCTTGGAGAAATATTCGCTGCTCGGCGCGGACGAGGCAATGCGCAAAATCCACTTCCCGAAAAGCCGCGAAGAGTACCAAGCCGCGCGCAAGCGCCTTGTATTCGAGGAGCTTCTCACGCTGAAGCTCGGGCTGTCGCAGCTGAAAAACCGCGGCAGAACGCTCTCGGGCGCGGTAATGACCGACGTCGATATGAATAGGTTCTACGCCTCGCTGCCGTTCACGCCCACCAACGCGCAGCTAAATGCCGTCAGCGACTGCGTCGCCGATATGAAGCGCCTCTACCCGATGAACCGCCTGATACAGGGCGACGTCGGCTCGGGCAAGACCATGGTCGCGGCGGCGGCGGCGTATTTCGCGCGCTGCAACGGCTTTACAACGCTCGTCATGGCGCCTACGGAGGTGCTCGCTCGGCAGCATTACGACACGTTCCGCGCCTTTCTGGAGCCCCTCGGCGTGACCGTCGGGCTGCTTTCGGGCAGCATGACCGCCGCCGAGAAAAAGAAAGCGCGCAAGGCTGCCGAGGACGGCGAAACAGAAGTCCTCATCGGCACTCACGCGCTGATACAAAAGTCCGTCGCGATAAAGCGTCTCGGGCTCGTCATCGTCGACGAGCAGCACCGTTTCGGCGTCGGGCAGCGCTCGGAGCTCGCCGAAAAGGGCGCAAATCCGCATATCATGGCGATGTCCGCGACCCCCATCCCGAGAACGCTCGCGCTCATCGTTTACGGCGACCTCGACGTCTCGATACTGAACGAAATGCCGAAAGGGCGCATTCCGATAAAGACCTACGCCGTCGATTCCGGCTTCCGCACGCGCGTGTACAATTTCATCAAAAAGCACATCGCCGCGGGTCGGCAGGCGTTCATAGTTTGTCCGAGAGTAGAACAAAGCGAAAACGACGCAAGCGAAAAAAAGAGCGCCATAGAGTATTACAACAAGCTCACAAGCGGCGAGTTCGCGGGCATTCCCACGGGCTTGCTGTACGGCAGAATGAAGCAGGCGGACAAGGACGCCGTAATGAACGATTTCCGCGACAACAAGCTCAAGCTCCTCATCTCGACGACGGTCATCGAGGTCGGCATCGACGTGCCGAACGCGGTCGTTATGCTTATCGAGAACGCCGAGCAGTTCGGGCTCTCGCAGCTCCACCAGCTCCGCGGGCGCGTCGGGCGCGGCTCGGAGCAGAGCTTCTGCATACTGCTTACCGACAACAAATCCGAGTACACGCGCGCCCGCACCAAGGCAATGGTCGACACCACCGACGGCTACAAGATCGCGGATATAGACTTGCAGCTCCGCGGTCCGGGCAACTTCTTCGGGCGCGAGCAGAGCGGTCTGCCGCCGATGAAGGTCGCCGACCTCGCCGAAAACGCGGAGCAGCTCGGCGAGATAGACAAGCTCGCTGCGGAGCTGCTCCGCACGGACGCGCGGCTCGAAAAGCCCGAAAACGCGGGGCTGCGCGCAAACGTCGAAAAGCTTTTCGGCAATGTCGACGAATACGGCTGGAACTAAAATATCCTCGCCAGATTTGCGATAACGGCGCAGATAACAACGCCGCACACCGTCGGGATAACGAACGCGAGCGCCGCCCATTTCCAACCGCCCGCCTCCTTTTTTATCGTCAGCAGCGATGTCGAGCACGGAAAGTGCATAAGCGTGAAAATTATCACGCACACCGCCGTCACGGGCGTCCAGCCGTTCGCCGTAAACAGCTCGAGCATCTGCGCGGGCGCGAGCTCCGCAAGGCTCCCCTGCTGCATATAGGTCATCACGATAAGCGGGATAACTATCTCGTTCGCGGGCAGCCCCAGCAGAAACGCCGTCAATATCACGCCGTCCATTCCGATAAACCGCCCGAACGGGTCCAGAAAGCCCGTAACGAGGCTCAGCAGCGTGCTCCCGTCCACGGAAACGTTCGCCAGCAGCCATATCGCCAGCCCCGCGGGCGCCGCGACCGCCGCCGCTCTCCCGAGCACGAAAACCGTCCTGTCCAACAGCGAGCGCACCAGTATCTTCCCGAACTGCGGCTTGCGGAACGGCGGCAGCTCCAGCGTGAACGACGACGGCTCTCCGCGCAGTATCGTCGCCGAGAGTATTTTCGATACCAGAAACGTCATCGCAACGCCGAGGACTATCACCCCCGTAAGCGCCGCCGCCGACAGAAGGCTCCCCGCGAAGCCCATCGCGCCCCCCACAAAGAACAGCGAAATGACCGTCAAAATCATCGGAAAACGCCCGTTGCACGGCACAAAGGCATTCGTCAGCATCGCGATAAGGCGCTCGCGCTTGCTGTCGATTATTCGGCAGCCCACTATACCCGCCGCGTTGCATCCGAAGCCCATGCACATCGTCAGCGCCTGCTTTCCGCAAGCCCTGCACTTGCAGAACGGCTTGTCGAGGTTATAAGCCACGCGCGGCAGATACCCCAGGTCCTCCAGCAACGTAAAAAGCGGAAAAAAT
The DNA here is from genome assembly GCA_023664705.1 of Lachnospiraceae bacterium. Classification (GTDB taxonomy): domain Bacteria; phylum Bacillota; class Clostridia; order Oscillospirales; family Ruminococcaceae; genus CAG-115. The sequence goes on along the minus strand of JAMPFE010000003.1, from coordinate 134,521 downwards.
ATCGCCATCGGCGGCAGCATGACCGCGACCACCCAAGCCAGCACGCGGTACGCCCCGTCGACGAGCAGCCCGCGCAGCCATTCGGGAGCGTTCAGCGCCCCCAGCAGCTCCCCGAGCCTGTCTCCGAGCCAAAACAGCGCGGTGCTCAGCAGCTCGCTCGGATAGTTTGCGCCAACTATAGTTATCCAAAATATCAACAATAGCATAAGCAGCATTATCGGATACCCGAAAGCGCGGCTCGTAAGTATCTTGTCGGCGCGCGAAAACGTCCCCCGGCAGCCCCCGCTTCGGCAGCACTCGCCGCAGACCTCCTCCGCGTTGCGCATTATGCAGGAAACTATCCTGTCCTTCAGGCAGTCCGACGTTATGCCGTTTTCGGCAAGCAGGCTCTTTGCGCGCTCGACCGCGCCCGAGACCTCTTCGATATCGTTCGGGTTTTTGCCGAAAAACCGCTCTATCTCGTCGGCGAGCGAGCTGTCCCCGTCGATAAGCCGCAGCGCCAGCCACCTCGCGGAAATTTCCTCCCCAAGGTGCTTTTTCAGCGTCGGCTCGACAACCGAAACGGCTTGCCCTATCGGCTCCGTATAGCGCAGCTTCCTCGTCTCTGCAACGCTCTTCCCCCCGAGACACTCCCCAAACACGGGCTCGAAAACGGCTTGCTCTATCGGCTCCGTGCAGCGCAGCTTCCTCGGCTCGGGAACGATTTTCCCCCCGAGACTCTCCCCCAACACGGGCTCAACAACGGCTTGCTCTATCGGCTCCGTATAGCGCAGCTCCCTCGGCTCTGCAACGCTCTTCTCCCCGAGACGCTCCCCCGACACGGGCTCGACAACCGAGACGGCTTGCTCTATCGGCTCCGTATAGCGCAGCTCCCTCGTCTCGGGAACAATTTTCCCCCCGAGGCGCTCCCCCAACACGGGCTCGACAACGGCTTGCTCTGTCGGCTCTGTATAGCGCAGATTCCTCGGCTCTGCAACGCTCTTCTCCCTGAGACGTTTCCCCAACACGGGCTCGACAACGGCTTGCCCTATCGGCTCCATGCAGCACAGCTCCCTCGTCTCGGGAACGATTTTCCCCCCGAGATGTTCCCCCGATACGGGCTCGACAACGGCTTGCTCTGTCGGCTCCGTATAGCGCAGCTCCCCCGGCTCGGGAACAATTTCCTCCCCGAGACTCTCCCCCAACACAGGCTCAACAACCGAAACGGCTTGCTCTGTCGGCTCCGTGCAGCGCAGCTTCCTCGTCTCGGGAACAGCTTGCACTGTTGGCTCCGTATAGCGCAGCTTCCTCGGCTCTGCAACGCTCTTCTCCCCGAGACTCTCCCCCAACACGGGCTCGGCAACCGAAACGGCTTGCTCTGTCGGCTCCGTGCAACACAGCTTCCTCGGCTCGGGAACAGCTTGCTCTGTCTGCTCCGTATAGCGCAGCTTTCTCGCCTCGGGAACAATTTCCTCCCCGAGACACTCCCCCAACACGGGCTCGACAACGGCTTGCTCTATCGGCTCTATGCAGCGCAGCTTTCTCGCCTCGACAACAGCTTGCTCTGTCTGCTCCGTACAGCGCAGCTTCCTCGGCTCGGGAACAATTTCCTCCCCGAGACTCTCCCCCAACACGGGCTCGACAACGGCTTGCTCTGTCTGCTCCGTGCAACGCAGCTTCCGCGGCTCGGGAACAATTTTCTCCCCGCACAGTTCGTCCAGCTTGTCGGTTATCCTTCTCAGCGACGATTTCTTATGCGCGGAGGTCCCCACAACGGGCACTCCGAGAAGCTCCTCAAGCCTCCCGAGGTCAACGGCAATGCCGCGGCGCTTCGCCTCGTCAAGCAAATTCACGCAGACAAGCGTTTTCGGGCAAATCTCCATCACCTGCAAGGCAAGATTGAGGCTTCGCTCAAGGCAGGTCGCGTCGCAAACGACGACAGCCGCGTCGGGCTTGCCGAAGCAGATAAAGTTCCGCGCGACCTCCTCCTCGGCGGAGTGCGCCAACAGCGAATACGTCCCCGGAACGTCCACCAGCACATAGGAAAACTCCCGTCCGCGGCACGCCCCCTGCGCAATGGAGACGGTCTTTCCGGGCCAGTTGCCCGTATGCTGATGAAGCCCCGTCAGCCCGTTGAAAACGGTGCTTTTGCCGACGTTCGGGTTGCCCGCGATAACAATGACCTTATCGTCGGGAGCGTTCTTTTCAACGCGAATATCGGAAGACAGCACGCCGCTGCCCGTTGATTTAGCGGTCAAGCCCATTTATATCCCCCTCACTATAACGCCGCGGCTGTCGCAGTCGCGGATAGCGATAACGGCGCCGCGTATCAGGTAAGCGCGCGGGTCGCCCATGGGGCTTTTCCCGACGCACTCCACGGCGGTGCCGCCGCACAGTCCGATATCCAACAATCTGCGCCGCATCGAGCCGTGTATCGTAAGGCGCTCGACGACGGCGTTTTCCCCGACGGCAATATCGCACAGGCGTTTTTCGTTGTTTTCGTTCAATTTTGTCACCCCAAACACATAATTTCGAGTTACGGCATTATATGCGCGGGCAGCGCTTTTAGTTAACGGCAAATTAGTATTTAGAGAATAGTTGTTAGTAGCTAGTTAACGGGCATAACACCGCCCTTATGTACCTCTCGAAAAAAGGTTCCTATACAGTGAGACCACCGACGATAACATATGGTTGAAGCGCAAGAAGATTGACGCGATAAACAATTCCTCCACGCGCGCAAACCTGCGAAGGAGGAGGAAAGGGAGAGGGGAAGGAGATCGGAAGAGGAAACCCGTAGGGGAAGGGGGAGGATTTAAGCGCGAGAGTGACGAAGAAGAGCCGCCTGCCCTCCTCCCCCTTCCCCGAAGGGTGTCCTCTTGCACCGAGGTTAGTGGTTTAATAAAAAGCAACGTAATCCGACCAAGAAATCCACCCAACGAAAAACATCATATCACCCCCGCGACTGCAAAAAACTGCAAACTTTTCAACCCTCGAATTAGTTAGCACTGTAAATCCCAGATTTTAACATAAAATTACAGCGCTTCCAAATATTTACAGTCGAAAACCGCAAAAATCTGCATTTAACTGCAAAACGGCTGCAAATAACTGCACGCCGACTGCAAAAGACTGCAAAATAATACACAGATTTCAACGATTAGTTGCCAAAACCAAAAATTTTTGCAATTTCCCAGTCGAAAACTTGCAAAAAACGACCGCGAAAGGAGTATTCATTATGTTCGGATTTTTCAGGAAAAACATCAAAACCGAGGAGGACAGGCGCGCGGAGAGCCTGCCGCTCACCAAAAAGGTGCAGTTCGAGGCAGTCCCGCTGAAACAGGTCGAAACGGCTCTGGAAAGCGACATTCGGGCAGTTCTCGGCTTTACTCCGGTAAATTATTACGCCACAAAAGAGAAATATCTTCTCTGCATTTTTTATTACAGAGAGGATTACAGCGAGATTTTTATACGCTTTGAATACCGCGTCGACGACCTGCCGCGCGGCAAAACGAAGCTATGGTCAGTCGACAGGGATTTGATGCGCGACATACTGCGAAAATTCGGTCAAAATATCTAGCCGTTTTACAGCACATTCCGTGAAAATTTCACACAATTTTCACAAAAGCAACTTACAAATATCATACAAAACTGTTAAAATATGTAATATCAGCACAGAAAGTGCTTTGAAATTGCTAACCACCCTTTTCATATAATTACCAACCAAACCAACATTATGCCCCTGCGGAAACGCGGGGGCATAATGTTTTCCGCATAACAATGCAGCGCCGGAGCATTGCCCGACGCCGCGCTTGTTTAATTCGGCTTAAATTACAGCTCCTCGTCGGAGTCCTCGCCGGTCTCCTCGGAGAAAATATCGCTGTCCGAGAACGGCGACGCGGTCTCGCTCTCCGACGCGCTGCTCTCGGGAACGGCGTCCGCGACAGCCTTCGCGAGCGACGGTTCGTCCTCGACGTCCATATCCTCGTCGAAATCGAAGTCCCAATCGTCGTCGATATCGTCGCTGTCCCAATCGTCGTAGTAATTATCCTCGTTTTCCTTTTCGAGCTTTTTCTTGGTGATATACGTCGCGGCGGCGATCCCTCCCGCGACAGCCAACGCGCCTACCATAAAAATTCCCAAAGCCTTCATAGCTATTCCTCCTTAAGCTTGCGGAAACCGTCGGTTTCCGTTCTGTACATATATTATATACCTTTTGCAAAAAAATTGCAAGTATCGGCGAAAATTTTGGTAACTTTCACCAAACGGACTACATATTTCCTGTCATATTCATCAAAACCGAGAGCGCCGCTATAGGAGCTGTCTCGCATCTGAGAATACGCTTTCCGAGCGATACCGCCGCGAAGCCGAGCCGTTGCAGCTCCTCCGCCTCGGAGGGTTCAAAGCCGCCCTCGCTGCCGACGACGATATCCACATTTTTGCGAAATTCGCTCACGGCGCTTTTCAGCGGCGTTTCGGAGCACTCATAAAACATTATTCCCGTATTTTCGGCGGAAATGAAATTTTTCAATTCGGTAAATTCTGCCGCTTTTTTTACCGTCGGTATAATCCCGCGCCCGCACTGCTTCGCCGCTTCAAGCGCGATTTTTTGGTACCTCGGCAGCTTTTTCGCCATTTGCTTTGCGTCGGGTCTGGAAACGCAGCGCTTGGTGAAGATCGGGATTATCTCCGACGCGCCGCACTCCACAGCCTTCTGCACGATGAACTCCATTTTATCGCCCTTCGGCATTGCCTGAAACAGGCGCAGATAAATGCTCGGCTCCGCTTCGTTGGGGCTTTTTTCCAGTATGTGGAAAACGCAGCTTTCGCCCGCTGCCTCGCCGAGCTCGGCGAGGTAATCCGTGCGCCGACCGTCGCAAAGCACCGCAAGCGCGCCCTTTCTCATCCGCAGCACGGAGGTTATGTGCTTTACGTCCTCGCCGACGACGACTGCCGTTTCATCGGATATGTTGTCCGTGAAAAACCTCGGATATCTCCAGCGCTCCATATCAACCTCTCCCGTCGAGCGCCGCCCGCTTTTCCATGACCGCGTAAAACTCGGGCATCGCCTTTTTGAAATTCAGCGGCTTAAACGTCCGCGAATCCACGAAGCCGTGCGAGCTCATGCCCGTCGAGAGCGTTTCCGTTTCGCCCTTGCGCGTTACCGTGTACTCGAACTCTATGCGCGCGGGGGTCAAACGCGCGATCCTCGCCTCGATGAGCAGCGCGTCGTCGTACCGCGCGGGGAGCCTGTATTTGCAGGAAATGCCCGTTACGGGGAGCATTACGCCGTTTTTTTCCATTTCCGCGTAGCTCATGCCCGCCGCCTTGATGTAATCCGTCCGCGCTATCTCGAACCACACGGGGTACACCGCGTGGTGGACTACGCCCATGCAGTCCGTTTCGGCGTAACGGACGGTCACTTCCGTGATATTCGGCATTGCGTCACCTACGACCTTTCTCTCTTGGACTGGAACAGACCCGCCATGACCGCGAGGACCTTGTCGGGGAGCATCTTCCCGAGGCACACCGCCGTCTTCATAAAGCCGTTTTCGCTTATCATCAGCGTGCCCGCGAACATCTCCCTTACCGCGTGCTCGGCGAGCTTTTCGCTGGGGTAGGGGCGGGTGAGGAATTTCACGCGCGCCGTTTCGCTGAACTCCGTGGAGACGGGTCCCGGGCAGAGCATGGAGACGCGGACGTTGCTGCGCTTCGAGCGAAGCTCCTCCGCGACAGCCTGCGTCATGCGGACGATATAGCCCTTGCTGGCGTAATAGGACGAGAACCACGGTCCCGGGAGAAATCCCGCGACGCTCGCCGTGTTCAGAATATAGCCGCAGTCGCGCTTTTTGAAATCGCGCAGGAACAGCTTGAACAGTATGTGGAACGCCTTTACGTTGACGTCGAGCATATCCAGCTCGCGCTCGAGGTCGGTCTCGGTAAAGTCGCCGAAAACGCCGTAGCCCGCGTTGTTGATGAGGATGTCGATGTTGTACTTGCGCACCTTATTGTACAGCGCGAAAACCTGATTTTCCTTGGAGAGGTCGGCGGAGATGCACATTACCTTTACGCCGTACCGCTCGGTGAGCTCGTTTTTCAGCTCGACCAGCCTGTCGCGGCGGCGCGCCGTGATTATTACGTTTATCCCGTGACGCGCGAGGGAGCGGGCGATGTCGCGTCCTATGCCCGAGCTTGCGCCCGTTACCAAAGCTATCATAAATTATACCTCGATTTCTTGTTTAGCGTTTTATTCTGAACGGCGCGAGCGGCAGTCCGAACCCGCTGAAGATGTGTATCTCGGCGTGGTTCTTCCAGAGATAGCGCACTCCGCAGGGGCGCTCGATGGAGTCGTCGGAGAGGAAGATGCGCTCGCCCGAAACATCCGCGTAGACGGGCATGTATACGCCGTCCTCGCCGCACATCTCGAAGCCCTCGGGCTCGCCCTTTACCTTGAAGCCGCCGCGCGCGTTGGCGAACTGCAGCTCCACCATATCGCCGCGCCAGATGACGTTTTTCAGCACGGGCGCGAACGCTCCGTCGCAGCCGCTGTAGACTATGTCGAGCGCCTGCATGGCGAAGCGGTGCCCTACGGGCTGCTTATCCTTCGGGTGGATATCGTCGCGCTCGCCGCAGTCGAGCAGCACGGCTATGCCCGTGTTCTTTATCGTGTTGTACACGCGCATCTGAGCCTCGCGGATACGGCACCAGCTGTCGCCGTCGGGATTGCCGCCCGCGTACATCGGGAGCTGCCCGATAATGAACGGGAGCGAGTCGTCGCCCCAAGCCTCGCGCCAGTTGCGGATAAGCTGCGTGAGGAGCGTGTAATACGCGTCGGGGCGGATGTCGTCGCTCTCGCCCTGATACCAGAGCACGCCGCCGAGCGTATACGGCAGCACGCGCGACACCATGCTCTCGTAGAGGACGCCGGGCGCGTTGGGGCTGCACGGAGCGACGGGTCCCGGGTAGCGGTCGGGTCCCACAGACATGCAGTATTCCAGACAGCCCTCCCACGTGTGCTCGCCCTCGGAGGCGTAGTATTCGGCGCTTTTCGCCCACCAAGCCTGCTGATATTTTTCGTATTCGCGGTAATCGGCAATGAGCTGCCCGATATCCTTGCCCTCGACAGCCGCGTCGTAGTCGTCGAAATACACCTTGGTGTCGCCCGTGGCATACTCGCGCTCTATCCAGCAGGAGGCGGACGTGCCGCCCCAGTTGCAGCCGATAACGCCGACCGTTACGTCGAGGTAGTGCGACATCTCCTTGGCGAAATAGTAGCCTACGGCGCTCCAGTGCGCGGCGGCTTCCTTATCGGAAAAATCCGTCCAGCGGGCGTTCTGCATCTGCTCCTCGTAATCGTCGTCGTAGTGCGTTTTCTTGGGCACGTAGTAATAGCGGACGTCCTTTACGTCGTCGTTTTCGAGGGACTCCTTTCCGCCTATGCAGTTGCAGAGCTCGAACTCCATATTCGACTGCCCGCCCGCGAGCCAGACCTCGCCGATAGCGACGTTCTCAATGCGGACAACGTTGTCGTTGTCGTCGTCGTAGAGCTTCAGAATGACGTGGCGGCACGCCCCCATGCGCGGGAAGGTTATCTTCCATTTGCCGTCCCTTACGGTGCAGCAGGAATGAAAGCCGCAAAGCTCGCCGTGGATAAGCGTGCCCTCGTCGCCCGTCCCGAAAACGCAGATGTTTTTATCGCGCTGCAGAACCATTCCGTCGGTGAAGATAGGCGCTGTCCGAAAATTTCCCATAAAAAAATTCTCCTTTCAAGAATACTACTTATATTTTACCGCTTTTTGGACAAAATGTCAAGAAATATCTTTACAATTTTAAAAAAATATATTATAATAATAGGATAAGGTTGATTTAAAAGAACCGGGGGTGCTTTCGATAAATGTTCAGGCTGGCGAGATATTTGAAAGAATTCAAGCTCAACGTCACCGTCGGACCCGTATGCAAGTTCACGGAGGCGGTGTTCGAGCTGATAGTGCCGCTGGTTATGGCGGAGATAATCGACGTGGGCATTAAAAACGCGGATACGGGCTATATTTGGCGGCACGGGATAACGCTGGTCGTTCTGGCGGTGTGCGGGCTGACGTTCGCGCTTATCTGCCAATATATGGCAAGCGTCGCCTCGCAGGGCGTGGGAACGCGCCTGCGCGACGATTTATACAAGCACATCAACACGCTCTCCTACAAGGAGCTTGACACGCTCGGTACGGCGGCGCTGGTAACGCGCATCTCCAACGACGTGAACCAAGTGCAGACCGCCGTCGCGATGCTGATAAGGCTCGTCGTGAGAGCGCCGTTCCTCGTTATCGGCGCGACGGTAATGGCGTTTACCATTTCGGCGCGGCTGTCGCTTATCTTCCTCGGCGCTATGGCGGCGATAGTCGCCGTTATGTACCCGATAATGCGCGTTACCGTAAAGCTCTTCAAACAGCAGCAGAGGTCGCTAGACGGCATTTCGCGGATAACGCGCGAAAATCTCTCGGGTGTGCGCGTGGTAAGGGCGTTCTCGCGGCAGGATTACGAGAAAGAGCGCTTCGAGGAGACCGCCGAGGAATACCGAAAATTCGCGGTGAGGGCGGGGCGGATAAACGCGCTGCTGAACCCCGCGATATTCATTGCGGTGAACGCCGCGTATCTGCTGATAGTGTGGCTCGGCGGCGGCTTCGTGGACGGCGGCGTCGACGGGCTTACGCAGGGCAAGGTCATCGCGCTCGTCAACTATATGACGCAAATCTCGCTCGCGCTCGTCGTGGTCGCAAATCTCGTGACGATTTTCACAAAGGCGGCGGCTTCGGCGGCGCGTATCAACGAGATTTTCGATATGCAGCCCTCGGTTGTCGGCGCGGAGAGCTCCCCGAAGCAAGACGAGAGCGCTCCCGCCGTTGAATTTGAGAACGTGAGCTTCTCCTACGTCGGCGGGGAGAACTCGCTCGAGAAAATCTCGTTTACGCTCGGGCGCGGGGAAACTCTCGGCATTATCGGCGGCACGGGCTCGGGAAAATCCACGCTCGTGAACCTGCTGTGTCGCTTCTACGACTGCGACAGCGGCTCCGTGAGGATAAACGGCGCGGACGTGCGCGACTACCCCACCGAGGAGCTTCGGCGGCTCGTCGGCATCGTTCCGCAGAAAACGGAGCTGCTCAGCGGCACGCTCCGCGAAAATATGGCGCTCGGCAGGACGGACATCCCCGACGAACGGATATACAAGGCTCTCGAAATTGCGCAGGCTAAGGAGTTTACGGACAACCTCGACGGCGGGCTTGACGCGCGTATCCTCCAAGGCGGCAAGAACCTTTCGGGCGGGCAGAAGCAGCGCCTGACTATCGCGAGAGCCGTCGCGCAGGATCCCGAGATATTGATACTCGACGACAGCTCGTCCGCGCTCGACTACGCGACGGACGCGAGCCTCCGCAAGGCCTTGAAAATGCTGCCGACGACCTGCGTTATCGTATCGCAGAGGGCGAACTCCATTCGCCACGCGGACAAGATAATCGTCCTCGACGACGGGGAGGCTGTCGGGATAGGCACTCACGCGCAGCTGCTGAAAAGCTGCGAGGTCTACCGCGAGATATGTCTCACGCAGTACACCGAGGAGGAGCTCCTCGAGCAGGAGAACGAGGAAGGGGGCGCTCAAAATGGATAAAAGGCTGACGAAAAAGGGCGCTCTGGGGCGCATTCTCCGCTATATGAAGGGGCAGATACCGCTTGTCGTGCTGGCGATAATATGCGCGGCGGGCAGCGTTCTGCTGTCGCTGTACACCACCGTGCTGATAGGCAGGGCGGTGGACTGCATAAGCGAAAACGGGGTCGATTTCGAGAGCATGACGCCCGTTCTGATAACGATAGCGGCGATAATTCCCGTTGTCGCGCTTTTGCAGTGGCTGATGTATTTTTCCACAAACAAGATAACCCACAAGACCGTAAAGCAGCTCCGCGCGGACATCTTCGCGCATTTGCAGCACCTGCCGCTGTCGTATATCGACGCGAACTCCCACGGCGACATAATAAGCCGCGTGGTGAACGACGTGGACGCGGTGAGCGAGGGCTTGCTGCAGGGCTTTCAGCAGCTTTTCACGGGCGTTGTGACGATAATCGGCACGCTGGTCTTTATGGCAAGGCTCAACTGGCAGATAACGCTTGTGGTCGTCTGCATTACGCCGCTGTCGTTCGCGGTCGCGGCGGTCATCTCCAAGCTCTGCTTTAATAAATTCAAGGAGCAGTCCGCGATAAAGGGCGAGCTTACGGGCTACATCGACGAGCATATCGGCGGGCAGCGGCTCGTAAAGGCTTTCGGCTTCGAGAAGAACGCCGAGGCGCAATTCGGCGAGATAAACGAGCGGCTGAACGTCTGCGGACGGAGAGCGCAGTTTTACTCCGCGCTCACCAACCCCTGCACGCGCTTCGTGAACTCCCTCGTCTACGCGGGGGTGGGCGTTTTCGGCGCGCTGAACGCCGTGAGGGCGGTCTCGGGGGGATTCACCGTCGGCGATCTCAGCTGCTTTCTGCAGTACGCAAATCAATATACCAAGCCGTTCAACGAGATCTCGGGGGTCGTTACCGAGCTTCAGAACGCGCTCGCTTCGGCGGCGAGGATATTCGCGCTTATCGACGAGCAGCCCGAAAGCTCCGACGCGGACAAGAAGGCGCTCGAAAAATGCGACGGGCGCGTGCGGCTGCGTAATGTTGACTTCTCCTACGTTCCCGAAAAGCCGCTTATCGAGAACCTTAATCTCGACGTAAAGAGCGGGCAGCACATCGCGATCGTCGGACCCACGGGCTGCGGAAAGACAACGCTCATCAACCTGCTTATGCGCTTCTACGACGTTGTGAGCGGCGAGATAGACGTAAGCGGCTTGCCCGTTAAAGAAATAACAAGGAACAGTCTGCGGAGCAATTTCGGCATCGTTTTGCAGGAGACGTGGGTGTTCCGCGGGACGGTGCGCGACAACATCGCCTACGGCAAGCCCGACGCGACGCTCGACGAGATAACCGCCGCCGCCAAAGCCGCCCACGCGCACAGCTTTATAAAGCGCCTGCCGCAGGGCTACGATACCGTGATAACAAACGACGCGGAGCTTTCCCAAGGGCAGCGGCAGCTGCTGTCGATAGCGAGGATAATGCTCTCGCTGCCGCCGATGCTGATACTCGACGAGGCAACGTCCTCGATAGACACGCGCACCGAAATGAAGATACAGAACGCGTTCGACAATCTCATGCGGGGACGCACGAGCTTTGTGGTCGCGCACAGGCTCTCGACTATCCGCGAGGCGGACTGCATTCTCGTAATGAAGTCGGGGCATATCGTCGAGCAGGGCACGCACGCCGAGCTTATGGAAAAGGACGGCTTTTACGCGGAGCTTATCCGCTCGCGGCAGGAGGGGTGAAATACAGTTTACAGTGTACGGTTGACAGTTGACAGTTAATGTATGGCTGAAAACAGTCGGGTTTATAGCGACTCGGCAAATAAGCGCTTATCCGAGTGACAATAAACGTAATATACCGCATCATTTCCTTAACTGTCAACTATACACTGTCAACTGTCAACTGTAAAAGGGGGTTGGTATTATGCAAATTCCGAAACGAATAGCCGCCGGGCTCATCAACGCGCTGAAGGGCGGCGTGGTGCCGCGCACGGGGCTGGGTTACATCGCGGTCGGGCGCACCGCCGAGATAAACGCCCTGCTGCACGACGTGTCGATAGCCGAGGACGGCGGCGCGTTTTTCCGCTTTATTGTCGGAAAATTCGGCAGCGGCAAGAGCTTCCTGATACAGACGATGCGCCAGCACGTCATGGACAGGGGCTTCGCCTCCGCGGACGCCGACCTGTCGCCCGAGCGGCGGCTCACGGGAACAAAGGGGCAGGGCTTGGCGACGTACCGCGAGCTTATGCGCTCGCTTTCCGTCAAGGCAAAGCCCGACGGCGGCGCGCTCTCGCTGATACTCGAGAAGTGGATAAACGGCGTGCGCGGAGAGGTCATCGCGGACGGAATGTCTCCCGACAACACGTTCTTCGATACCGAGGTCGAAAAGCGCATCTACGCGAGGATAAACGGCTTGGAGGACATGGTTCACGGGTTCGACTTCGCGGCGGTCATAATCGCCTATTACCGCGCGTTCCGCGACGGCAATGACGAGAAGCAGGGCAGCGCCGTCCGCTGGCTGCGCGGGGAATACTCCACGAAAACCGAGGCAAAGCACGACCTCGGCGTGAACGTCATAATCTCCGACGAAAACTGGTACGACTATATCAAGCTTATGACCGCCTTTCTCGTCAGCGCGGGCTACAAGGGCTTGGTCATCATGATAGACGAGCTCGTCAACATAATGAAAATTTCCAACTCGGTCACTCGCCAGAACAACTACGAAAAAATCCTTACGATGTACAACGACGTAATGCAGGGCAAGGCTTCGCATCTCGGCATCATCATGGGCGGCACGCCGCAGTGCGTCGAGGACGCGCGGCGCGGAGTGTTCAGCTACGAGGCGCTGCGCTCGCGGCTGGAGCGCGGGCGCTACGCCACGGACGAGGCTCACGATATGCTGGCGCCGATAATCAGGCTCGATCCGCTTTCCTATGAGGAATTGACCGTGCTGACGGAAAAGCTATCGGAGATACACGCGCTGCTGTACGACTACGAGCCGAAGATAACGCTCGAGGACAGGATATATTTCGTCAAGGCGGAATTCGAGCGCGTGGGCGCGCAGACCAACGTCACCCCGCGCGAGATGATACGCGACTTCATAGAGCTGCTGAATATCGCTTACCAGCACCCCGAAAAAACGCTCCCCGAGCTTATGGGCGAGGAGCAGTTCAAGTTTTCCGAGGGCGATGGGGAAGGCTCCGACGGCGGCGACGGCTTCGAGGATTTTGATTTGTGAGGTGAAAAATGGGACAGAGCGAAAAGCTGCTGCTAAAGCTTTTAAGCGGCACAAACGACAATTCATTTCGTTTCTCGGAGCTGCAAAGACTGCTTGAAATACTCGGCTTTAAGTGCCGAATAAGGGGCGATCACTTTATTTATACTATGGATGGAGTCGAAGAAATCATAAATCTTCAGCCCGTTGGCAATAAAGCAAAGCCCTATCAAGTGAAACAGGTGCGCAATCTGGTTTTAAAGTACACTTTAGGAGGAGATTTATTATGTATAAATATGAAATAATCCTTTATTGGAGCGAACAGGACAGCAGCTATATCGCCGAGGTCCCCGAGCTTTCGGGCTGTATGGCTGACGGCAAGACCCCCGCGGAGGCGCTTGAAAACGTGCATACGGTTATCGAGGAATGGATAGAGACCGCCAAAGAGCTTGGCAGAGATATTCCCGTGCCGAAAGGAAAGCTTGCTTTCGCATGACACAGAAAGGTAAATATGGAAATTATAAACTACTTTGAAAGCGCCGACCGCGCGCATTGGCTCGGCGAAATAAAGCGCAGCGATTGGGGCGCGGCTCCGACGCTGACGGGATTTCTTGAAAACGGAACGTTCTTTGAAAATCTCGGCGAGGGTATTCTGCTCCTGCTAACCGACGGGGACAGGCTGGTCTCCTTTGTGACGTTCGCGCACCGCGACTGCGTCGACGACAGGTCGCTGTACCCGTGGATAGGCTTTGTGTACACGTTCCCCGAATACCGCGGACACCGTTATGTCGGGCGGCTGATAGAGCGCTGCGAGGAGATCGCCCGCGAACATTCCGTTGAAAACGTTTACATATGCACCGACCACATCGGGCTTTACGAGAAATACGGATATTCGTACCTTGAGAGCCGCGTTGATATTTACGGCGGCGACAGCAGGATATACGTGAAAAAAATAACAAAGGAGTGATTTCTATGAGAAATTTCGGAGGACCCGGACCGGGCGGTCACGGATCCGGAGGACATCACGGAGGAGGTCACAGACCGCCGCCCCCGCCCCCTCGTCATCACGGCGGTCACAGACCCCCGCCCCCGCCGCCTCATCACGGGGGACGTCCGCCCCGCCGCGGAGGGTGCGGCTGCCTGTCGGCGATAGCGGCGCTGGGCGCGATAGCTTCGATAGCCGTTCTCGGCATCGCGGGTTCGCTATGAGCCAAAACAGCGTATTTTACCGCCTCGCGCCGTTCATACAGGACTACATCTACCGCAACAAGTGGGAGGAGCTCCGCGACATACAGGTCGCGGCTGCGGAGATAATCTTCGACACCGAGGACAATCTCCTGCTGACCTCGGGAACGGCGAGCGGCAAGACCGAAGCCGCGTTCCTGCCCGTGATAACACAGCTCTGGGAGAACCCGTCGGGCAGCGTCGGGGCGCTGTACGTCTCGCCGCTGAAGGCGCTGATAAACGACCAGTTCGAGCGCCTCGAGGAGCTTCTCGAGGAAGCGGACATCCCCGTCACGAAATGGCACGGCGACGCGTCTCCCGCCGCGAAAAAGAAGCTCGTGAAAAACCCGCGCGGCATAATGCAGACCACCCCCGAGAGCCTCGAGAGCCTGCTTATGCGCAACAGCGCGAACGCCTACCGCCTGTTCTCCGACCTGCGTTTCGTCATCATCGACGAGGTGCACTATTTTATGGACAACGACCGCGGCTTGCAGCTTTTGTCGGTGCTGGAGCGTTTGCAGCGGATAATCGGCTTTGTTCCGCGGAGAATAGGGCTTTCGGCAACTCTCGGCGACTGCACGAATGCCGAAAAATGGCTCTGCATGGGCACAAACGCGCCCTGCAACACCCCGAAGGTCCGCGACAAAAGCCGCAAGATACGCCTGTCGGTGAGGTTCTTCCCGATAGCCGAAAAGATACCCAACTCCGACAGCAAAACGCTGCTGGAGCGCTACTACGAGTATCTCTACGAGAGCACGCGCGCCAAGCGCTGCATACTGTTCTCCAACAGCAAGGGCGAGGTCGAGGAGAACATCGCGCATATGAAGCGGCTCTCCGAGAAAAACCGCGGCGGCGACTGCTATCTGGTGCACCACGCGAACGTCTCCCCCGCGCTGCGCGAGTTCGCCGAGAAGCGCATGAAGTCGGGCGAGCTGCCCGTCTGCACGGGCGCGACGGTCACGCTGGAGCTCGGCATCGACCTCGGGCGTTTGGAGCGCATAGTCCAGACGGGCTGTCCGCTCACGGTATCGGGGCTCGTGCAGCGCCTCGGCAGAACGGGTCGGCGCGGCGACGCGGCGGGCGAAATGCGCTTCGCGTTCCGCTGGGATATGAGCCTGCCGCCGAACACGTTCTACAAGGAGATAAATTGGGACTTTGTGATGTGCGCGGCAATGATACTGCTGTACACGCGCGAAAAGTGGGTCGAGCCCATGTACCTGCCGAAGCTGCCATACAGCCTGCTGTACCACCAAACCATGTCGATACTGGCGGCGAGCGGCTCCGTGCAGCCGAAGGAGCTCGCGCGGCAGGTGCTCACGCTGTCGGTGTTCCGATATGTTTCCAAGGACGACTATCTGCTGCTCCTGCGGCATATGCTGGAGAACGGGCATCTCGAGCGCGGCGAGGACGGGCTGATGATAGGCGAAAAGGGCGAAGCCGCCGTCAACAGCTACGAGTTTCTTGCGGTGTTCTCGGTGCCCGTGGAGTACACCGTGCGCAGCAGCGCGGGAAACGGCGCCTCCGCGGAGATAATCGGCACGGTCCAGAACCCGTTCCCGCCGCGTTCGCAGTTCGCGCTGGCGGGGCAGGCGTGGGAGGTCACGGAGCTCGACAAAAAGCAGACGACTATCTACGTCAAAAAAATCGAGGGCATTTCCGCGAATATGTGGACGGACACGGGCAACGAATACGTCCACACCAAAGTGATGAAGAAAATGCTCGAGCTGCTCCGCAGCGACGAGAAATACGCGTTCCTCGACGAGAGCGCGCAGAAGCGCCTTGACGACATTCGGCGGCTCTGCCGAAACGCGTCGATGAGCGGCGAAACGACAAGCGGAAACGAGCTTGCGGGCGGCGCCGTGTCCGAGGGCGAGAGGATAGTTATACCGCTCTCCGAGACGGTTTTCGCTGTGTTCCCGTTTCTCGGGACGCGCGGCACAATGGCACTGCTGTACGCGCTGCGCCAACGCGGCTTTCAAGCGAACGTGTGGCTTCAGCGCTACATTCCCGTCTGCATCGAGGTGCAGACGGATATGGGCAAAAACGCGCTCATCGCCGCGCTGAACGACATCAAGCGGCGCGGCGCGGACAAATATTCGTTCCGTATCCCCGAAAACTGCGAGATCGCGGGAAAATTCAACGACTACATCCCTCGGCAGTTGCTCACCAAGCAATACATCGAGGACTATCTCGACGCCGACGAGTTGGAATTTATCGAATAAAAATTGCCGCTGCACCTTCGTACAGCGGCAAATCTTTATTTCATTCGTTCGGCAATCAAGCGTTAATCTTGGTAACAACGCCCGAGCCTACGGTCTTGCCGCCCTCGCGGATAGCGAAGCGCAGACCCTCCTCAATTGCGATAGGAGTGATAAGCTCAACGTCCATTACAACGTTATCGCCGGGCATGCACATTTCCTTATCGGCAGGCAGCGTGATAACGCCCGTAACGTCTGTGGTTCTGAAGAAGAACTGCGGACGGTAGTTGGAAACGAACGGAGTGTGACGGCCGCCCTCTTCCTTCTTAAGAACGTAAACCTGACCGCTGAACTTGGTGTGCGGGTGGATAGAGCCGGGCTTGCAGAGAACCTGACCGCGCTCGATCTGGTCGCGGGTGATGCCGCGGAGCAGCGCGCCGATGTTGTAGCCCGCAACAGCCTCGTCGAGGGTCTTTCTGAACATCTCGAGACCCGTAACAACCGTGCTCTTGGGCTCGTCAACCAGACCCGTGATCTCAACGGTATCGTTTACCTTTACAACGCCGCGCTCTACACGACCCGTAGCAACGGTGCCGCGGCCCGTAATGGTCATGGTGTCCTCAACGGGCATCAGGAAGGGCTTGTTCTCGTCTCTCTCGGGAGCGGGAATGTAGTTGTCGATAGCCTCCATCAGCTTCTTGATGCAAACATACTCGGGAGCGTCGGGGTCCTTGGAATCGGAATCCAGAGCAACCTTAGCGGAGCCGCGGATAATCGGGATATCGTCGCCGGGGAAGCCCTTATCGGAAAGCTCGCCGCGGATATCCATCTCAACCAGCTCGAGCATCTCGTCGGGGTCGTTGTACTCGCCCGTAGCGGCGTCGTACTCGCCCGCATCGTCGCACTTGTTGATAAATACGACCATTGCGGGAACGCCAACCTGGCGCGCAAGCAGAATGTGCTCCTTGGTCTGAGCCATAGGACCGTCGGTACCCGCAACAACGAGCACAGCGCCGTCCATCTGAGCCGCACCCGTAATCATGTTCTTGATATAGTCGGCGTGACCGGGGCAGTCAACGTGAGCGTAGTGACGGTTGTCGGTCTCATACTCAACGTGAGCGGTATTGATCGTGATACCGCGCTCTCTCTCCTCGGGAGCCTTATCGATCATATCATAAGCCTCGAACTTAGCCTGACCCTTCAGCGCGAGCCACTTGGTGATAGCCGCGGTCAGAGTGGTCTTACCATGGTCAACGTGACCGATGGTACCGATATTAACGTGGGGTTTCGTGGAATTATATTTTTCCTTAGCCATTGGTGTTTCCTCCTTTAATAGGCAATTTGGGCGTTTTGCCCGAAATAAGTGTTTACAGTAATATTCTACCATAATATGCGGAAAAAATCAAGTGGTTTTCTCAATATTCCGCAAATTATATCAACAACTTTCAACTGTCAACTATTCACTGTCAACTGTCGTCAGTCATTCTGTTTGCGAAGCGCAATCAAGTCAACTTGACCGAGAAAATCAGTCATTCTGTTTGCGCTTGGACATAATGCCCTCGGCAATATTCTTCGGAACCTCGATATAGCTGTGCGGCTCCATAACGTACTGACCGCGTCCCTGCGTCTTGGAGCGGAGGTCGTTGGAGTAGCCGAACATCTCGGACAGCGGAACGAGTGCAGTCACCTGCTCCGTGCCGTTGCGGGATTCCTGCCCCTGTATCTGTCCGCGGCGCGACGTAAGGTCGCCGATGACCGTGCCCGTATAATCGGTCGGACAAACGACAACGACCTTCATTATCGGCTCGAGGATTATCGAGCTCGCCTTTCTGAGGGCCTCCTTGATAGCCATGGAGCCCGCGATCTTAAACGCCATTTCGGACGAGTCCACCTCGTGGTAGGAGCCGTCGTACAGCGAGACCTTAAGGTCCACAACGGGATAGCCCGCGAGAACGCCCGCGTTCAGCGCGCCCTGGATACCCGCGTCTACGGCGGGGATAAACTCCTTCGGGATAGCGCCGCCGACTACGTCGTTTGAAAACTCGTAGCCCTTGCCGCTCTCGTTCGGCTCTACGCGGATCTTAACGTGACCGTACTGACCCGAGCCGCCCGACTGGCGCTTGTATTTCATATCAACGTCCGCGTTGCCCGTAATGGTCTCCTTATAAGCGACCTGCGGAGCGCCGACGTTCGCCTCCACCTTGAATTCGCGCAGCAGTCTGTCGACGATTATCTCAAGGTGCAGCTCGCCCATGCCCGCGATAATGGTCTGACCCGTCTCCTGGTTCGTCCAGGTCTTGAAGGTCGGATCCTCCTCGGCAAGCTTCGCGAGACCGATAGCCATCTTCTCCTGACCCGCCTTGGTCTTGGGCTCGATAGCCAGATCGATAACGGGCTCGGGGAAGTCCATAGACTCGAGAATAATGGGGTGCTGGGGGTCGCAGAACGTATCGCCCGTCGTCGTGTACTTCGTACCGACGACAGCCGCAATGTCTCCGCACGGGCAAGCCTCGATGTCCTGTCTGTGGTTGGAGTGCATCTGCAAAATACGACCCATGCGCTCGTTCTTGTCCTTTGTGGAGTTGAGAACGGTCGTACCCGCCTCAACATAGCCCGAGTAAACTCTGAAGAAGCAGAGCTTTCCGACGAACGGATCCGTCGCTATCTTGAACGCAAGCGCCGAGAACGGCTCCTTGTCGCCCGCGTGGCGCTCCTCTTCCTCCTCGGTGTTGGGGTTTACGCCCTTGATAGACGGAATATCAACGGGCGACGGCATAAAGTCGACGATAGCGTCGAGCAGCTTCTGAACGCCCTTGTTTCTGTAAGACGTGCCGCAGGTCACGGGAACGAACTTGTTGTCGATCGTGCCCTTGCGGATAGCCTTTTTGATCTCCTCAACGGTGAAGTCCGCGCCCTCGTTCTCAAGGTAGCGCTCCATAAGGTCGTCGTCGAGCTCCGCCACCTTTTCAAGCAGGTTCGCCCGATATTCCTCCGCCTTCTCCTTCATGTCCGCGGGGATCTCCTCGACGCGCATATCCTTGCCGAGGTCGTCGTAGTAAACGTCCGCGTTCATCTCAATAAGGTCGATAATGCCCTTAAAGTCCTGCTCAGCCCCGATAGGGAGCTGAATGGGAACGGCGTTGCACTTCAGTCTGTCGTGCATCATGTCCACTACGTTGTAAAAGTTCGCGCCCATAATGTCCATCTTATTTACATAAGCCATTCTGGGCACGTGATAGTTGTCTGCCTGACGCCAAACCGTCTCGGACTGCGGCTCTACGCCGCCCTTCGCGCAAAATACGGTAACAGAGCCGTCAAGCACTCTCAGAGAACGCTGAACCTCAACTGTGAAGTCAACGTGTCCCGGAGTGTCGATAATATTGATACGATGCTCTTTCCAGAACGCGGTGGTCGCGGCGGAGGTGATAGTGATGCCTCTCTCCTTCTCCTGATCCATCCAGTCCATCGTGGAAGCGCCGTCGTGGGTCTCGCCTATTTTATAGTTGACGCCCGTATAGAACAGAATACGCTCCGTGGTGGTGGTCTTACCCGCGTCGATATGAGCCATTATACCAATATTACGTGTCATTTCAAGAGAAACGTCTCTTTTCATAAAATCCTCCGTAATAGTTGCTAGTTTAATAGCTATTAGTTGTTAGTTACAAGGAATAAGACGCTGCTGCATCACCTGAAACTAACTACTAATTACTATTCTCTAGTTACTAACTTACCACTTGAAATGAGCAAACGCCTTGTTGGCTTCTGCCATCTTGTGTGTATCGTCACGCTTCTTGCAAGCGCCGCCCTGATTGTTCAGCGCGTCGCAGATCTCGTTTGCAAGTCTTTCCTTCATAGTTTTCTCGCTGCGGTCGCGGCTGTACTTGGTTATCCAACGCAAGCCGAGAGTGCGGCGTCTTTCGGGGCGAACCTCCATAGGAACCTGGTAGGTCGCGCCGCCGACGCGTCTCGCCTTGACCTCGAGCTGCGGCATAATGTTCTCCATTGCCTCCTCGAAAGCCTCCAGCGGCTCCTTGCCTGTCTTCTCGGCAACGATCTCAAACGCGCCGTAAACGATCTTCTGGGCTACGCCCTTCTTCCCGTCAAGCATGATGTTGTTGATAAGTCTCGTCACCAGCTCCGAACCGTAAAGCGGATCGGGCAGGACCTCACGCTTGGGGACATTACCTCTTCTTGGCACTTTAACTTCCCTCCTTCAAAATGATGAATTCACAGGTACTCGAAAGCACTTCATCTTCCGCAAATGCAAACAATCGGCAATGATTTTATCTCAAAATAATGCCTATGTCAGCCTCCGGGAAACCTTAAGCCTTCTTTCCCGCCTTCGGACGCTTCGCACCGTACTTGGAGCGTCCCTGCATTCTCTTGTCAACGCCCTGCGCGTCGAGAGTACCTCTTACGATGTGGTAACGCACACCGGGGAGGTCCTTAACACGTCCGCCTCTGATAAGAACGACGGAGTGCTCCTGCAGTTTGTGTCCGATGCCGGGGATATACGCCGTCACCTCGTAGCCGTTGGAGATCTTAACTCTTGCAACCTTTCTCATCGCGGAGTTGGGCTTCTTGGGAGTCTGCGTTCTCACGGCGGTGCAAACTCCGCGCTTCTGCGGCGAGTGCTGGTCGATCTGCTCCTTGTGGAGGGTGTTCATACCCTTCTGGAGAGCCGGCGCCTTGGATTTCTTCGTGGAGACCTTGCGTCCCTTGCGGACAAGCTGATTAAACGTAGGCACTATTTTTCACCTCTTTCTTGATAAAATTACCCGTGTATTATTATTTCCTCTTATAGAAAAATATACTAACACACATTCATAAATTATACAGTAAAAAGCGGCGGTTGTCAAGGCTTTTTTCAAAACTTTGTGACAACCGCCGCTAAATTTTTTTTACAAAACAAGCTTTTTGTGCATTTTAACGAACCCCGTCAGGCGTTCGCCTCGCCCGCATTGCCGCTTGTCTCCGCGCTCGGGACAGCCTCGGGCTCAACGCCCGCCGCCCCCTCGGAGGACTCCTGCTCCGTCTTGAATTCCGCCTCCGCGGCAGCCTCCTCCTGCGCTCTTAGACCCGTTCCCGCGGGAATGAGCTTGCCAATGATGATGTTCTCCTTAAGTCCCGTAAGCGGGTCGGTCTTGCCGCGAATAGCCGCCTCGGTAAGCACCCTCGTCGTCTCCTGGAACGACGCCGCGGACATAAAGCTGTCCGTCGCCAGAGAAGCCTTCGTAATACCCAGCAGCACGGGCTCGCTCGTCGGCATCACAACGCTCTCGCCGAGCGCCTCGCGCGCCTTCAGCCCGTCGCATATCTCCACAAACTCGTTCTTTCCGATGACCGCGCCCGCAAGCAGCGAGCTGCTTCCCGGGTCTACGACCTTTATCTTGCGCATCATCTGCCGCACGATTACCTCGATATGCTTGTCGTTGATGTCAACGCCCTGCTGGCGGTACGGCTTCTGCACCTCGCTGATAAGGTAGTCCTGAACCGCCTTCTCGCCCTTTACCTCCAGAACGTCCGGCGGATTTATCGAGCCCTCGGTCAGCGGGTCTCCCTTCTCAACGCGGTCGCCGTCCTGAACCTTCAAACGGTATCCGAACGGCACGGCATACGCCTCCTCGGTCCCGTCGTCGGCAGTAATGACCGCGTGGCGCATTTTCTTTATCTCCTCGAACCTCACCGTCCCCGCAATTCTCGTGATAATAGCGGCGTTCTTCGGGTGGCGGCTCTCAAACAGCTCCTCAACGCGCGGCAGACCCTGCGTAATATCCTCCGCGCCGACAACGCCGCCCGTATGGAAGTTACGCATCGTAAGCTGCGTGCCCGGCTCGCCGATGGACTGCGCCGCGATAACGCCCACGGCCTCGCCCTTGGTTATCAGCTGCCCGTTCGCAAGGGAAGCGCCGTAGCACCTCGCGCAAACGCCGTTTCTCAGCTCGCACGTAAGCACCGAGCGCACCTTAACGCGCTCCGCGCCCGTTTTCACTATCTTCGCCACGTCGCTGTCCGTAAGCAGCTTATCCTTGGATATCGTGAACGACCCGTCGGGGGCTGTGAAATCCTCCGCCAGAAAACGCCCGACAAGTCTCTCGGCAAGCTTTTCGACAAGCTCGTCACCCTCGCGTATCTCGTATACCTCGATGCCGTTTTCGGTGCCGCAGTCGTCGTCGCGGATAATGACCTCCTGCGAAACGTCGACAAGGCGTCTCGTAAGATAACCCGAGTCGGCTGTACGCAGCGCCGTATCGGCAAGACCCTTTCGCGCGCCGCGCGAGGAGATGAAGTACTCGAGGACATTCAGACCCTCGCGGTAGTTGGCCTTGATAGGCATCTCGATAGTCGCGCCCGAAGTATTCGCGATAAGTCCGCGCATTCCCGCGAGCTGTCTTATCTGCGCGTCCGAGCCGCGGGCTCCCGAGTCCGCCATCATATAAATGTTGTTGTAATGGTCAAGGTTCGCCGTAAGCGCCGCCGAGACCTTTTTCGTAGCCAGCTCCCAGACAGCCTTAAAGCTCTCCTTGCGCTCGTTGTCGGAAATAAATCCCCTCGCGAACTTCTTGTTTATCACGGCGATAGCCTCGTCCGCCTCCTTGATAAACTCCGCCTTCTGCGGCGGTATCTCCGCGTCGCACACCGCAACGGTTATCCCCGAGCGCGTCGAGTACTTGTAGCCCATCGCCTTGATGTTATCCAACACCTGCGCGGTAGTAGCCGTGCCGTGTATCTTCAGGCAACGGTCGATTATCTGTCCGAGCTCCTTCTTTCTCACCTTGAAGCCTATCTCGTAGTCCAGCTGATGATCGGGATCCGTCCTGTCGACATAGCCCAGATCCTGCGGTATATGCTCGTTGAAAATAATGCGCCCCGCCGTCGTCGGCACTATCCTCGTAATGACGGTATCGCCCAGATCCTTCGTGATGCGCACCTTTATAGCCGCGTGTATCGTAATGATGCCGTCCTGATAAGCCATAATAGCCTCGTTCGCGTCGCGGAACACCTTTCCCTCGCCCTTTTCGCCCGCCTTGTCTATCGTCAGATAGTACGACCCGAGCACCATATCCTGCGTAGGAACGGTAACGGGCTTTCCGTCCGAGGGCTTAAGCAGGTTCTTTGCCGCCAGCATAAGCGTGCGTGCCTCCTCCTGAGCCTCCACCGAAAGCGGAAGATGAACCGCCATCTGGTCGCCGTCGAAGTCCGCGTTAAACGCCGTACAGCACAGCGGGTGCAGCTTTATGGCGCGCCCCTCGACAAGTATCGGGGAAAACGCCTGAATACCCAGACGGTGCAGCGTAGGCGCACGGTTGAGCAGCACCGGGTGATCCTTGATAACGGTCTCCAGCGAGTCCCATACCTTGTCGTCCGCGCGCTCCACAAGCTTCTTCGCCTGCTTGATGTTCGGCGAAACGCCGTTCTTCACCAGATTGTCCAGCACAAACGGCTTAAACAGCTCCAGCGCCATTTCCTTCGGCAGACCGCACTGATCCATTTTCAGCTCGGGACCCACCACGATAACCGAACGCCCCGAATAGTCCACGCGCTTACCGAGCAAATTCTGGCGGAAGCGCCCCTGCTTGCCCTTCAGCATATCGGACAGCGACTTCAGCGGGCGGTTGTTCGAGCCCGTATAGGCTCTTCCGTGCCTGCCGTTGTCTATCAGCGCGTCCACCGCCTCTTGCAGCATGCGCTTCTCGTTGCGCACGATAAGGTCGGGAGCCTTCTTGGAAAGCAGGTCCTTAAGACGGTTGTTTCTCATAACGACCTTGCGGTACAGCTCGTTCAGGTCGGAGGTCGCGTAGCGCCCGCCGTCCAGCTGCACCATAGGGCGAATATCGGGCGGTATAACGGGTATAACGTCCAGGATCATCCATTCGGGGCGGTTTCCGCTGTTCTTAAACGCCTCTATAACGTCCAGCCTGCGCAGCAGCTTCACCTGCTTCTGCCCCGCCGAGGTCGTCTCCAGCTCCGCCTTCAGCTCCTGCTCGAGAGCGTCGAGGTCTATCTCCGCAAGCAGCTCCTTGATAGCCTCCGCGCCCATTCCCGCGCGGAAAGTATCGATGCCCGAATACTTCGAGACATACTGGCTGTATTCCTCCTCGGTAAGCAGCTGCTTCTTCGCCAGCCCCGTTTTATCGCCCGGGTCGATAACGATATATTTAGTGAAATAAAGTACCTCCTCCAGCTTCTTCGGCGTCAGGTCAAGCACCTGCCCGATACGGCTCGGAGTACCCTTGTAGTACCATATATGCGAAACGGGCGCGGCAAGCTCTATATGCCCCATACGCTCGCGGCGGACCTTGCTGCGCGTGACTTCAACCCCGCACTTATCGCAGATCCTCCCCTTATAGCGCACCCTCTTGTACTTTCCGCAGTTGCATTCCCAGTCCTTCTGCGGCCCGAATATCTTCTCGCAGAAAAGACCGAGCTTTTCGGGCTTCTGGCTGCGGTAATTTATGGTTTCGGCACGCTGGACCTCCCCGTGCGACCACGCTCGTATCTGGTCGGGAGAAGCCAGTCCTATTTTCATAGACTCGAAAACACTAAAACTCATTATATTACCTCGTTTTCATATCATCGGGAATATCCCGCGCGTTTCTCAATCGTCAAATCCGCCGTCCTCGCCGCCGAAGCCGTCGTCATCATCGTCGTCACCGTCGTCGTCGGAGGGGTCGGCGAGCTCATCGTCATTGATCCCGTCGTCAAAATCCGCGTCCTCGTCGTCGTAATCCTCGTCGTCCTCGTCCTCGTCAAACAGCGGGTCGTCTCTTACAACGCCCAGCGTGTTCTCGGCGTCGGACACCTGATATCCGGCACTGCCCAGAGCGTCGTCCGGCATGTCACTGAAGCCCTGCTTGCCGTAGCTCGAAACGTCGTCGTCCTCAAAGTCCTCCTTGAGGTCAATCTCGTTGCCCTCGCCGTCGAGTATCCTGATATCGAGCCCCAATCCCTGCAGCTCGCTCACCATTACCTTAAACGACTCCGGAACGCCCGGCTTCGGAACCTCCGCGCCCTTCACGATAGCCTCGTAGGTCTTCTGCCGTCCCATAAGGTCGTCGGACTTTACGGTCAGTATCTCCTGCAGCGTATAAGCCGCGCCGTAAGCCTCCAGCGCCCAAACCTCCATCTCGCCGAAGCGCTGTCCGCCGAACTGAGCCTTACCGCCCAGCGGCTGCTGCGTAACGAGGGAGTACGGTCCCGTAGAGCGCGCGTGTATCTTATCGTCAACCAGGTGGTGCAGCTTAAGATAGTACATATACCCGACGGTAACGGGGGAATCGAACTTCTCGCCCGTTCTTCCGTCTATCAGCTGCGTCTTGCAGTCGCTCGTCCAGGCCAGCTTCGTAAAGTCAAGCCCCGCGCCGCCCTCTCCGAGCAGCTCCTTGCGCCTGCTTCTCGCCTCGTCGTACAACGCGCGGATATCCTGCTCGTGCGCGCCGTCGAAAACGGGCGTGGCTATCTTCCAGCCCAGCGCCTTGGCAACGTACCCGAGGTGCACCTCAAGCACCTGCCCGATGTTCATACGCGAAGGCACGCCCAGCGGGTTCAGTACGATGTCAAGCGGCGTTCCGTCGGGCAAAAACGGCATATCCTCCTGCTTGAGAATACGCGAAACGACGCCCTTGTTCCCGTGCCGTCCCGCCATTTTATCGCCGACGGATATCTTGCGCTTCTGCGCGATATAAACGCGCACCTTCTCGTTCACCCCAGGCGACAGGTCGTCGCAGTTCTCGCGCGTAAACACCTTGACGTCCACGACGATACCGCTCTCTCCGTGCGCCACTCTCAGCGAGTTGTCGCGCACCTCCCTTGCCTTTTCGCCGAATATCGCGCGCAGCAGCTTCTCCTCGGGGTTCAGGTCTGTCTCGCCCTTCGGGGACACCTTCCCCACCAGAATATCCCCCGAGTGCACCTCCGCGCCTATTCTGATAATTCCGCGGTCGTCAATATCCTTCAGGGAATCCTCGTTAAGGTTCGGGATATCGCGCGTTATCTCCTCCGGACCGAGCTTCGTCTCCCTGCATTCCAGCTCATATTCCTCTATATGAATTGACGTGTACACGTCGTTGTAAACAAGCTTCTCGTTAATGAGAACCGCGTCCTCGTAGTTATAGCCCTCCCAGGTCATAAAGCCGATAAGCGCGTTCTTTCCGAGCGCGATCTCGCCGAATTTCGTAGCGGGACCGTCCGCGATAACGTCGCCCTTCGCCACGCGCTCGCCCTTGCTCACGATGGGCCGCTGATTTACGCAGTTCCCCTGGTTCGAGCGCTTGAACTTTATGAGCCTGTGCATAAATTCTCTGCCCTCGTCGGACCTGATAACGATGCGGTCCGCGGAAACGTCGGAAACAACGCCGTCCGCCTTCGCGCAAACGACAACGCCCGAATCGACCGCCGCCTTGTATTCCATGCCCGTCCCGACGATAGGGTTATCCGTCACCATAAGCGGAACGGCCTGCCTCTGCATGTTCGCTCCCATAAGCGCGCGGTTCGCGTCGTCGTTCTCCAGGAACGGTATCATCGCCGTCGCCACGGAAACGACCATTTTCGGCGAAACGTCCATAAAATCGACCTTTTCGCGCTCTATTTCAAGTATAGCGTCGCGGCAGCGCGCGTTCACGCGCGGTCTCGCGAAGCAGCTGTTCTCGTCAAGCGGCTCGTTTGCCTGCGCCACGACATAGTTGTCCTCCACGTCGGCAGTCATATAGACCACCTCGTCCAGCACCCTGCCCGTCTGCTTGTCGACCCTGCGGTAGGGCGCCTCGATAAACCCGTAAACGTTTATCCTCGCAAACGTCGCGAGATAGGAGATAAGTCCGATGTTCGGACCCTCGGGGGTCTCTATGGGACACATGCGCCCGTAGTGCGAGTAATGCACGTCGCGAACCTCGAAGCCCGCGCGGTCTCGCGAAAGTCCACCCGGACCCAGCGACGACAGACGGCGCTTGTGCGTAAGCTCCGCAAGCGGATTGTTCTGATCCATAAACTGCGACAGCGGCGAGGAGCCGAAAAACTCCTTCATGGCCGCGATCACCTGCCGCGCGTTGATAAGCGTAGAGGGCGTCACCCTCTCGCTGTCGCTCGCCTGCAGCCCCATTCTCTCGCGGATAGTGCGCTCCATTCTCGTAAAGCCTATCCTGAACTGGTTCTGCAGCAGCTCGCCCACGCAGCGTATGCGCCTGTTGCCCAAATGGTCAATATCATCAATATCGCCCACGCCCTCGTTAAGGTTGATAAAATACCCCACGGCGGCGTAAATATCCTCCAGCGTTATGTGCTTGGGAATAAGCTCGTCGGAGCGCTTCGCGATAAGCTCCTTCAGCATCTCCTTGTCGTCGCCCGCCTCCTCGAGTATCTCCGCGAGCACGCCGAACTTGACCTGCTCGTTGATGCCCAGCGCCTCAACGTCCAAGTCCCCCGTATACATATGAATGTCGACCATTCCGTTGCCGACTATCTTCATCACGCCCTCGCCCTCGGGCTTGTAAACGCAGACGTCCAGCACGCCCGCGTTCTGTATCTCCATCGCCGCTTCGGCGGTTATGATACTGCCCTCCTCGGCAAGCACCTCGCCCGAAAGCGGCGCGGTAACGTTCTCGGCAGCCTTCCTTCCGATAAGCCTCTGAGCTATGCCGAGCTTCTTGTTGTATTTATAGCGCCCGAAGCGCGAAAGGTCGTATCTCTTCGCGTCGAAGAACAGGTTATCGAGCGTCGTCCTCGCCGAATCCACGGTCGCGGGCTCTCCGGGGCGCAGCTTTCTGTAAACCTCCAGCAGCGCCTCCTCCTCGTTCTTCGTGTTGTCCTTGCCGTTCTCGATGGTAACGGTGATCCTCGGGTCCTCGCCGAACTTGTTTTTAAGGTCCTCGTCGCTCGAAAGCCCTATGGCGCGCAAAAACGTCGTACACGGAAACTTTCTGTTCTTGTCGATGCGCACGTAAAACACGTCGGAGCTGTCCATCTCAAGCTCCAGCCACGCGCCCCTGTTCGGGATAACGGTAGCCTTAAACAGCTTCTTTCCCGTTTTGTTGTCGCGCTCAAAGCCGTAATAAACGCCGGGCGAGCGGACGAGCTGCGAAACGACGACGCGCTCCGAGCCGTTTATGACGAATGTGCCGCTCTCTGTCATAAGCGGCATATCGCCCATATAGATCTCTTCGCTGTCTATAATTTCGCCCGTCTCCTTGTTAAGCAGGCTCGCGGTGACCTTAAGGGGCGCGGCATAAGTTGCGTCGCGCTCCTTGCACTCCTCGATAGAGTATTTGGTGTTTTCGTCGAGCTTGTAATCCACAAAGGAAAGCTCAAACCTGCCGTTCGAGTCAACGATCGGAGAAACGTCCTTAAAAACCTCTTTAATCCCGTCGGAGAGGAACCATTCGTAGGAGTCCTTCTGGATACCGATGAGGTTCGGCATATCGATGACCTCATTGATTTTCGAGAAGCTCTGTCTCGTAGTTTTTCCCGACTGCACAGGCTTTGTATTCACCATCGGCTTTAATCACTCCTTAATAATAACGCGGAATTACGGGCAGAAATAGCCTATAACTCCATTATGATACATTTTAATATTTTACCACAAACGGGACAATTTGTCAAGGGAAATTTTCAAAAAATTTTGCATAATCGGCAATTTTCCGCCCGCCCCCGCCAAATGAACATTTATTCCGCC
Organism: Lachnospiraceae bacterium; assembly: GCA_023664705.1. Classification (GTDB taxonomy): domain Bacteria; phylum Bacillota; class Clostridia; order Oscillospirales; family Ruminococcaceae; genus CAG-115. Next base: position 105,592 of record JAMPFE010000003.1, on the reverse strand, counting down.
CGCAAATAAACAGCACCGCTCCCCTCCGAGGAGGGTGTGTGGGGCTTCGCCCCAACCCTCGCCAAAGGGCGTCGCCCTTTGGAAACCCAATCGAGCATCGCCTTTCGGAAACCCAAACGAGCGTCGACAGGTCATTTAAGCCCGCATTTTGAGCGGTGCGGAGAGCCACGCTTATTGTATCCCTTTCTAGGCAAGGCACGTTTTTGCCCTTGGCAACCGAAAAATGCGGAAAAGGGGGAGTGGGAGAGGGGAAGGAGATCGGAAGAGGAAACCCGTAGGGAGAGGGGGGAACTCCGCATTTTTGTCGGATTTTGTTGTTCCCCCCTCTCCCGAAGGGTGTCCTCTTGCACCGAGGTCTGCACTTCGGGAAGTGCAACGTAATTCGACCAAGAAGTCAGTATATCATTCTCAAAACTGCAATTCACTGCAAACTTTTCCACCCCCAAAATCAGTTAGCACCACAAATCCCAGATTTTAACATAAAATTACAGTGTTTCCAAATATTTACAGTCAAAAACTGCATTTTTATGCAAATAACTGCAAATCGGCTGCAAAAGACTGCACGCGAGCTGCAAAATAATACACAGATTTCAACGATTAGTTACCAAAACCAAAAATTTTTGCAATTTCCCAGTCAAAAACTTGCAAATTTTCACGCAAACAGCTTCTGAAACCACTCGTAAACCGCAAACTTCACCGTGACCCTCTGCGGCTTCCCGAACGCGTCCAGCACGCCCTCGGCGCTGTCGGAGGGCTCCGCCGCGGCAGGCAGACACAGCTGCGGAAAAATAACGCACCACCAGTTGTGCCCGCCGCCCCCGCCAAGCGTTACCCGAAGCGCCTTGTACTCACCCGCGGGCAGTATCAGACGGTCATATTCGCGCGTGGTAAAATACATATCGGCAAGCTCGGCTTTAGCGCCGTAATCGAAGCCGCGCGCCCCGAGAAACTCCGTGCAGCGCCGCTCTATCTCGGGAAGCAGCTCCCGGGCACGCTCCTCTGCGGCGGCGAGGTCTCCGCACCCGGAAAGCTCGTCACCGTACTCCCCGAGCAGAAAATCGCGCAGCTCCAGCTTTACCGCCTGATCCTCGGCGCTGTCGGAGTTCGCGGGCAAATGCAGCCGCAAAACCTCTCCCCGAACGCTCCGGCAGTCCTCGGCAAAGGTCTCGAACATCCCCAGCCCCAGCGAGAGCGCCGCCCCCGCGATAAGTATAATTGTCACAAAAATATTCCTCATAATAAGCTCCTTGATTGTTAATAATAGCCAAAAGATACATCTCAATTATTAACCGTTTTGCCGAGGCCTAAACAAAATATAAAAAACCTCTTGCAATATTTGAGGTTTTGCTGTATAATGGTAATTGCAGAGTTATTTTTAGATGTTCGGGCAGCCTTGCCCGAGAAAGGACGTTGCTATGCCCCTTGAGGAAATTACGCGGGAGTTTACGTTCCCGCTCAGAAAGCTTATCGACGAATTTAAGCCCGAGATACTGTATATGCCCGAAAACGGCGAAAACCGTCTCATATCCAACAACGACGTGAACCGCCCCGGGCTTCAGCTCGCGGGATTTTATGAATATTTTGACAACAAGCGCATTCAAGTCATGGGAAAAATGGAAAGCGCTTACTTGCAGGGGCTCGAGCCCGAGCTGCGGAAAAAGCGCATCGAGGACCTGCTGAGCTACCGTTTCCCCGCGCTGATAATCACGCGCAACGAGGAGGTATTTCCCGAAATGCTGGAAATGGCTCCCAACTACGAGATACCCATTATGCGCACCGAGGAGAACACCACCGTGTTCATCTCGAAGCTCATGGCGTTTCTGAATATGCAGCTCGCGCCGAGGATAACGCGCCACGGCGTGCTTATCGAGATATACGGCGAGGGCGTTATGATAATGGGCGAGAGCGGCGTCGGCAAGAGCGAGACCGCCGTCGAGCTCGTAAAGCGCGGACACCGCCTTATCGCGGACGACGCCGTGGAGATACGCAAGGCGTCCAACATCACGCTGGTGGGCTCGTCGCCCGACAATATCCGCCACTTCCTCGAGCTGCGCGGCATCGGCATCGTAAACGCCCGCCAGCTTTTCGGTATCGGCTCGGTAAAGCTCTCCGAGAAGATAGATATGGTCGTTGAAATGGAGCTCTGGAACCCCGAAAAGACCTACGACCGAATGGGCGTGGACACGCACTATATGACCATTCTCGGCGTTAAGGTGCCGCTGCTGAACATCCCCGTTAAGCCCGGGCGCAACCTCGCGGTAATCCTCGAGGTCGCGGCGATGAACAACCGCCAGAAGAAGATGGGCTACAACGCGGCTAAGGACCTGCTCCGCCAGCTCGGCATGGACTCCGACGTCGAGGAGATAATGTCCGACTTGAACCTGTAATGGTCGAGGTCGTTTTCGCGGGCTTCGACGGCAGGGACAATCCCGCGAGGCTTTTGGTCGAACGCGTTTGCGCGCCCTGCCGAAAGGTCGTTTTACCGAACGACAAGGCGCTTTCGGCTGCCGTGATGCGCGGGGAGACGGCGCGAAAGCCATCGGCGGTGATAATGACGGGGCAAAAGCCCGCTATCCGCGACAAAATAGCCGTCGAGCGTTTCGCGAGAGACGGCGGCGCTGTCCTCGAAACGAGCGCTGACTGCGACAAGGTCGTGCGTTTTTTCCGCGAAAACGGTTACGGCGCGTATCCGTCGTCGGGCGTGGGAAACTCCTATTGCAACGCGGTTTACGCGGCTGTGCTGAAAATTTATCCGCGCGGGCTGTTCTTGCACATACCGACTTTGGAAAATATTTCCGATTTCGGGGCGCTCGTCAAGGCTTTAGACGGGTTTCTCGCCGACGTTTCGCAAAACGGGGTGACATTATGATAAAAATGCTGCTGATTATACTCGGAGTAATATTTGCGGGCTTGGGGCTGCCGTTTCTGATAAAGGGCGTTCGGGAGCTCGTCATCATCAAAAGCGGCGAGGTCGTCAAGGCGCGCGTCGCCGAAATCAGAACGAAACGCGCGAGAGCGCGACACAACGGCACGGCGCTGTATTATATGCCCGTTTACGAATATGCCGAAAACGGCGTGGTAAAGCGCTTTGAGAGCGGCGTTTACTCGGGCTCGCACAAGGAGGTCGGCAGCGAGGTGACGCTGTACAAAAGCGGGAGCGGCAGGCTCGTCGAAAACCGCAATACGGCGGGCTTCATCGCGTTCGGGGCGGCGTTCCTGCTCGGTGGGATATGCTGCATATGCGGCGCGTTTACGGTAAAATAATGTAATTTGGAGGAAACATATGTATAACATAGGCATTGATTTAGGCGGCACGAACATCAAGGTCGGGCTCGTCGACGAAAATTACAGCATCGTCGCAAAGGCTACCGCGCCCACGAGCCTGCCCCGCCCCGCCGAGGAGATAGTTAAGGCTATGGTGGACACGATGTGGAAGGCGCTGAACGAGGCGAAGGTCACTATCGGCGAGGTCAACTCCATCGGCATCGGCACGCCCGGCGTTGCCAACCGCAACAGCGGCATGGTGCTGTATTCCTGCAATCTCGGGTTCAACAACACGGACCTGCGCGCGCTGTTTAAGAAATTCCTCGACAAGCCGCTTTACGTCGAGAACGACGCGAACGCCGCGGCTTTCGGAGAGGTGCTCGCGGGGGCGGCGAAGGGCTGCAAGGACGTCGTTGTCGTGACGCTCGGCACGGGCGTGGGCGGCGGCATTATCGTCGACGGGAAAATTTACACGGGCTTCAATTTCTGCGGCGCGGAGCTGGGTCACACCGTTATCGAGTACAACGGCAGGCAGTGCGGCTGCGGGCGCAGGGGCTGCTTCGAGGCGTATTCCTCGGCAACGGCGCTCATCAACATGACGAAAGAGGCTATGGAAGCCGATAAAAATTCCAAAATGTGGGAGCTTGCGGGCGGCTCGCTCGACAACGTTGACGGCAAGACCGCGTTCGACGGCATGAGAGCGGGCGACGGCGCGGCTAAGGGCGTTGTCGATATGTATATCGAGTATCTGGGCTGCGGGCTTACGAATATCGTGAACACGTTCCAGCCCGAGGTGCTGCTGATAGGCGGCGGCATCTGCAAGGAGGGCGAGAACCTCACCAAGCCGCTGCAAGAGATAATCACGCGCGACAGCTACTGCATCGACCCCGAAAAGTCGACGAGGCTCGGTATCGCCGAGCTCGGAAACGACGCGGGAATAATCGGCGCGGCGTTCCTATATACTATTGCAGAGTAGGCTTTTTGGAATTTGATAGGGTTTTGGGACGGAGCAAAATTCGTCCCAAAATTATGGCGGAGGAAATATGGATCATTCGGTGATAATTGCTGTCTGCAACAGGTACGGGTGCTTTTTTGAGGAGAATTTCCCCTTGGCGGGCAAGACCTCCATGAAAATCGGCGGCGAGTGCGGCTTGTTCGCCGAGCCGAGCTCGGAGGAGTGCCTTATCGGGATACTGAAGGCGTGTCGGGAGAGCGGCGTTCCGCATTTTATTCTCGGCAAGGGGAGCAATCTGCTGATAAAGCGCTTCGGCGGCGTCGTTATCGCGACGGGCGCGGCTTTGGGAAAAATTTCCGTCGACGGGAACGTTGTTACGGCGGGCGCGGGCGCGGCGCTTTCGGCTGTGTGCAACGCCGCGCTTGAAAGCTCCCTCTCGGGAATGGAGTGCCTGTACGGCATCCCCGGCTCCGTGGGCGGCGCGCTGTACATGAACGCGGGCGCTTACGGCGGCGAGATGAGGGACGTCGTGAGGTCGGCGCGGTGCGTCGACGGAAACGGAAACGTCGTCGAGCTCTCCGCGGATGAAATGGCTCTCTCATACAGGCACAGCGTCTTTTCCGAGAACGGCTTCTGCGTTTTGTCGGTGACGATGGAGCTCGCGCCGCGCGATAAAGCGGAAATAAAGGCGAAAATGGACGAGCTGATGCAAAAGCGCCGCGACAAGCAGCCGCTCGAGTTCCCGAGCTGCGGGAGCACGTTCAAGCGCCCGAAGGACGGCTTCGCGGCGGCGCTCATCGAGGAATGTGGGCTGAAGGGCTGCACCGTCGGGGGCGCGCAGGTCAGCGAAAAGCACTCGGGCTTCGTGATAAACCGCGGCGGCGCGACTTTCGAGGACGTTATGGAGCTTGTGGAGCACATCAAAAGCACCGTCCGCGGGAAAAAGGGCGTGGAGCTGGAGTGCGAGATGCTGATAGTGGACAAATAGTATTATAAGGGGTGTCGCCGAATGTCTTTTTCTTCCGATATAAAAAGGGAGCTTTGCGCCGTCCGCGAGCTGCAGGCGACCGAGGCGGCGGCTATGCTGTACGGGATGTTTTTCGCGGGCAGGCTCGTCAACGGAAAGCCCGTTATCCAGACCGAGAACGCCGACCTTATCGCGGCGGCGCGCGCGCTTGCCGAGGCGGTGTTCCCGAACGAGCGCGTCGAGGTGACGAGGCTCGTCAAAAGCGGCGGCTCGCTGTACACCTTTTCCGTGAAGTCGCGGCGCGTTTCGGAGCGCTTCGGGGACCTCTCGTCGGTGAACACGGCGGTCGTCTCGGGCAACGACGCGGACGGCGGGGCGTTCCTGCGCGGCGTTTTCGTGAGCTGCGGCAGCGTCACCGACCCGAAAAAGGAATATCACCTCGAAATGACGCTCCCAGAAAAGGAGCGCATTGAGCCGCTCAAGCGCTTTATCGCGGAGCACGGCATGGAAATAAAATCTACCGTGCGTAATAAAAATGAGATATTATACGCAAAGACAAGCGAGGTCATCGAGGACTTTCTGACCTACATCGGCGCGGGGATCCACGCGCTGGAGATAATGCAGGTGAAGATAGAAAAGGATATCCGAAACCGCGCCAACAGGAGCGTCAACTGCGACAGCGCCAACCTCGACAAGACGGTCGCCGCAAGCGAAAAAAGCCGCCGCGACATCGAGCTCATCATCGGGAGCGGTGCTCTGGACGGGCTTTCGGCGGAGCTTCGCGAGACCGCGCTGCTGCGGCTGGACAACCCCGAAAGCTCCCTGTCGGAGCTGTGCGCGATGCTCTCCGAGGGCAGGGACAAGCCCATCTCGCGGAGCGGGCTCAATCATCGGCTGAAAAAATTATCGCAGATCGCGGAGGAACTGAGAAGTGAACGTTAAGCTGAAAGCGCTGAAAGCCGCTTTCCCGAAAACCATCCCGATAATGACGGGATTTCTGTTTCTGGGCGCGGCTTACGGCATCTATGCGCGGACGTCGGGGCTGGCTGCCGCCGCGCCTATTTTAATGGCGGCGGTGGTGTTCGCGGGGTCAATGGAGTTTGTCGCCGTGGATATGCTGTGCGGGGCGTTCGACCCGCTGAACGCGTTTTTAATGGCAGTCATGGTCAACGCGCGGCATCTGTTTTACGGCGTCGCGATGCTCGACAAATACAAAAGCTCGGGCAAAAAGCGCTGGTATCTGATATTCGGGCTGTGCGACGAGAGCTTCTCGATAAACTGCACCGCGGACGTTCCCGAGGACGTTGACCGCGGGTGGTTCTATTTCTGGGTAACGCTTCTCAATCAGCTCTACTGGATAACGGGCGCGGCGGTCGGGTCGCTCGCGGGCTCGTTCATACATATCGAGCTTCCGGGGCTGGACTTCGTAATGACGGCGCTGCTGGTCGTCATCTTCATCGACAACTGGCTGAAGGAAAAGTCGCATTTGTCCTCGCTCATCGGCGTCGCGGCGGCGCTTGTCTGCCTGCTCGTATTCGGCAGCGAGAGCTTCATAATCCCGTCGATGCTCGTGATGCTCGTCGCGCTGACTGTGTTCCGCAAGCCCATTGAAAAGGCAATGGAGGTGAGCGGAAATGAGTGACCCGCAAATCGCCGCGATGATAGCCGCGGTCGCCGTCGGGACAATGCTCACGAGGTTTCTGCCGTTCCTCGTTTTCGGCGGCAAAAAAACAGTCCCGAAGTACGTGGAGTACCTCGGGAAAGCGCTTACGGGCGCGGCGCTCGGGCTGCTGGCGGTTTACGGCTTTAAAGGCGTGAACGTCCTCGAGGGCTCTCACGGGCTGCCCGAGCTCATCGCGCTCGCCGTCATTATCGCGCTGCACGTCCGGAAGCGCAATATGCTGCTGTCTATCGCCGCGGGAACGGCGCTGTATATGGTGCTGGTGAATTTTGTATTCTAGCGCCCCTTCTCGATGTCGCGGTGGACGACCCTCACCTTGCAGTCCCTTTCGCGCAGGTGCTCGGCAGTGCGCTCGGCAAACGTTATGCTGCGGTGCTTTCCGCCCGTGCAGCCGAACGCGATAACAAGGCGGCTTTTGCCCTCTCCGATATAGCACGGCAGCAGAAAATCCACCATATCCCAGATCTTGCCCTCCAAGGTCTGCGAGCTTTCATGCCTCATCACGTAGTCGCGAACCTCCGCGTCGAGCCCCGTTTTGTGCTTAAGCTCGGGAACGTAGAACGGGTTCGGCAGACATCTCACGTCGAAAACCAAGTCCGCTTCCCCCGGCACGCCGTACTTGAACCCGAAGCTCATGCAGCTTACGATTATGCTGTCGGTCGGCTTGTCGAGAAACAGCCCCGCGATCTGCGCTTTGAGCTGCGCGGTGGTAAGCAGCGAGCTGTCGATTATGTAATCGGCGTTCGCGCGTATCTCGCTCAGCAGCTCCGCCTCAGCGTCTATCGCCTTTGACAGGTCGCCGCCCGACACCTCGTCGAGCGGGTGCTTGCGGCGCGTTTCGCTGTAGCGGTTCATCAGCACGTCCTTGGAAGCCTCCAGAAACAGCACCCTCACGTCGATGCCGTCGGTATTCATAAGCCCCGAAATGCACTCCGAGAGCTTCAGAAACAGCGTCCCGCCGCGGATATCGGTAACGATGGCGACCTTTGTTATCTCGCCGTTGTTGTTGCATATCTCGGCGAAATTCGGGATAAGCTGCGGCGGCATATTGTCAATGCAGAAATATCCGATGTCCTCCATGACCTTTATCGCGGAGGACTTTCCGCCGCCCGACATTCCCGTAACGATAATAAATTCCATAAATTACCACCTTTTCGGCATGCCGTCAGTCGGGCTTTACGAGCTCGTATTCGCGGCTCCCGAAGCCCAGCTCCGCGGCAGCCTCTATGGTGCGGACGCCGTTTCGGGACTCCACGCGCTCGATAAAATGCTCCCGCCCCGCGTCGTCCGAGGCGTATATCAGATCAAGGCACGCTTGGTCAACAGCAATCGGGTCAAGCGACGCCAGAACGCCTATATCCTTCATGCACGGGTCCTCCGCGACCGCGCAGCAGTCGCAGTCGACGGACAAATTCTTCATAACGTTGATAAAGACCGTATTGCCCTTGAAATACTCCGCGACCGAGCTCGCCGCGTCCGCCATGGACTCGAGGAACTTGTTCTGCTCCGTCGCGAAATAGTCCTCCGTGCTCCCCGCGCCGTGGATATACTTCTTCCCGTAGGAGGACGCGACCCCTATCGAGAGCTGCTTTATCGCGCCGCCGAAGCCCCCCATGGGGTGCCCCTTGAAATGCGAGAGCACGAGCATGGAATCGTAGTTCGCGAGATTTTTGCCCACGAAATTCTTCTTTATTTGACACCCGTTCGGTATCGGCAGCTCCATGTCGGGTCCCTCCGCGTCCAGCAGGTCGACGTCGAAAAGCGCGTTCCAGCCGTGCTTCCCGAGCAGCTCCAGATGCTTCGGGGTAGTGTCGCGCGCGCCGTCGTAGGCTGTGTTGCACTCCACGACAGTCCCGTGAACGTGCTCCACCATGGGCTTCCAGAAATCGGGGCGGAGGAAGTTCTGATTTCCCTCTTCCCCCGAATGGACCTTGACGGCGACCCTGCCCGAAAGCTCCCTTCCGCACAGGCGGTAAAGCTCGACCGCCTTTTCGGGCGTGATGTCCCTTGAAAAGTATACCTTTGACTTCATAACGATTCCTCCCTTGATGATTTTGTTTTATAACTATATTGTAACACTTTTTTCCAAATAATGCAAGTACATATTTAAAATAGTTGGCGGCGCTTGACAAAAGCGGAGCGCCGTGCTATAATTATTTACGGGAGGGGAGCGGAAATGAATGTTATCGCGGACAAAGCTTTCGACGAAGAGCGCGCGCTGTACGGAAAACGGGACATACTCGCGCAAAATTGCCGTTTCGACGGTCCCGCCGACGGCGAGAGCGCCTTTAAGGAGTGTACAAATATCGCTGCCGAGGGCTGCTTTTTCAACCTCCGCTATCCGTTCTGGCACAACGACGGGCTGAAAATAAGCGCCTCGGAAATGACGGAGCATTGCCGCGCGGCGCTGTGGTACTCGCGCAATATCGAGATAAGCGGTACGAAAATGCACGGCATAAAGGCGCTCCGCGAATGTTCCGACGTTAAAATACGCGGCTGCGATATCGTTTCCCCAGAGTTCGGCTGGTCGGTAAGCGGGCTGGAAATGACCGACTGCACCGCCGAAAGCGAGTATTTTATGATGCGCTCAAACGGTCTGATATTCCAAAACGTAAAATTCAACGGCAAATATTCCTTTCAGTATATCGAGAACTCAACATTTGAAAATTGCGTTTTCAACACCAAGGACGCCTTTTGGCACGCGAAAAACGTCACAGTGAAGAACTGCGTCGTAAAAGGCGAATATCTCGCGTGGTACTGCGAAAACGTGACCTTCGACCACTGCAAGATAATCGGCACGCAGCCGCTGTGCTACTGTAAAGGGCTGAAGCTCATAAGCTGCGAAATGCTCGACACCGACCTCGCGTTTGAAAAGTCCGAGGTCAACGCGTGCGTCACCACGAATATCGTCAGCGTAAAAAATCCGCTCTCGGGGAGGATATGCGCGCCCTCCGTCGGAGAGGTCATCCGCGACGACGAAAATTCCCGCGGCGAGGTCATAGTCTGCGGCAGCTTCTGCGCGTAAAAAATCAAGCGGCGGTCGGTAAAAAAACGACCGCCGCCGCGTCAATGCCGTCCGCGCCGTTGACTACGCGTATCTCCAGCCTATGCGGCAGGCACACGATCGGCACGGTGCCCCCCGAGACCGCCCCCGTGCGCACGCACACCTTGTCGGGGCAGTCCGCCTCCGTCACGGAGACCGCTCCGTTATGCACTTTAACGGTGTTGTGCCCCTCTCCGCAGTCCACGACAAATTCACATTCCTCCGACAACGGCACCGTTTTCAGCAGCTCCCCGTTCAGATAAATTTCCGCGGCGGGATTTACGCGCGCCGCGCCGCGCATTATCAGCCACACAACTATCCCCGCGGCAGCCGCAAACGCCGCGATCGCCGTCAAGATCGCAATTTTCTTATTCATATCTCCTACCGAAAAAACTCCCCGTTTATCCGCAAACGGGGAGTGTATTTTTTTATTCGATAACGCCGTCTGCCTTGTAGCCGTTCCCGTTTTTCAGCAGCTTCACCGCGCAGGAATAATACGCCGTTTTCCCGTCGAAAACCCCCGCGTTGATATAAAGCGTCCCGCTCGCGCCCGTCTCCGTCTCCTCGGAGATAACCAGCACGGTGTCGGAAAGATTTATAGGATACAGCAGCCCGTTCGAGTATTCGAGAGCCTCGCCCTCTCCGAGCGCGCACCGCTGCTTCAGAGCCTCCGCCGCCTCGTCGCCGAAGCAAGCCCCTATCAGATTTTCAAGCGTCTGCTTATCGGTAATGCCGCAGCTCTCGCAAAGCCCGCCCGCAAGCGCGTTCTGCAAGCCAACGGCGGCGTTGACCGCCATGCGCTCCTCCGCGGAAGCGTTCTCCTCGGGCGTCTCAAACGTCAGGTAATCGTTTCTCGCTCTTTCGGTGTAAATGCCGTTCACTATGCGCACGGCTCCGTTCTCGGCAGCCGCCAGCCAGCGCCTCGAAAGGCTCCGCTTAAAGTCGAACCTCGCGATAACGGAGATACCTCCGCTCGGCGTTTTCTCGCCGTTGTCTATCGTGTAATACCCATCGCTGTCAAGGAAGCAGTGCTTCGCCGCGCCGAACTGCACGTTCGCGCTGTTGACGGAAATAAGCCCGTAGCTCGCGGGGTCGAAAACAAAATTGACAATATCGCTCTTAAGCTGCGCGTGCGTAAACGCCGCGTTCGTCGTTATCGCATACTTCCCCTGAACGGTCGAGATAGCCATAGGCTCGCCGTCGGTATACGCCTCGTAAATTTTCAGCGCCTCGCCCGAATAAGCCGCAAAGAACACCCTCGCGCCCTCTCCGAGCAGCCCCTTGCCCGCTGCCAACAGAGAAAACGCCGACGGGCTGCCGTACAGCGTCTTTACGTTGGCAGCCTCAAAGCCGCCCTCGTAAATTTTCAGACTGTAGCTTCCGTTGTCGAAAATATTCAGCGCGAGAATACCCGTCTCCTCGTTATACGCGATCTCGCATATCTCGCCCGCGCCGACCGCGCCTTCAAGGGAAACGGCGCTTATCCTGCCGCCGTTCGCGTCAACGTCGTACAGCTTCCCGTCGCTGCCGAGCGCCAGCAGCCGTCCGCCGTTTTCCGCTATCCAGAACACCTTCGTCTCCGCGCAGCTTTGGGACGCAGCGAGCGAAACGCCGCCGTCGCTAACGGTATAAAGCCGTATATCGTTCTCCGTCCGCACATAAACCGTGTCGTCGTTCAGGAAATAAGCCTGTTTAGCGCCCATATCCTCGGTCAGATAAGAAAATCCGTCGGGATTGTACGGAAGCTCCGCTCCCTCGGGCAATGCCATGATCACGTCGATCGGCACGGACAGCTCCGAGCCGCTCTCGCCGACGGTTATCGGGAAAGTATACCCCCCGTCTATCGCCGAGATATTGTTTTCCATCTCATAAGCGGGAGCCGCGGGCGGTTCCCCGACGCTTCCGCTGTCCGTCGAGCTCGTCGAAGCCGACGACGTCGATTCCGGCGGCTCCGTCGAGCTCACAGCGCTGCTGCTGTCGCTGTCGACGCTCGCCGTGCTCTCGGAGCTCACGCTGCCGCTGTCCGAAAACTGCGGGCTGTCAATGCTCATATCGCCGCCGATGCTGTTGTTTTCGTTAATGATAGGCGCGATAAGCTCCGGGTCGTCCCCGTTTATCTCCACCGCAAGGACAAGACTGTCCTCCTGCAGCTGCGACATCAGATATCCCGCGCATCTTATAACGGCGCCCGTAATGCCGCCGCCGTTTGCCTCAAACGTCTCTCCGACGTTCTCCGTCCCGACAACGACCGAGCCGTCCTCCATATAAAGCGCCTTAACGGGCACGCTCGCGTCCGCCCTCGCCAACAGCACGCGCTGAACCTCCGCGGACGAAAGCGGTCTTTCAAAGCTTACCAGCACGTCGAAAAGCTCCCTCGAGCCCTCGTTGTCGCGCGCGTCGCTCTGCCCCCGCTTAATGCGCTCCTCAAGCGCCGCATAGGAGCTCCCCGACGGCAGCGGCTCGATATCCGGACCGCCCAGCCGCGTCATGGTTATCGTCCCCACCGTTACCGCCACGGCAGCCACCGCCGCGGTCATGCCTATATAAATAGGAAGCGGCTGCCTGCGCAGTTTGTTCCCCGCAAATTTCCCGTTTTTCGCGTTGATAAAAATCTTATCCCTATCGAACGCGTATTCTTCCATAATTTCCCTGTAAAAATCACGTTTATCCACAAGTCAGCCCCCTTTCCCTGCATATTCGCTTACAAATCAAATTTCTTTTGCCGCTCAATAGTGCGGTACAGCTTGGTTTTCACCGTCGACAGCTTCATATCCATCGTCTCGGCGATCTCCTCGAGCTTCATATCGCAGACGAAGTACAGATAAAAAATCCTCCCCGCCGTCTCGTCCTTCCGCGCAATATCGTCGAATATCCGCGTATCTACAAATCGAACTTCTTCTTTTGCCGCTCAATAGTGCGGTACAGCTTGGTTTTCACCGTCGACAGCTTCATATCCATCGTCTCGGCGATCTCCTCGAGCTTCATATCGCAGACGAAGTACAGATAAAAAATCCTCCCCGCCGTCTCGTCCTTCCGCGCAATATCGTCGAATATCCGCGTATCTACAAATCGAACTTCTTCTTTTGCCGCTCAATAGTGCGGTACAGCTTGGTTTTCACCGTCGACAGCTTCATATCCATCGTCTCGGCGATCTCCTCGAGCTTCATATCGCAGACGAAATACAGATAAAAAATCCTCCCCACCGTCTCGTCCTTCTGCACAATATCGTCGAATATCTGCTTCGCGAGTATCTTGTTGTTTATGACCTCGTCGAAAAGCGGCTCGTTTCTCGAAAGCTCCGCCTCAAGCGCGGCAGACTCCTCCTCCGAAAAATCCGACAAATTCTTAACTCTCTCTCGCCGCTTGATAAAGCCCGAAAGAAAGCTCCTGCACTCGAATTTCGCGATATTTATCAAAAACGCCTCAACGGACTCAATATCCTCGCAGCCCTTTTCGAGAATACGCTTGTAAAAGCGCGCGTAGACGTTCTGGATTATATCCTCCGCGTCCTGAAAACGCGAGGCGTGGCTGAGCACGAACCGTGACACGGTGTTGAACGTTTGTGTGTATGCGTTGTTGAAATATAAGTCGAGCTCGTTTTTATCCAACGGCGTTTCACCTCGCTTTACGGGTTTCACGCGTTTCGCCGTCCGCCGCCGTCCGTTCTGTGCCATTACGGAAGTCCGCGGAAATACCCAAAAAGTTTCAAAAGTTTGGCAATTAAGGCGTTCTTTTGCGAAGCGCATATGAAATTTATGTCAAAATCTGCATTACGGCGCATTTTACGCCAAGCCGCTCCGGGCGGCGCTTTAAATACAAAATGTATTTTTTTGTAAAATATAACTCTGCGTCAAAACGCGGCGCGAAAATTTTCTCAACCTATATTATAGCACATAATGTTTTTTTTGTCAAATTTCTTTAACCGTCTTTACAAAATCAAGGGAGTGTGGTATAATTATAATGTGGTAAATTAGAATTTGTTGCAGTTGATAGTTGACAGTGTACAGTTGACAGTTAAGGTAATGATGCGTACCATTACGTTTGTAGCGCTTCGGATAAGCGCTTGCTTGCCGAGGCGCTATAAATGTGACCGTTTTCTGCCATACATTAACTGTCAACTATCAACTATACACTGTAAACTGTAATTTATCATAGCATACCCGCGGCTGCAAAAAACCGCAAACTTTTTCGGTCCGAGATCAGTTAGTACCGCAAATTCCAAATTTTAACACAAAATTACATTTCTTCCAAATATTCCCACACCAAAACCGCAAAAATCTGCATTTAACTGCAAATCGGCTGCAAATCACTGCACGCGGACTGCAAAAAGCTGCAAGATAAGGGACAAATTCCGATAATTTGTTCCCAAAACCAATATTTTTTGCAATTTTCCAGTCAAAAACTTGCAAAAATCAAGACCTGCTAACAAAAGTCAAGCAGTTTTTTGAAAAAAATTTAAATTTTTT
>JAMPFE010000003.1:0-91116 GCA_023664705.1 Lachnospiraceae bacterium | reverse complement strand
ATGAGTATGACGCAAATATCGGAAGTGTGACTTACATATACAAAAGCGATACAGACGTCGATGTCTGATGATAAAAGGGCGGAGTATCAGGCACTCCGTGAAGAATTTGTCACCAAAACCGCTGCTATGCTGCGTGAGTATGAGAAAAGCGGCAGCGCGGACTTGGAGCGCGATATTCGGCAATGCCTCAAAGATATGGATAACGCGAGGGCAACGCTGGAGGTTCGCTTGGGGCGTTGATATATTTATCAATAATATGATTGTGCTATATGTAGCCGCCTGGCGTTCGCGAGAAATATTTATCTGAATTTTTTGATCAATGCCGCACATTTCGTGCGGCAAAAACGTTATACATTATGAGAGGGGTGATACGGGTTGAACGATTTAGCGGAAATATACGATAAAATATATCGTTATTGCTTTTATAAGGTGAGAAATTCCGTGCTCGCCGAAGATTTGACCCAAGAGACCTTTCTCAAATTTTTCGCACAGCAGCCTCGAATACGGCACGGCGAGGATATGGCGTATCTGTACACGATAGCCAAGCACCTTTGTGCGGATCACTTTCGGCGAAAGCAAGCCGATGAGCTGACAGAGGACTATCCTACGGAGGATTTTGCCGAGCAAAGCGATACCAAGATCGCCGTACAAAATGCGCTTGCGCAGCTTGACGAACGGCAGCGCGAGGTCATCGAACTGCGGTATATCGGCGAATTGTCGGTGAACGAAACCGCATTGGCTCTCAATATATCGAGGTTTGCGTTATATCGCCTTGAACGCGCGGCTCTGAAAGAAATGAAAAAACATTTGGAAGGAGTGTTGTAATGAAAATCAAAAAAGCATTGCGCGGCGCGTTCACGCCGCCCGAACCGCAAAACAAAGGCAAATTTTTAAAATCACTGCGGTATCCGAAAATGACATATTTCGAGTTTATTCTCTCGCAAATTTGCTATATCCGCAAGCGGGTTTGGATATTCTCAACGATATTGATGCTGATAGCGCTCGGCTCTGTTCGCCTTATTCCGCAAAACGAGATGTACGCGATTTGGATAATCGCGGCGTTTATCCCTTTTTTGGCGCTGCTCACGACAACGGAAATTTCGCGTTCAAACATATTCGGAATGTCGGAAATAGAGTCGGCGTGCAGATTTTCCCTGCCGCAGCTTGCGGGTGCGCGAATGATAATTCTCGGCGTATGCAATTTCGCGGTTATCGCGGTAATTGTGATTTCTTTCGGCGTTTTTTTACCGCAAAATATTTTAAAAACCGCTTTGTATATTTTTACGCCGTATATTACCGTCAACGGAATTTCGCTCGTTATTTTGAATAAATTCGGCGGCGCGGACGGCGTTTATTTCAGCGCTGCGGCAACGATAGGCGTCAGCTTGGCGGGGGCGTTTTCGTTCGGCAAACTTGCTTTTGATGCGCGTTTTGTAAACGCCGTATGCGCGGCGCTTTGCGTTATCGGCGTAGTTGTGACCGCCGTTCAAATTCAAAAAATAATTATCGGAAAGGATGAGCCTTATGGAATTAAAAATTGACCGCGTGACCAAAAATTACGGCAGCAAAATCGCCTGTGACAGAATTTCCGCGACGCTGCACAACGGCGTTTACGGACTTTTGGGGGCGAACGGCGCGGGCAAAACCACGCTTATGCGAATGATGTGCGGCGTTCTGAAACCGACCTCGGGCAGCATCTCATACAACGGCGCAGACGTGTCACGCGAGGAATACCGCGACGTTCTCGGGTATCTTCCGCAGAATTTCGGGTATTATCCCGAATTTACCGCGCGGGATTTTATGATGTATGTTTCCGCGCTGAAGGGTATTCCGAAAAACACTGCGAAGGTCAAGACCGCGGAACTTTTGGAGACGGTTTCGCTGAATAACGAGGCGAAAAAGAAAATAAAGACCTTTTCTGGGGGAATGAAACAGCGTTTGGGAATTGCGCAGGCTCTGCTGAACGACCCGAAAATTCTTATTTTGGACGAGCCGACCGCGGGGCTTGACCCTAAAGAACGCGTGAAATTCCGTAACATCATCTCGCGTATGGGTTCGGATAAAATAATCCTTTTGTCGACGCATATCGTGTCGGATATCGAGCATATCGCCGATGAAATTCTCGTAATGAAAAGCGGGCAGCTTATTCACAACGGAACGCTTGACGAAATAATCTCGGTCATTAGCGGCAAGGTCTGGGAGTGTACCGTGTCCGCTCAAGCCGCCGACGAGTTAAGTAGGAAACACCCGATAATCAACACAAGAAACGAGAACAGCAGCGTATTTCTACGGCTCGTAAGCAATGATAAGCCTTGTGAAAACGCCGAAAACGCGCAAGCGACCTTGGAGGATCTGTATCTGTATTATTTCAGCGAGGAAAAGGAGGATTTTGTCAAATGAACACATTTTTTGATTTGGTCGGTTTTGAATTCAAGAAAATGCTTTGCAGAAAGCGCACTGTTATCGTGCTTGCGCTCGTTATTATCGTCAGCGCGGTCAGCGTTTTCGGAACAATTATCGGCAATATTTATTATTACGATGAAAGCGGCAAAGAGATATCCGTTTCAAAATATTCGGTGGCAATGACGGAACGCAGGGGCGGCGAGGAGCTTTCCGGGCGCGTTATCGACGCCGACTTAATTATGGAAGCGAAGGCTTATAATACCACAAATAAATACGACAATTTTGTCAATGTGATGGTCACAAGATATTTTGATTATGATACAGAGAGATTTTTCAATCTTACACGCGAACAGGCGGAACGCTTTGACGAGATACGCCGCGATAAATTGAAAAGCAGTATAACAAGCTCGGCGAGCGAGAACGTTCAAAAATATCGCTTGGAATGTATTGATAATTCTCCTGCGCCGTTGACTTACGAATATTTCGGCGGCTATTATAGATTTGTAACAATAATGTATACCACGGCGATTATGGCGGGAGCGGCGATAGCGGTGATGCTGTCGGGGATTTTTTCGGACGAGTACGCAAGCGGCGCGGACAGCCTTATACTGTCCTCAAGGCACGGCAAAGGGCTTGTTATCGGAGCGAAGCTGTTTACGACGTTTTCCGTTTCCGCCGCGCTGATAACGCTGCTGTCGGCGATGAGTTTCATTGAAACGACAATTGTTTGGGGACCCAACGGCGCGAACGCGATGCTGGAATTTGTGAGAGACGTTTTCCCTTATCCTATCATGATAGGTCAAGCCGTTCTGCTGTATTTTATCTGTATGCTGACTGCGTGCGCGATGTTCGCGGCGATAACGATTTTGTTGTCCGCAAAGCTGAAGCTGCCGTTCAACACCTTAATAATAACGGTCGTTTTGCTTATAGTGCCGCTGTTTATTCAAATTGACGCTCCCGTTTGGGTATATCGTTTGATAAATCTGCTGCCGACAAATATGTTCACATTCTGGAACGTTATGGGCGAGTATCAGTATGAGATTTTCGGGCTTGTGGTACCGCCGTATGTTTTCCTCCCGATATTTGCGCTGACAGTCGCCGCCGTTTGCTCGTATTTCGCATATCGCGCTTTTAGAAAACATCAAGTAAATTGAGGACCGATTAAATAGCAACTATACCGCACATAAACAGTGACCCGCCCTAAACAGGGCGGGTCGTTGTTTGTCGAATTGTATCGGTTGTCGGTTAGTACCATTGAGTTGGCTCGACAGATGACGATTCAGTGGGACGGATTTCAACCGCCCGGGCGTAACCCGCTTGTTGGAAGACGCGCATAACGGAAAAATCAACCTTATAATCGTCAAAGATCTGAGCCGTTTCGGGCGAAATTATATTCAGGTCGGACAGTATATCGACTACATTTTCCCCGCATACAACATTAGGTTTATAGCCCTCAACGACAACGTTGACACTGAACCGCCCCAATTTGTGCAGACAGCATAAAAAGCCACCTGTGGGAAAGAATTAAGCAACAAACTGATTCCGCAATTCAAGCGGAGTCAGTTTTGTTTTTAGCTGCAGCCGTTGATTATTGTAGAAGTATATGTAGCTGTCGATCAAGCGGCGAGCTTCGACGAAAGTTTGCAGCTTAACGCGATGAATACATTCGGTTTTAAGGATCGAGAAGAAATTCTCGGCTAAAGCGTTATCATAAGGGTTGCCGCGTCTTGACATTGATTGTGTTATGCCAAGCTTTTCCGTAAGCTTATGATACTCGTTGGAAGTGTATTGAAATCCTTGGTCGCTGTGGAGCGTAAGCGGAACAGCGACCAAGGATTTCGCCGCTGCACGAACAGTCTGTAAGACCAAATTTACATTCGGATCTGTCGAGGTTTTATAGGCTATAATACTGTTGTCAAACAAATCGCGGATCACCGAAAGATACAAGAATCCTTGCGCGGTTTTGATATACGAAATATCCGTGACCCATTTTTGATTCGGTCTGTCAGCGTGAAAATCCCGATTTAAAACATTCGGGTACTTATGCAGCGCATTTTTGTAATGACAATATCTTCTTCGCCGAACCACAGACAATAACCCGTACTTGTTCATTACTCGCAATACAGTCTTGGGGTTGCGATGAACGCCCTGTCTGTCAAGCCAAATCTGCACTCGTCTGTAACCGTAAGTACGCTTCGTTTGCTCTTGACACTCGCGTATCATTTCGGCGAGTTTTGCGTCCTTTGCCGAAGCGTCCATTCGCTCAACAAAGCAATAATAGCCCGAACGCGATACGCCTAAGCACTTGCACATCGCGCTTATCGGATATTTGTCCCTGTGACGATAGATAACCGCAAATTTTACTGCCGCTCTCACTTCCTTCCTGTTAGCGAGAGAAAATCCCGCATAAGCTCATTCTCCATTTCCAATTGCTTTATTTGGGCTTCTTTCCGCGCCGGCAGATACTTCAATTCGCTTACTTTGTCCGTTCCGATATACTTGTCATCTTTTGGCGGTCTGCCTTTCTTTCGCGGCGGATTTCCCGCTTCGATTTTACGTTGATTTGCATGCTTTCGCTTTACAAAGCCTTTCACTTGTTCCTTGCTGAATCCGAGCTCCTCACCAATTCCTCGATGTGTATATCCCCTTTCCAACATCTCCTCGATTTCCTTTTCGTACTGCTTTATGTGTTTGTAACTTCTTGGCATAGCAAAAACCTCCTTTGGTTTTATTATACCACAGGAGGTCTTTTTTGTCTATGTCTGTTTTTACTGGTTCGGTTCACACCGCTAACAAAGACACCTCGGCGATGGATATGATGCCGATAGTTAATCTCTTTAACGAATGGCATGCCGCCTCGATTTCCAAGAAGATACGTGCGGTTGTTGAGGCAAATGCGAAAGCCGGAAAATACCGCACGACTTTAGCGCCGTACGGTTATGTCAAAGGCACGGACGAGAAAAAGCTTCCCGTTGTAGACGAACCGGCAGCGAAGGTAGTTCGGAGAATATTCGAAATGCGTTCTCAGGGAATTAGTCCTCGCCGCATCGCCGACAAGCTTAACGAGGAAAAGATTCCGATCCCGTCCGACTATTATTACGCGCGATTGGGTAAGCCTAATCCGCGAAGGACAAGCCACTTGTGGTGTACGGAGCGGATCGGTGCTATATGCAAAAATCCGACATACCTCGGTCATC
Source organism: Lachnospiraceae bacterium (assembly GCA_023664705.1). Taxonomy (GTDB): domain Bacteria; phylum Bacillota; class Clostridia; order Oscillospirales; family Ruminococcaceae; genus CAG-115. The sequence continues at coordinate 85,516 of JAMPFE010000003.1, read as the reverse complement.
TCGTTCAGATGAGAACGACTACCGTTTCGTACAAGAACCATAAAACCGTTAAACGTGCCGAAGACGAAATGATTGTGATCAAAAATACGCATGAACTACTTGTTTCGCAGGAAATTTGGGATAAAATCCGCGAGATCGAGAAATCGGTCAGTCAAGGGAAGAAAACCAAGAAAGGTGAGACTATGCCGCTGAGCGGTTTAATGTTTTGCGCCGATTGCGGCGAAAAAATGCGGCTCGGTTGGAACAATACCACGAACGGCAACAAAAAGAAACCGCGAAAATATGTCAGGCACAATTTCAACTGCGGACGATATAACCGCAACGGAAAGCTGGCGTGCAACAGCCACTATATAAAAATGAACGATATGAACGCGCTCGTGCTTGCGGATATTCGTTCGATGGCGGCGCTGGTAATCGAAGATGAAGCCGCTGCTCGTCGACAATTTTTAGCGAAGAAAGAGCAAATCAATTCACAGCAAACAGCGGAGGAACAGAAGCGGCTTCACGATGGAAAATACCGTCTCGCTGAACTCGAAAAGCTCATTCCCTCGATTTACGAGGATAAGGTTATTGGCAAAATTCCCGAAGATGTCTGTGTAAATTTGTTAGAGAAATATCAGGCGGAGCAAAAATCCTTGTCCGAGGAAGTCGCGACACTCGAAGCAAAACTCAACGCGGTGAAGCAGGACGAGAACGATGTTGACGAATTTATCCGCCGCCTGAAAAAATACACTGACGTTCGGGAACTCACCCGCGAAATGTGCTTGGAACTGATCGAGTACATAACCGTTAAGACAGACCTCGTGATATCCATATCTACTACAAGCTGCTCGAAAAACCGCTTCCGCATAAAAAATTCCTAGAAACGGATAGGAGCAGCGAGAGCTAAGAAACCGCTTAAATAGGCGGTTTAGGAAGATTTTAGCAATGTGTGCCCTTTTGAGAGGTTGACTACGACCGACAAATACGGACATATAATGCGCAAAGCAGACGAATCCGCCGCGAACTGTATCGCCGATGTGCTCTTTGACGATCCCGATGAACCCGATGAGAGGCAGAGCAAAATTTCATAACACAAAAGCCGCTCGAACAAACTTTGAGCGGCTTACTTGTCGTATCGTTTAGTATCTTTTCGTAATATTGGCGCACAAACAGCGCGCAAAAATTTAATTGCATATCAAAACTGTCGTCTGCTTAAAAGCAGTAAAAAACCGCCAAACCCCAACGGTTAAGCGGTTTCCTCTGTATGGCATCGTTAACAAATAGATTTTTTTGACACTTGCGAGAATAATAATTCGGATTCACAAATCTCTGATGTGAGACTCCCAAAAAGTAAATTTCACAAATTATATGCATTGTTTTAGATATTCAAATTAAATTTGTGCAAAATTTGTCGATTTATGACTCAAACACACCAATTTCTCTTAAATTGTTTGCCACATCTGGCTTTATTTCGCCAATCTTCCTTTCCAAGCATTCTAAAAGATTATCTCGGTCATTGATAATTTTATTCAAATCTCTACTATCAAGATTGACCATTATTATTTTATCTTTCAAAAAGATAGTGTGTGCAAATTGATTTAATGTCTTAGCAGCGCAATATTTACTAACGATTATACCAAATTGTAGACTGTTATTTATTAAAATGCTATGTAATTTATTAAAATAAGATATACCGGGGGCAGCATTTTCGTTTTTACATTCTATAACGAAAAAGTCATCGGTTCCAAATTGTGAAACTCCCGGAATATACATTTTATTTCTCACGAAACAATCTATTTGATTATCTCCGAGTTTTATTTTTTTAGTTGCCGAAAAATGTTTGCAGCAATTAAATAAACTTAAAGTAAGATCTTCAAGTGAATCCCCATGACCTTTTGCGGTTTTATGTTGCCGAAAAATGTTTTTATATTGTTCTCTCAATATCATATATTCTTCGTCTGACGGGCAATAAAACTCTCTGTTAAAACTTCCGCCATTCTTCAGAAACGTTTCTAAGGAAGAAATATTATGGGCAGAAGAATGTTTTGTAAGCAGCGTTTTATTCTCCTGCCCTGTGAAAAAAGGAACATATTCTTCAATAAAAAAGCCTTTTGTCTTTCGCTTCCACATGATAGTTAATCCCTCGCAGCTTTGCTGATTATAAAGTATCTTTTTACTGTCAAAAAAAGCCGCCTTTGTTTGCAACGGTTCGCTACGTGCCGCTGTAGTTTCAACTTTTGTTTCCTCTTCATCGGTCGCGCTGAGTCTGATAGGGTAAGCAGCTTTTCCTTTCTTGAAAACATTTATATCCCTATAGTTTATAGAGATATGCTTCTCAAAAAGGTTTCTTATATCATCCATGACATCATTTATTTTTCCATCTTCAACACTGCAAAATTCTGCAATACTTGCGGAAATTAAATCCATTTGATCGAAAAGCGAATCAAGAATTACACTTATTTCAGTAGGAGTTTTTACAAGACTATCCAAAAATTTAAAGATTTTTATTTTTAAATAATGCGCCTCCTTCTTTTTATCGTCTCCGTGAACATCAAATATTTGGTGTTGTAGCTCAGATGTTTAGTAATAAATCTCTCAAATCCCTTTTCCTTGAAACCGTCGAGTCCGCAAGGCTTCCGAAAACAGTTTTAGCCGACGAGCAAAGCGTCGGATTAAATTGGGAGTGCTGTAATGGGATGAAAGCTTCACTTTTTCGACGCGCTTGGTGTGGAATATTTATCGTATATCGCTACAAAATGCGAGAAATATAAGCTGTAGGCGGCGGTTCATGCCGTCCATTACTAAGGAAAACCTGTTTTAATGCATTTCACCGTCTAAAATTGCATCTTGCGTTTTTTCCGTTGACTTTTTTTGAATTATGATGTATACTGACATTAGCTGAAACACAAAACGAAAGAAACGGAGTTTTTGAAAATGGGTGTTATTTTATTCGCGGTTTTTGCAATTATGGAAATTGCGCTTACGGTGCTCAGCCTCACAAAATACAGAAGCCTTTGGCACAGGAACAGGCTGTTTTTCCGCATTGCCGAGTTTGCGCTCATGCTGCTTGTAATGCTTTTGCCCGTCACGGGGACGAAATGGAGATTTACGGGCTGTCTCATTATCCTCGGGATACGCCTTGCCATATCCTGCATCGCGTATCTTATAGATCTTGTAAAGCGCAAAGCTGCCGCTCAAAAAGAAAAGACGAACGCGGGGATAATCGTCGGCGCTGTCGCGGGCGTTATCCTTATCGGCTTTTCGCTTGTCCCCGCCTTTATTTTCAAGGACTATTCGGGACTTGAAACGAGCGGCGTATACGAGGTAAAGGAGACCCAAGCGATACTTATCGACAACAGCAGGCTCGAACCTCACGAAAACGACGGCTCCGGCCGCGAGATACCTATCCACATCTACTATCCCGAGGGCGCTGCGGAGAACTGTCCTTTCGTGTTGTTCGCTCACGGCTCGTTCGGCTATTATCAGAGCAACTATTCGCTGTACGCGGAGCTTGTCAGCAACGGCTACGTCGTTGCGAGCATAGACCACCCCTATTACGCGTTCTTTACAAAGGACACAAGCGGCAAAACGATAATTGTCGACTTTGATTTCATGCAGACTGCGATAAATATGCAGTACAGCTCCGATTTCACAGAGACGGAGGATGATTACAATACCACGTGCGAATGGATGTCTATCCGCACCGCCGATGAAAACTTCGTGCTCGACGCGGTAAAAGCCGCGAAGAGTTCGGGCTCTCTCGACGCGGCGTGGTATACGGAAAGCGAGGACGCAAGAGCGGATATCCTCAAGGCGCTTGAAATGACGGACACGGGGAAAATCGGCATTACGGGACATTCCATAGGCGGCGCGGCGGCTGTGCAGCTCGGCAGAGAGCGCAGCGACGTCACTGCGGTGATTGACATTGACGGCACGATGCTCGGCGAAGAAACGGCGTTCATCGACGGAGAGCTTGTCTACAATCCCGAGCCCTACCCGATACCGATACTTTCGCTCGATAACGCGAGCCACTGGCAGTCTTACCTCAACGAGGAGACCGTCTATGTAAACAAATATTTGCTCGACAACGCCGTCGACGCCAGAGAAGCGCATTTTGACGGCACGGAGCATATGGATTTCACCGATTTGCCGCTTTTTGCACCCGCGCTGTCGAAAATGCTCGGAAAGGGCGATGTGAACTCGTCCGAGTTCATTCCCGAAATAAACGGCATCGTTCTTGAATTTTTTAATTATTATCTGAAAGGGGAGGGCGAGCCGAGCATCGAGCCTTGGAGCGCGCAGGGCTCGAACGGTTGACGGTTGTATGTAAATGATAATAAACATTTTTGAAATAAAAAAAGACGAACGGGAACGGCTTGAAATTTACTGCCATAAGATAAGCAATGAGATAACGGAGATCGTCCGCTTCGTCAAGTCCAGACAAGGACAGCTTACGGGCATTATCGAGGGTGCGCAGTATGAGATACCCGTTGCCGACGTGTTTTATATTGAGGGCGTCGACAACAAGGTGTTCATTTATTGCGAAAATCAAGTATACGAAACGCGCCAGAAGCTGTACGAGCTGGAGGAGGCTTTAAAGGAAATGCATTTTCTGCGCGTTTCAAAATCCGTGCTGTTAAATCTCATGAAAGTCGAGGCGATAAGAGCCTCGCTGAACGGCAGATTTACGGCTGTCCTTCAAAACGGCGAGCAGGTTATCGTCTCAAGAAAATATGTACCCGAGCTGAAAAAAGCTCTGAAAGGCGGGGGCTTATGAGCATTAGAGAAATACTTTACAGGTCGGTTATGATATATTTTATTCTTGTCACCTGTATCACGGCGGGAATGGCGATCCTCGGTTCGATCCTAGACCCCGACACAAGCCTGGGATATGACGCGTTTGTCTCGCCGTTTATTTTCGCGGCTCTGGGGATCATTCCGAATTTGCTCATGTACTCCTCAAAGGAGTTATCGGACAAGCAGATAATCCTGCGTAAAATCATACAGCTGGCGGTCATAGAAGCCGAAGTGGTGGGCGTATGTATTATAAGTCCCGCGATACACTCGGAAAACCCCGAGGTCATTATAGGCGTAATTATCAGCGTATTGGTGATATTTATACTTGTAAATTTTATCATTATGATGAACAGCTATTTTTCCGCAAAGCAGCTTACAAAAGAGCTTATGCAGTTTCAGAAAAATATGAAATAGCGGCTCGAACGGCGGCTTTAAATGCCGAAGCCGCTCCCCCCGGAGCGGCTCGGAAATGCTATTTTCCCAAAAAATCTTCTACCAGTTCTTTTGCATGGATTTCCGACGCTCCCAGACGGTTGAGCAGCTCGGCAAACTCTGTAATGTCTTGTTTGCTGAGCGTGATGTCGTTGATCTCGGTCGAATTGATCTTCAAGCCGTAGGTCTCAACGGTGCGCCCGTTCTCGGAAGCCGTCGTGCAGGATATTATTTGCCACAAATTACCAAATCCTCCATAGGGGTCAATGTAGCGGATATTTCCGCCCAAAAACAGTATACTACATTTTGTATGAGATTGAAAGAAAGCATACTATTGACTAACCATTTTTTGGAAATTGCTACAAGAATATAACGCTCGATTTGTGCAAAATTACGGACAAATCCACCGTTTATCAAGCTTGCATAACGAGAACAAACAGCCAAACCCCGATAAATCGGAGTTTTCATAATTGCCGTTCTCTCATCCGACACTCCCTGCATAAACAATATCCCATATCTTCGGCTTCCCGCGGGGAATTGAAAAGCACCGTCTCCGTCAGATCCCTCGGAATGTATTTGCATCTGTAATTCGTATGATAAAATTTCATATTTGTGCTTGCAGTGTTAGCGATAAGCGTATTTTTAAAATCGAAAAAACCGGTCTGAAACTCCCGCAGCGATTCGTTTGAATGAATATTCGGCAGCCTCAGCAGTTTATTCATTCTGACCTTGAGCCGTTCTATTTTCTCGAGCTTAACGGTCTCGGCATTATTTACGGGATAAAACAGCATATAGAATTCACAGTCAAAGTGTCTTTGCAATATATCCAGACCGGCATATTTCAATCTATCGCCAAGATGAAGCGAGAGCGTTTCGCCCTCGATCGGTATTCCATATCTTCTTTGCGTGCCGTTGTCAAATTTTTTTACCTCTATCAGTATCCGCGGGCGATAATCCTCATCAAACAGAATTATGTCGGCGTCGCCCGGAAAGATAGCGTCGCCCGTATAACGAATCGCGTCATTCGGGCGGGACAAAAAGGTTTCCAGCGTCGATGTTGAATAACGAAGCCCCTCCCTGCCGATATGCACGTTCTCATAGCGCACCTTATAAGAATGAATTAAATCGATCAGTTGTATTATTGATAATTCGGAAACCTCCGAGCTGTTCGGGTCGAAAAGTATGACCGTATTTTCAACATCGGCCCAGCTATCCGTCGGAATATCGGGAATAATAATATATTTTAGCTGTATTCCGTTAGCGCTGCAAAAATTTTTCGTGTCCTCAAAAAGCTCATTGCCGTCGCACGCAATTATCGAATTAAGAATTCCCCGAGGCTCGCTTGTGCGGTCTGCGGCAATGATCCGCTTTACCCACGCGACCGGGCGGAACGTTCTGTCGCTCCAATTTATAAAGAAATCAAAAGTGGTGAAACGCAGTCCGTTTCTTCTGAAGTGTTCGGTTCTGAACCAGTTCTCCGGCTCCCCGCAGTAAGGATTTTGCCTTGCGAGGATATTGCGGTTATCGGATCCGGCCAGGACGGGAAATTTTAAGATCATAGTTGCCTCCTTAACATATGCGAGCCGAAAGCTCATATAAAGCCTAATATGTTATTTGTTTAAAGCGTCGCTTTAAATTCGCGCCAGTCCCTTACGGTCCGCATTTCAATTCCGTTATCAAGCGCCCTGAAATGCTGCATGCCGCAATGGATTTTAAGACGCTTCCCGGCGCGCGGGGCATTGCTCCCCGTTGTTTCAAAAATAAAGTAAAGCATTTCCCCGCTGCTTTTGGTCATACACACCGCCCAACCGGGAGTGTACGCGCCTATCGGGGTATCGATTTTGAAGCTGTCCGGTATTTTGAAGAACAGCTTTACATCGGGGTCGTTATCCAGCGCCGCGGCAAATGAACGCTCGGCCGCGCCGCTGCCGCAGACAACATAGTCGTACACGCTGTGTTCGACCTTAACGGCGTTCAAATCGAGATTTGCCGTAATTTCCTCTGTGCCGAAAATCTCCCGAACGCAATATTCCCGACCGTCCCGCTTGATATAATCGATTTTTTCAACGGCAGGCGAGCGGCGATTATCGTTAATTATCTCAGCAGCCCTTTTCGTAAACGCCTCGGGATCGTTCAGAAAATCCGCCAGCCTCCCGCTGCGCGTAAGTATCTCGTATACCGTCGACGGAGTAAGAAGCGTTTTGTCGCCGACGGCGGCGATAATATCGGGCAATTCGCGATACGGGCTTTCAATATCCGCCGCCTGCGTTTCTCTTTCAACGCGCGAAACCCCGGCGCTCCCGATATGAATATCCGCCGTTTGAAAAACAAGCCTCGCTTTGGGAATAGGCGGCATATCCTTCAATGCTCTTACGGAATTTTCAATCAGCGCTTCCGTATCGACCGAGACCCGATAAGACGTTTTCTGTTTTATCCTGTTCCATAATTCCGTAAATTCCGGCGAGTTTATAGCCTGCTTTTTGATACGCACGGTCACATCCTTGGAGGCGTCGCGCACCGGCGGCTTGCAGTCGGCGCTTGCTATTATTTCCTCGATCCGTCTCCTTGCCGCTTCATATTTTCGGGGAAGCTCAAGCGTTCCGTTTTTCAGAGCGTTTTTCAGGGCGTCCCTTATCCTGCCGTTACCCGAGATATAGCCCTTTTTCTCAAGGTGCTCCATAAGCTCCCGCGCATCCTCGTCGGTAATCTCCCCGCTCTCCGCGTCGGTGTGCTCACAGACTGCCCCCGCAAACAGCTCCGAGCTAAGTACGCCGAATTTTACGCCCGCTTCCGTCTCGATCTCCTTTTGAAGAGAGCCCGCAAATTCCGCGAAGCTCTCGTTTGCCATAACGTGCAGTATATTGATATTTTTATCCTCGACGCGCTCGCCCTCCCGATTAACGCAAAGGCGCAATCCCCGCCCCACTTTCTGGCGGCATGTAAAAGCGGACTTCTGCTCGATAAGGGTGCATACCTGAAACACGTTCGGGTTGTCCCAGCCCTCTTTTAAAGCGGAATGAGAGAAAATAAACCGCAGCGGACATTCAAAGCTTAAAAGCCATTCCTTGTCGCGCATAATGGTGTTGTAGGTGTCGTCGTCCGCCCGCGTATCGCCGTTTGTGTCCTTTAAGCGCCCCCTTTTATCCCGCGAAAAATACCCGTCGTGTATTTTGGAAACGTCCGAGGAAAAGCGCTCCCTTATCGCGTCGTATTTGGGCATTGAAATAAGCTCCGAATAACATTCCTCAAACAATTTTGCGTAAATGCCCCGTGTTCCGTCCTCTCGGCGGTATTTGTCAACCCTGTCAATAAAGAACAGCGACAGCACCTTTATCCCCATATCGGTATATCCGAGCTCCTTGTCCAGATGCGTCTCAATGGTTTTTCTGATCTGCGCTCTTTCGACAACGCCCTCGTCCGCGCCGCCGATGCTCCCGCCCAAAGCAACCTCCTCGGTATTCCCGAATTCGATATGCTCATGCCCGGGAGTGCAGTCTATTCCCGCGACCGAATAGCCCCTGTAAAGCTCTCGCCCGCCCGAAATCCGAAAGAGCTCGTCGCCCGGCTTTACGGCGACGGTCCTTCGGGAAAACCCTCCGTTCCCGCCCGCAACGTCAATTTCAAGCCTTGCTCGAAAGCCCTTGTCGTTGGAAACGGACAGCAGCCTCACATACGGTCGGTCAAAGCCGCCCGAAATTTGATTTGAAAAAACGGAGATCTGTTTTACAAGCCCCATCCGATACGCGTCAACAGGCGTCAATCTGTACAGCAGATTTATTTTTTCCCTGTGAGTTGCCGAATACCGCAGAACGCACATGGGATTTAAAGACGCGACAGCCTCCTTGGATCTGGGCGTATTGTCCGTGCTTTGCGGCTCGTCGATAATGACAATGGGTCGGACGGCTCGGATATACCGCATAGCGGTCTCGCCGTTCAGCTTGTCCTGCGGTTGATTTATGATATTTTCCGATTTTTTGAAGGCGTCGATATTGATTATCATTATTTCGATGCATGCGCTTGCGGCAAACCTCCGCACGTCGAACAGGCTCGCGGAATCGTATATAAAATAGCGGCAAGGAGCGTTATCGTACTGCTCCCCGAAATGCTCTCTCGTCGTCTCAAGAGATTTGTAAACGCCCTCGCGTATAGCTACGGACGGCACAACAATAATGAATTTTGTAAATCCGTATCTGCGGTTGAGCTCGAATATCGTTTTGGTGTAAACATACGTTTTTCCCGTGCCCGTTTCCATTTCAACGCAAAACTGCATATCGGAGGCGTTTTTTGTCATAGGCAGTCCGTTTCGCTTCTGAACCGCGTGCATATTGTCCGAGATTGTCTTTTCATCTATGTACAGCGTGTTTTCGGCTCCAAGACCGTTCACGAGCGGCGTACGCGTTCCCCCGGCAGCCGAAAAAACGCCGCGCGCCTTTTCCTGCCCCGAAAACAGGTCGGCGACGGCATTCACCGCCTCGGTTTGAAAGTCCCGGCATTTAAATTTAAGCTTCAATCCCGCACCCCCGAACATTAAAGAACTTGCAATTCCCTTTCCTCTTGAAGAATTTGCGCCTCGTCATATCAGCTTCAATTCAATACCTCTGTCCGCGAGGATATAATGCGTGTTCGCCATAGCCGTATCATCCTCAAAGCTGTCGCGGGCGACGACCGCTATTGCGGGGGCGTATTCCGCCATGACCTCCGCGTCCTCGGAGCGCACGCCCTCCGCAAGGCAGATAAGCAGCAAGCGCTCCTCTCCGACGATATAAGCGGTCTTTCCGTTGACCTCGATCTTACGGACGCCGCATGTCAGCCGAACGCCCAATTTCAGCATTATCTCATACACCGTATCCATATCGGAACGCTCGGGCTTAACGCGGTGTATCATGTCGTTCATGCGCTCCGCCAGAAGCCGCGTATCTTCCTCCGCTGCGGGCGAGCCGTCCCATGCCTTAAGGTTAGAGGTGTCCAGCTTAAAGACCCTGAACCCGACGTCCGGAGACGGCTTTTCGGTCCCGCTCCGCTCCGCCGTTTCCGCGAGAATTTTCGCGCCCGCTCTGCGAATACGTTCCTTGCCGATCTCCGAAATCGTATGCGGTTTGTTTATCGAATCAAGAAAATCAATCGACGCCTTTAGCTGAGCCCTTGTTTTCCCGCTCGCCGAACTGTAATTTTTATCCAGATTTTCCGGCAGCTGAATTAAAATAAAACGCCGCCCCATATTATCCTCGCTGTTTAAAGCCATCACCGCGTGCGCCGTCGTCGCGGAGCCCGAAAAAAAGTCCAGGACCGTATCTCCGTCCCGCACGTTTGCTATCTGGATAAGCCCCCGAACCAATTCGACGGGCTTTGGATTGCTGAATACGTTTTTTACGCCAAACAAGGCAGTCATACAATCATTCGCGCCCTGATTATGTCCAAAGCGCTCGTGCGTCCACCAGTTTGTCGCGCATTGTCCCTCGCGCTCACGCTCGTTCCTGAAGTATTTTTTTCGCGGCATTCCGTCTCCGCCCCTCGGGAAAATAATGCGCCCGTCGGCAAGCAGCTCTTTGTATGTGGCTTCCTCGCCCATCCATTCCTCGTCAAAGACCCTCCCCGTCGGAGAAACGATAGTATATCTGCTGCCCGATTGATCCGAGCCGGACTTCCACGGCTTTGAAGCCCAATCTCCGCGGGGATCGTTATCGGGATTTGAAAACTCCCCCGTCAAATCTGTTTTTCCTACTCCGGCTGTCCTCAATTTTTCCGCGCTTTTTGCGTATGCCAGAATATGCTCCGCGACCAAGCCTATCATTTTGGTTTTGTCGTTGGGCTGGTTGTGCCTTCTTCTCCAATGGATATGCCCCTCAAAGTTCTCCTCGCCGAAAACCTCGTCGCAAATTTTGCGAAGATTGGCGACCTCGTTATCATCAACGCTGATAAAGATCACGCCGTCGTCCCGCAGCAGATCGGCGGCAAGCCTTAAACGCGGATACATCATATTAAGCCAGTTCGTATGAAATCTTCCCGCGGTCTCGGGATTAGATTTCATAGTCTGCCGAGTGACCTCCTTATATCTTGCAATGGGGTCGGAAAAATCATCGACATAAACAAAGTCGTTCCCCGTGTTGTACGGCGGGTCGATATAAATCATCTTGACGCTGCGGAAATAGGCGGTCTGCAGCAGCTTCAGCACCTCCAGATTATCGCCCTCTATGTAAAGATTTTTCGTTGCGTCAAAGCTCTCGCTTTCCTCGGGGCAGGGGCGCAGCGTTCCCGCGGAGCGCTTTTGCGCCAGCCTCAGGCATTCGGACTTGCCTTTCCATTCAAATTTGTATTTTTCAAAATCGTTGTCGACATACTCCCCGCAAAGGCTCAGCAGCTTATCTGTATCTAGCTTCCCCTCCGCGAAGCATTCGGGGAATACGGCTCTGAGCTTGTCCAGATTTGCTTGCTCTATGTCCCTCGAAAGTCCGTCTAACGTCTCAGGCATTGCTTTGCTCCTCCTTATCCGGCTCGTCGCACACCCGTCCAAGCGTTTCGTTTGGTATTTTCAAACAGCTGTCATACTTCAATATATTGTATCACAAATGCCTAAAAATGTCAATAGCCCTCCCCGCTGCCAAACGGCGGCGCGGCGTTTGCCCGTCAAGCCGACACGGTAAGCTGCCGAACGCTCCGACCGCGCTCCCAGAGCCGCGTATAGACCTCCTCGCATTTTTTGTAGCGCGCGAAAGTTTTCACCGCGTCGCATTCGTTGCAGTAGACCTTCCAGCAGCCCGTGCACTTGCAGTTTTGCCCGTTGTTGCGGATAAAGCCGATAACGTCGTCAAGGGGATATCCGAGAAAGACCCCTATCTCATGCGGAAAATCGCCGCCGCTCAAATGCTCCCTCAGGGTGGACAGCGCCGCGCCTATCCCGTCGCCGCCGTATCCGCTCCCGCGGAGAAATTTCCGTATCGTCGGGCGGCAGAGCTCCTCGCGCAGCCTGTTTTTGCGGAACACGTATATCAGCGCGCGGTTGTCCGCCTCCCGCAGCGCGAGCATCGCGACGCCCTTGTCGGAGAGCCTCCTGTTCCACTCGCGGAGGACGCCGTTAAGCTCCTCGCGCCGCGAAAACCCGAGCGTGAACAGGCTCGCCGTTTTCAGCGAAGCCAGCGTCGGCGAACAATGACGGATAAGATTTTTTTCAATGCTTTCGGATAAACTCATAATTGCACCTCTTGTTTCAGTTAGCGGTAACTAACCCTATCGCGTTAGTCTCGGCTAACTTTTTATATTATAACACAGATCCCCGCTCTTGTCAATAGTTTTTCAAGCCCGCGCAAAAATATTCCGAAAAAATAAAAATACCCCTTGACAAATCGGTTAGTCTATGCTAATATATATCTATGAACATATCAAAAAATATTCATAGAGGTGCATAATGGGCAAGGCGTTTTCGGAGGAGGAAAAGCGGGACATACGGAAAAGGCTGCTCGAAACGGGCACGGAGATGTTCCACGACAACTCGGTAAAGGCGATAAACATACGGGAGCTCACCGCGCGGGCGGGCATCTCGCAGGGCGGCTTTTACACGTTCTACAAGGACAAGGACGAGTTCGTGCTGGACGTGATGAGATACCGCTCGGCGCAGAAAATCGCGGACGCGGAGCGCCTGCTCTCGCAGCCGACGGACGACCCCGCGGGCGTTTTCGGCAGGGTGCTGTTCGATTACCTTATCGATATGAAGCACAAGATAGACGCGCGCGCGTCCTATTCCGACGTGTTCAGAATGTTGGTAAAGCAGTCGGAAAAGCTCGGGGCGCGGAGCGCGGCGCTGTTCCGCGGCTTTGCGGAGAGAGTTGCCGAGCGCTGGAGGGCGCAGAATATCGAGATGAACGTCGACGGGCTGTGCGGCGTTATGTCGGGAGCGTTCGTGCTGTTCGTTCACAATTCAATGATAGACAAGGCTTATTTTGACGAGATTTTCAAGGCGTTCATAGAAGCGGGCGCGAAAAAATACATCGGGAGGAAAAAACAATGATACGTAATTTTAACGAGGTCGGAAAGAACGACGTAATGACGGTTGGCGGCAAGGGCGCGAACCTCGGCGAGATGACCCGAGCGGGGCTGAACGTGCCGCAGGGCTTTGTCGTGACCGCGGACGCCTACCGCGAATTTCTCGCGGCAAACGGCATAGATGGGGAAATTTCCGCGCTGCTTGATAACGCGGGCGCGGACGAGCAAAAATTATTCGCGGCGGCGGAGAAGATACGCGCGCTTATCACGAAAGGAAAATTGCCCGATTTCCTTCGGCAGCAGGTTAGTGAAAACTATCTCAGCCTTTGTGAAAACGCGGGAAACAGCGCTCTGCGCGTTGCGGTGCGCTCTTCGGCGACCGCCGAGGACCTCCCCGACGCGAGCTTTGCTGGGCAGCAGGAGACCTATCTGAACGTCGTCGGCATCGACGCGCTCTGCGAAAACGTGATACGCTGCTACGCGTCGCTCTGGGGCAACCGCGCGGTGAGCTATCGCCGGACGCAGGGCTACGACCAACAGAGCGTGGCGCTCGCGGTCGTCGTGCAGGAAATGGTGGAGAGCGAAAAGGCGGGCGTGCTTTTCACGGCGAACCCCGTGAATAACGACCGCGGCGAAATGCAGCTCAACGCGTCCTACGGGCTCGGCGAGGCGGTCGTTTCGGGCAAGGTCACGGCGGACACCTTCATCTGCGGCAAGGACGGGCGCATAAAATCGAGCGTTATCGGCAGCAAGGAAATACAGATAATCTACGCGGAAAACGGCACGAAAGAGGTGCCCGTCTCCCCCGAAAAGCGCAGCGCTCTCTGCCTGTCGGAGAGCGAGGTAAAAGCGCTCTGCAAAGCCGCTGTCGACGTGGAGAACTACTACGGCTGCCCCATGGACATCGAGTGGGCAATGCGCGGCGGGAACGCGTATATCCTGCAAGCTCGCGCGATAACAACGCTCTCGGAAAATATCGGCGAAGCGGAGATCGAAAGGTACATAAGCCGCAATAAAATTACGGGCGCGCTCCGCCAAAATTTCGCGTTCCTGCTGGAAAAAATGCCCGTCGCGCAGCAGCCCCTCGACCACAGCTTCTGCGGCTCGGTCAACAACCAAAAGGCGCAGATATTCTCGGAGGTCGGTCTGCTCATCTCAATGGAACCGCAGATAGACGACGACGGGATAATGATACTCCCGCCGAACGACAAGAAAATAAACGGCAAAATCTTCAAAGCCCCCGCGCTGATAAAGGAGCTGACAAACCTGCCGTACTGCCGCGAAAGGTGCGAATTTTACATAAAGGAATACCAAAAGAGCGTCGATAAAATGGCGAAGCTGCCGTTTGAGAAGCTGTCGCTCGCGCAGTGCGGCGAGTTCATAAGCAAGGCGTACCGTCTCGTGCAGCGCATAGCCTACGCGCGTTTCCGTTACGCGCTTTTCCCGGGCGTTCTCGCGAGCCGCGGCATTGAAAAAACGCTGAAAAAAATATCCCCAGAGCTCACCGCCTACGACCTCTACTGCGACCTCGACTACAAGACCGCCGTCGTCACGCGCGACGTCGCGGCGCTCGCCGACAAGATACGCGAAAACGAAAGTCTCTCGGCGGCGGTTTTGCGCGGCGATAAATACGAAAAAATCTGCCGCGATTTCCCCGAAATAGCCGAGTATTTCCAAGCGTTTATGGAAAGGCACGGAATGAAGTCCGACTACAATTGCTACTGCATTTACGCGAAGTCGTTCATCGAGGACCCCGACCGCCTTATCAGCATCGTAAAGCCGCTCGTGAACTCCCCAGCCGAGCCCGACGAGGAGAAATTCAAGCCGCTGATGAAGCAAATCCGCGCGGTTTGCGGCGAAAAGAAATTCCCCGAGGTCAAGACGAAGATCGACTGCCTCCGCGCGTTCCACGTCGCCCGCGAGGAGAGCCAGTATCAGTGGGAAACGGTGTTCCATTACTCCAAGCGGATACTCGAGCGCGCCGCGTTTCTCTGCACGGGCAGCAAGGACTTTTCGGACAGTATCGCGTACCTGTTTCTGGACGAATTTTCGGCAATGTGCAGGGAGGGCTTTTCCGACAAATACGCGGAGCTCATCGAGCGCCGCAAGGCAAAGCGCCCCCTCGCGCTGAAGGTCTGGGAGCGCAGCAAGCTCTGCGTTTTCGAGGGAACGGGCAACTCCGATAAATTAACGGGCGTCGGCGGCAGCAGCGGCGAGGCTGTCGGAAGGGTGTGCATAGTGCGCTCCCCCGAGGAGTTCGGCAAGCTCGAAAAGGGCGATATACTCGTGTGCCCCTACACCGACCCCGAGTGGACGCCGCTGTTCAAGGTCGCGGCAGCCGTTGTCGCGGACACGGGCGCGGCGCTCTCCCACGCGGCGATAGTGGCGCGCGAGTACGGCATTCCCGCTGTGCTCGGCGTAGGGTTGGCGACGACGCTCTACAAGGACGGCGATATGATACGCGTGAACGGCTCCAAGGGCGAGGTGTCCAAGGTTGGCTAAAGAAACCAAAGAACAGCGCCGCGAGCGCATCATCACCGCGCCGCTGCCGCCGCTGCTGATAAAGACCGCCGTTCCCACGATAATCGGCATGCTCATCACGGTCATCTACAACCTTACCGACACGTTCTGGATAGGCAAGCTCGACAACAAAAGCATGACCGCCGCCGTCGGCATAGTGTTCGCGTTCGTGTCGTTCGTGCAGGCGCTGGGCTTCTGGTTCGGCTACGGCAGCGGAAACGTAATGTCCCGCAAGCTCGGTGAAAATGACGAAAAGGAAGCGGAAATAATTTCCTCAAACGGCGTAATTTTAGCCGTCGGCACGGGAATTGTTCTGATGATACCCATGCTCATCTTCGTGGAGCCTCTCGCGGCAATGCTCGGCGGCAGCGCCTCCGAGAGCCTTATGCGCTACACTGTGGAATATCTGCGGATAATGCTGATAGCCGTGCCGTTTTCGCTGTTCGCGACGACGGTCTACAACCAGCTCCGCCTGTGCGGCAACGTCAAAGACGGCATGATAGGTCTGCTTTCGGGGATTTTGGCGAATATGCTGCTCGACCCCGTGCTGATAATTCTCCTGCATATGGAAATGCTCGGCGCGGGGCTGGCGACGCTTATCGGACAAATAATCGGCGCGGCGGTGCTTACGTTTTTGTCCTATCGGCACGGCAACATTCCCGTAAAATTCAGCAAATGCGATTTCCGCGGGGGCAGACTGTACTGCATTCTGGCGGGCGGCGCGCCGAATTTCTCCCGCCAAGGGATAACGAGCGTCGCGTCGGTTCTGCTGAACGTCGCCGCCGCCGATTTCGGCGAGGGCACGATAGCCGCGTTCACCGTCTCGTCGAAGGTCGCCGCGCTCGGGTATATGGTGATGATTGGCTTCGGGCAGGGCTTTCAGCCGATCTGCGCGATGAACTTCGGCGCGAAAAAATACGACCGCGTAAAAAAAGCGTTTCGTTTGACCGTCGGCATCGGAACGGCGCTCATGGTGATATTCGCGGCTGTTTTCGCGGCGCTCGCCGAGCCGCTCGTCGGGCTGCTTTCGCCCGACCCCGAGGTCATACGGACGGGCGCGGTCATTCTGCGCTGGCAGTGCGTTTCGTTCCCGTTTCTCGCGTTTTATGCGGTATCGAGCATGTATATGCAAAACTGCGGCAAATACATGACCGCGCTCGTCATCTCCGTCGCGCGGCAAGGAATTTTTTACATTCCGCTGCTGTTCGCTTTGGGAGCGCTGCTCGGGGACTTTGGTCTGTACGTCGTGCAGCCCGCCGCGGATATACTGTCGTTCGCGCTGGCGGCGGTCGTTTTATCCCGCGTTAAAATAAAACAGTAATGCCAAAAAACGCCCCCGAGCCATCGGGGGCGTTTTTACCGCAAATTTTATATCACGGTCATTTCACAACGATATTGACCAACTTGCCCGGCACGGCTATCTGCTTCACGATAGTCCTGCCCTCGGTGAGTGCCTTTATCTCGGGCAGCGCCAGCGCCATAGCGACGAGCTCGTCTTTGCCGCTGTCGACGGGCGCGTTGAAGCGCGCCTTCACCTTGCCGTTGACCTGCACGGCGAGCTCGACGGTGCTGTCCACGCAGAGTTTTTCGTCGTATTCCGCCCACTTCTGCTCGTTGAGAATGCCGAAGCCGAGCCTCTCGAACAGCTCCTCCGCGATGTGCGGCGCGAACGGGTCGAGCAGTATCAGCAGCGTGCGGAACTCCGCGCGGTTGAAGCCTCCCGCCTCGTCCGCCTCGTTCAGCAGCCCCATCATCGCCGCTATCGCCGTGTTGAATTTCAGCGTCTCAATGTCCTCCGAGACTTTCTTGACCGTCTTATGCATAGACGAGCGCAATTTCTCCGAATACTCGTCACCGTCCTTGAGGTTCTCCGACATATTCCAAATGCGCTCCAAGAAGCGCTTGCAGCCCTTGATGCCGTTCTCCTGCCAGGGCGCGGCTTTCTCGAAATCGCCGACAAACATCTCATACAGGCGCATTGTGTCCGCGCCGTACTCCGCTATTACCTCGTCGGGGTTGACGACGTTGTGCAGCGACTTTGACATCTTGCAGAACTTGCCGGGATTTTCGGGGTCTTTGCCGAGTATCATGCCGTGCGAGGTGCGTTTGGCGTAAGGTTCTTTGGTGGGGACTACGCCCTCGTCGTACAGGAACTTATGCCAGAAACGGCTATACAGCAAATGCAGCGTGGTGTGCTCCATACCGCCGTTGTACCAGTCGACAGGCAGCCAGTATTTCAGCGCCTCCTTGCTCGCGAGCTCCTTGTCGTTGGTGGGGTCGGTGTAGCGCAGGAAGTACCAGCTCGAGCCCGCCCACTGCGGCATGGTGTCCGTCTCGCGCTTGGCGGGTCCTCCGCAGCACGGGCAGGTGGTGTTGATGAAGCTCTCGAGCGTGGAGAGCGGGCTCTCGCCGTTGTCGGTCGGCATATAGCTTTCCACGTCGGGCAGCGTCAGCGGCAGCTCCTCCTCGGGGACGGCCTGCCAGCCGCACTTTTCGCAATACACAACGGGGATAGGCTCGCCCCAATAGCGCTGCCGAGAGAATACCCAATCGCGGAGCTTGAAGTTCACCTTTTCGTGACCGATTCCCTTCTCCGTGAGGAACTCTATCATTTTCTTCTTGGCGTCCTCAACGGGCAGCCCGTCAAGGAAATCGGAGTTCACGAGAATGCCCGTCGCGCAGTCGGTGAACGCCTCTTTCTGAACATCTTCTCCGCCCTTAACTACCTCGATTATCGGCAAATCGAACTTCTTCGCGAATTCCCAGTCGCGCGTATCGTGCGCGGGAACCGCCATGATAGCGCCCGTGCCGTAGCTCATCAGAACATAGTCCGAGATAAATATCGGTATCTCCCTGCCGTTCACGGGGTTGATAGCGCGCACTCCGTCCAGCTTAACGCCCGTCTTGTCCTTGTTCATCTCGGTGCGGTCGAAATCGGATTTCCGCGCCGCGGCAGCCTGATACTCGCGCACGGCGTCCATATTGCCGAGCTTGTCCGCCCATTTTTCGATAAGCGGGTGCTCGGGCGAGATGACCATATAAGTCGCGCCGAAAAGCGTATCGCAGCGCGTGGTGTATATCAATAAGTCGTCTCCCGCCGTTGTTTCAAACGTCACCTCGGCGCCCGTCGAGCGCCCTATCCAGTTGACCTGCGCGGTCTTTATCTTCTCGAAGTAGTCCACGCTGTCGAGGTCGTCCAGCAGCCGCTGCGCGTATTCGGTTATTTTCAGCATCCACTGGTTCTTCACCTTGTGGATGACCTCGCCGTGGCAGCGCTCGCAGACGCCGTTCACGACCTCTTCGTTGGCGAGAACGACTTTGCAGGATGTGCACCAGTTTACATTCATTTCTTTCTTATATGCCAGCCCCGCTTTGAACAGCTTGAGGAATATCCACTGCGTCCACTTGAAGTAATTCGGGTCCGTGGTGTTGACCTCGCGCTCCCAATCGAAGGACAGACCGAGCATCTTGAGCTGTCCGCGGAAACGCTTGATGTTGTTCTCCGTGACTATCGCGGGGTGAATTTTGTTCTTGATGGCGTAGTTCTCGGTCGGCAGCCCGAACGCGTCCCAGCCCATGGGGAACAGCACGTTGTAGCCCTGCATGCGGCGCTTTCTCGCGACTATATCCATTGCGGTGTACGGGCGCGGGTGTCCCACGTGCAGACCGTCTCCGGACGGGTACGGGAACTCCACGAGCGCGTAATATTTCGGCTTGGAGAAGTCGTTGTCCGCGCGGAACGTGCGGTGCTCCTCCCAGTATTTCTGCCATTTGCTTTCAACGGCGGCAAAATCGTATTTCATTTGTTCAGCCCTCACATAAAAAAAGTGTTAATTTCAGTAGTATTTTACCACAAAACCCCGTTTTTGTCAAGGGGGATATTTCCGAAACGGACAAAAACAAGCCGTTTTTGGCTTTTTGTTCAAAATATGTTGACAAAACCGCCGCGATGTGTTATAGTTAGAGTATGTAATCGTATACAATCCGAAAAGAGAGGTATCTGATATGTCATTACGGATAGAAACGGAAGCGAACCGCTGTCTCAACTGCAAAAAGCCGCAGTGCACGGAGTACTGCCCCGTGCACACGCCGATACCGCAGGTGATACAAAAATTCAAGGCAAACAAGGTAATGGAGGCGGGGGAGCAGCTCTTCGAGAACAACCCCATGAGCGTCGTGTGCGCGACCGTATGCAACCATGAGGCGCAGTGCGCGGGGCACTGCGTGCTCGGGAAAAAGGACACGCCCGTGCAGTTCTACGACATCGAGCGCTTCGTCTCCGACGCGTATCTCAGCCGCATGCGCCCCGTCTGCGCCCCGAAGAACGGCAAGCGCGTCGCGGTCATCGGCTCGGGTCCCGCGGGGCTGACCGTTGCCGTGATACTGGCGAAAAACGGTTACGGCGTGACCATATTCGAGCGCAAGAACGACATCGGCGGCATGCTCCGCTACGGCATACCCGAGTTCCGACTGTCAAACACCGTTATCGACCGCTATAAGAAGCTCCTCGGGAAGCTCGATATACAGGTGCGGCTGAACACGACGATCGGCGGCGCGCTGAAGATAGACGACCTTCTGCGCGACGGCTACGATTCCGTTTTCGTCGGCACGGGAGCTTGGCGTCCGAGAACGCTGAACATACGCGGGGAGTGCCTTGCCAACGTGCATTTCGGCGTTTCCTATCTGGAAAACCCCGCTCACCACGAGCTCGGCGAGACGGTTGCCGTTATCGGCATGGGAAACGTTGCCATGGACGTTGCGCGGACGGCGTTCCGCTACGGCGCGCAGCGCGTGATGCTGTTCTCGCGCGGCATACATGCCTCCGCGAGCTCCCACGAGATGAGCTACGCGAAGCTCGACGGCGCGGAGTTCGTATATGGCAAACAGATAGTGCGCATAGAGCCCGAGGGTCCCGTGTTCAAGACCTCCATAATCGACGAAAACGGCAAGATAGCGGGCTACGAGGAGGGCGAGGAGCTCGTTCCGGCGGACTCCGTAGTTATAGCCGTAAGCCAGCGCCCGAAGGATAAGCTTATCCTCTCGACGGAGCACCTCGAGGGCACTGCGAAGGGGCTGCTCGTGGTCGATGAGGACTTTATGACCACGCACGAGGGCGTGTTCGCGGCGGGGGACGTCGTTACGGGGCCGCTTACCGTTGTTCACGCCGTTGAGGACGCTAAGAAAACCGCTGCCGCTATGATGAGATATATGACGAAATCCGACCGATAACGGTGTTTTTCTCGTTTGTGCATTATCATTCGATTTTTGCAAGTTTTTGACTGGGAAATTGCAAAATTTTTTTAAAAAGGGACAAATTCACCCCGATTTGTCCCTTTTCTTGCAGTTTTTGGCAGTTTGCGTGCAGGGATTTGCAGCCGATTTGCAGTTATTTGCATAAAAATGCAGTTTTGCGATGTAAATATTTGGAAATGCTGTAATTTTATGTTAAAATTTGGAAATTTTCTTGGCGGGGGAAAAGTTTGCAGTGAATTGCAGTTTCTTGAGTGGTATGATGAATTTGCGGAAACGAGGGGTGAGCAGCGTTACGGGTTGAGACAACACGCGGCTTTTGGCGTATTTTGCGCGAAGCGCAAAATCAAATTGCCGTTAGGGCAATTTGAGCCAAAAACGCAGAAATCGTCGGCTTCGCCGACGATTAGCGCAGAATACTTCGTGCGTTAGCACGAAGTATAGTTGACACTTGAAAAAATATGTGCTACAATTATTATAGGGCATTGCGGAATAAAGAAAGGGCAATTAAATGAAATTCGACAACACCGACAGAAAGCGCGCGACGCGCAACAGCGTTTACAGACACCTGTACTACAGCAGGGATTTTTGCTCGCGGCAGACGCTCGCGAACGAGCTGGGGCTGAGCCTCCCGACCGTGTATCAGAACCTATCCGAGCTTATGGAAATGGGCTTGGTGTGCGCGACCGACGAAAAGCTCTCTACGGGCGGACGGCGTGTGGAGGGGCTCGCGATAGTTCCCGACGCGCGCGTTGCCGTGGGCGTTTCGGTAAGCGCCGACGGGCTGCGCTTCTCCGAGGTCGACCTGCGCCTTAACGAGCTCGCGTACAAGAAAACCGCCTCCCCGGGCGGGCTCGGGGACGTCGGGCTGCTCGCGGAGGAGCTGGAATTGTTTATCAACGAGTTCCGCATTGACCGAAAAAAGCTGCTCGGGGTGGGCATTGCGCTGCCGGGGGTGGTCTCGTCGGACAACTCGCGGCTGGAATACGCGCCGACGCTCGGGCTGCGGAATTTTTCGCTCGAACGGCTGAAAAAGGCGCTGCCGTATCCGACGCACGCCGAAAACGACGCGAACTGCGGCGGGGGCGCGGAATGGTTCGCGCGGGACTCTAAGTGCAATATCGCGTATCTGTCGCTGGAGCAGGGCATCGGCGGGGCGGTTTTCGGCAACGGTATGCCGTATTACGGCGATAATCACCGAAGCGGAGAATTCGGGCACATCTGCGTGGAGCCGGGGGGGCTGCCGTGCAGCTGCGGACGGCACGGCTGTCTGGAGGCGTACTGCTCGTCGAAGCGCTTCAGCAGCGACCTCGGGATAACTCTTGACGAGTTTTTCGCGGGGGTGGAGGGGCATAATCCGAACTACGAGCTGCTCTGGGACAACTTTCTGCGGCATCTTGCCGTCGGGATAAACAATATACGTATGGTGCTGGACTGCGACGTCGTGCTGGGCGGGTCGCTTTCGGAGCATATCTCGGCGGCGCTTCCGAGGCTGAGAGAATACCTCGCGGCGCTGAATACCTTTGAGCCGAGCGCGGACTATCTGCATCTGAGCCGTCACCGCAGGCATACCGTGTCGATAGGCGCGGCGCTGTACTATATTATCAAGTTTACGGAGGAATTCTGAAAAGTTGACAGTGTACAATTGATAGTTGACAATTTCGGAACGCCGTCTGCGGCGGCGCTGCCGAGGCTGAGGGAATACCTCGCGGCGCTGAATACCTTTGAGCCGAGCGCGGACTATCTGCATCTGAGCCGTCACCGCAGGCATACCGTGTCGATAGGCGCGGCGCTGTACTATATTATCAAGTTTACGGAGGAATTCTGAAAAGTTGACAGTGTACAATTGATAGTTGACAATTTCGGAACGCCGTCTGCGGCGGCGCTGCCGAGGCTGAGGGAATACCTCGCGGCGCTGAATACCTTTGAGCCGAGCGCGGACTATCTGCATCTGAGCCGACACCGCAGACATACCGTGTCGATAGGCGCGGCGCTGCACTATATTATTAAGTTTACGGAGGAGTTCTGACATATGGGGACGGTCAAGTTGTTTCATTTATCCGACCTTCATCTGGGGAGGAAGCTTTCCGACTATCCGTTGGCGGAGGAGCAGGAGCATATATTGAACGAAATTCTGAAAGCCGTCGATGAAGAGATGCCCGACGGAGTTATCATTGCGGGGGACGTTTACGACAAGCCCGTGCCGAGCGAGGATGCAGTGAATATGTTCGACGGGTTTCTGACGGGGCTTGCGGAGCGCGGCGTGAAAACGTTTGTCGTGAGCGGCAACCACGATTCCGCGGAGCGCGTGGCATTCGGGGGAAGGCTTATGGAGCGCGCGGGCGTTTTTATTTCGCCGGCGTATGACGGGAATATCGAGGGAATAGCGCTGACCGATGATATAAACGTTTATCTTATGCCGTTTATACGCGAGTACGCCGTGCGCGCCGCGTTCCCGGAGAGGGAGATACGCTCGCTTGACGACGCGGTGAGGACTGTCGTTGAAAATATAAAGCTTGACCGCTCTAAGGTAAATATCCTCGCGGCGCACCAGTTCGTTACGGGGAAAGCGGACGGCTCGGACGTCGAGCGCGGCGCGGACCAGTTTAAGGCGGTCGGGGGCGTGGACAATATCGACGTGAACATTTTCGGAGGTTTTGACTATGTGGCGCTCGGGCATATCCACAAGCCGCAGCGCGTGGGTCGCGACACCGTGCGGTACTGCGGGTCGCCGCTGAAATACTCGTTTGACGAGGCGGACCAACGCAAGGCTGTCGTTGTCGCGGAAATTGACGGCAGGGACATTAAAACGCGCGAGATACCGCTTACGCCGCTGCGCGACCTTAAGGTTTTCGAGGGGACGTTTGGGGAGATAATGGCGCTTGACGGCTGCGATGATTATGTGAAAGTGATACTGACCGAGGCGGGCACGGCGGACGTGTTTTCCGCGCTTTCAAAGAAATTTCCGCATATCGCGGAGACGGAATTCAGGCTGCCGGGGACGGTCGCGGCGGGTTCCCGAAAGGGAATAAAGGAGATAGGCGCGAAAACGCCGCTCGATATAATCAAGGAGTTTTTCGAGCAGCAGAACGGCGCTGTAATGAACGGGGAGCAGGAGGATATTTGCGAGGAGCTGCTCGAAGAGATATTGAATGATGCGTCGGGGAGATAATGGCGCTTGACGGCTGCGACGATTATGTGAGGGTGGTACTGACCGAGGCGGGCGCGGCGGGTTCCCGAAAGGGGATAAAGGAGATAGGCGCGAAAACGCCGCTCGATATAATCAAGGAGTTTTTCGAGCAGCAGAACGGCGCTGTAATGAACGGGGAGCAGGAGGATATTTGCGAGGAGCTGCTCGAAGAGATATTGAATGATGCGTCGGGGAGATAATGGCGCTTGACGGCTGCGACGATTATGTGAGGGTGGTACTGACCGAGGCGGGCGCGGCGGGTTCCCGAAAGGGGATAAAGGAGATAGGCGCGAAAACGCCGCTCGATATAATCAAGGAGTTTTTCGAGCAGCAGAACGGCGCTGTAATGAGCGGGGAGCAGGAGGATATTTGCAAGGGGCTGCTTGAAGAGATATTGAAGGAGGGTGAATGATGCGTCCCATAAAGCTTATTATGTCGGCGTTCGGGCCTTATGCGGAGGAGCAGACCGTTGATTTCGGGGAGCTTGGCGAGCACGGGCTTTACCTTATCACGGGGGACACGGGCGCGGGAAAGACCTCGATATTCGACGCGATAACGTTTGCGCTTTACGGGGAGCCGTCGGGCGGCGGCTACCGCGCGAGAGACACGCTGCACTCGAGCTTTGCGGAGCACGGCGCGCCGACGAGGGTGACTCTTGAGTTTGTGAACGGCGGGATGAAATACGCCGTCTTTCGCGAGATGAAATTCGTTTCGGCGAGGGGAGAGGAGAAATTCAGGCAGACGCAGGCGCTGCTGACTTATCCCGACGGCAGCGTGAAGAGCGTTTCCCGGGAAAATACGGAGATAACGGATATTCTCGGAATAGACAGGGAGCAGTTCCGGCAGATAGAGATGATAGCGCAGGGCAAGTTTCAGGAGGTGCTGAACGCGGACACCAAAAAGCGCCGCGAGATATTCCGGCATATATTCAAGACGGACGTTTACAACGACTTCGGCGAGAGGCTGGGGGCTTACGGAGATATGCGCGAAAGAGAGCGGTTGGACGCGGAAAACGCGCTTAAAAGCGCTGTCGGGAGGATAAGCTGCGCGGAGGACAGCGCGTATTTCGGGGAGCTTTGCGCGGCGAGAGAGCGCTTTGACTATGCTGCCGTGAGGGAGATCCTGCTGTCGATCGCCGACGAAAACCGCGCGGAGGTCGAGCGGCTCGGAGGGGAGCTGGAGAAGCTCTCGGAGGAGGAGCGCGCGCTTGCCGTCGAGATCGAAAAGGCAAGCTCCAAGGCAAGGGACGAGGCCGCGCTGAAGGGTGAAAAAAGCAAGCTCGCGATTAAAAGGGAGGAGCTGGAGACCGTCGGAAAGGCGTTTCTGGCGGCGCAGGAGCGGCTTTTGGACGGCAAAACGGGCGAGAGGGCTTTGAGCGCGAGGGCGGCGACGATAGAGAGCTCGCTCGGGAAGTACGCCGAATACGACGGGGCGAAAAAGGCTGCCGGGGAGCTTTCGGAGAGGGCGCGGAGGCTGGCTGCCGAAAGAGACGCAGACGTTCCGAGGGAAAGGGCGCTTTCGGAGGAGCTGGAGCGGCTCGCCGCGGAGAATGCTTCGCTTGAGAACGCGGGGGCGGACGCTGCCGAGCTGCGCAATGCCGTTGGGGAGCTCAACAGGCGGAAGAGCGCGCTGGGGGAGCTTCTGGGGGAGCTCGGCGAGCTGCGGAAGCGGGACGCGGAGCTGAAAAACGCTCTGGAAAAGTACACGGCGGCGCGGGACGAGGCGAACGCTCTCGGGGGGGCGGCTGCCGAAAAGCAGACCGCTTTTAACGACAACCGCGCGGGTATTCTCGCGGAGGGGCTCGTCGCCGGGGAGCGCTGCCCCGTGTGCGGCATGGTGTACGAGGAGAACCCTCACCGCGCGCGAAAGCCCGCTTCCGCGCCGTCCGAGGAGGAGGTCGAGGCTGCCGTCAAGGCTGCCGAGGGGGCTCGGGGACGAGCTTCGGGGCTTGCCGCGGCGGCGGAGGGCGCGAGGGAAAGGCGCGAATACGTGCTGGAGAGCGTTTCGGGGAAGGTCTCGGGGCTTTTGGGGGAGAGAGCGATCGAAAATGCCGAGGGGGCTCGGGGACGAGCTTCGGAGCTTGCCGCGGCGGCGGAGGGCGCGAGGGAAAGGCGCGAATACGTGTTGGAGAGCGTTTCGGGGAAGGTCTCCGAGCTTCTGGGGGGCTGTGCGATTGAAAATGCCGACGGGGCTCGGGAACGCGCTTCGGAGCTCACGGCGGCGGAGGGCGCGAGAAAAAGCCGCGAATATGTAATGGAGAGCGTTTCGGGGAAAGTCTCCGAGCTTCTGGGGGGCTTCGCGATTGAAAATGCCGACGAGGCTCGGGAACGCGCTTCGGAGCTTGCTGCGGCGGCGGAGGGGGCAAGGAAAAGTTGCGAATACGTAATGGAGAGCGTTTCGGGGGGCTTCGCGATTGAAAATGCCGAAAGGGCGGCGCTTGAAAGGCTTTCGGAGATCGACGCCGATATTGAGAAAAAAGCCGCGGAGCTGAAGCGCGGCGAGGACGGCGTAAGGCGCAGACGGGAGCTTTGCGCGCTTATTCCCGAAAAGACGGGAGAGCGCGACGGGCTCTCGAAAAAGATACGCGAAACGCAGACCGAGATCGACCGTCTGGAGGGCGAGGCAAGGGCGAAGAGCGACGTTTGCGCGGCGCTGAAAAGGGACCTCGAGTTCGGCGGGGAGGACGAGGCGCGAGCCGAGATCGGCAGGCTGAACGGGCGCATTGAGGAGCTGAAAAAGGCGTATGCCGACGCGGACGCGGGGGTTCGCGCCCGAGATGGGGATATCAAATGGCTGGAGGGCTCTATCGGGGCGCTGGAGGAAAAGATCGCGGGGTACGGAGAGCTCGACGTTGAGGGGATAGCGGCGCGAGCCGCGGAGCTTGCCGAAAGGAAAAGGGCGTTGGAGGCGGAGCGCGGCGAGGCTTCCGCGAGGGAGGTCGTCAACGGGGGCGTGCTGAACGATATTTCCGCGCTTGTTGACGAATATCCCGCGCTGAAAAGGCGCGCGGAAAACGCGGAGGCGCTTTGCAGAACCGTTACGGGGAGACTGAGCGGGGCGGAGAAATTCGACCTGGAGACGTTTGTGCAGTCGTATTATTTTGAGAGGGTGATCGGGCACGCGAACGAGCATCTGAGGAAATTTTCGGGAGGGCGGTATCTTTTCAAGCGCCCCGAGGAGGCTAAAAACAGGATCAGCAAGACGGGGCTGGAGCTTAACGTTATCGATAATATCAATATGTCGGAGAGACCCGTTTCTTCGCTTTCGGGCGGGGAGTCGTTCATTGCGTCGCTGGCGCTGGCGCTGGGGCTTTCGGATGAGGTGCGGAGCACGGCGGGCGGGATAAGGCTGGAATCGATGTTTATCGACGAGGGCTTCGGCTCGCTTGACGACAAGACGCTGCGGCAGGCGATGGCGGCGCTGGAGGGGCTGTCCGACGGAGAGCGCCTTATCGGCGTTATATCCCACGTCGCGGAGATGAAAAACGAGATAGACCGCAAGATAATCGTGTCCCGCGACGGCGCGGGCGGAAGCAGCAGGATAGCGATCGCGGTAAAGTGACGAATATTTTTGTACAAAACAGCAAAATCTATTGACTTTTGATGAAAAATATTGTATAATGTATATTGTATGAGTGTAAATCAAAGAATTGCACGAGAAATCAAGGTCAAGGGAGATGACAGGCTGTGGCGGGTTTTGACAATATGGGCTGGAAGGAGATATTCGGCGAGGCTTGGCCGAAGATAATCGAGTTCTGCCCCGAGATAGGCGGCTTCCTTATAAGCCACGAGACCCGTCAGGTGTTCCTTGACGGGAACGCCCGCGCACTGAGCGGCATGGACGAGGTGCCCGATTACGAGACGATGCTTGCGTTTATAAACAAGCTGCCCGAGCATTTTGAAAACGGCACGCAGCTTTCCGCGCAGATGGTCTCGTACAACGACAACAACCTTACGGCGGGCATTTTAAAGCGCAGCGAGGATTATCACGAGTGGCAGCGCAAGTCGATACTGCCCGTATGCGAGAACTCGCGGCTGGTGCTGGAGATCTCGCAGAGCACGGCTCCGTCGCTTCTGGCGCTTATAGAGTTTGAGACGAGGGGAGAGCGCGAGCCGACGAAATATCAGATCTTCGACGCGCTTACGGCGATGATAAATCACTCGCCGAAGGGCACGCTGACCTCGGTTCATTCGGCGAACCGCTTCTGGCTGTACATTCCGAATTTTGTCGGGACGGGCGTGGAGTATCTCGAGGAGCTGAGGAGCGTTGTCGAGAGCGGGACGGAGGACGGCTTTTCGGCGGACAGGAGGCTGACGTTCTCGGCGGGCATCGGAGAGAGCGCCGCGCCGCTCGCGAAAAGAATGAGCACCGCGGAATTCGCGCTGTACGAGGCCAATCTGAACGGCACGGGGGGCGTTGTCGGATATTCCGTGGAGAAATACGAGAGCAACAAGAGCGAATTTGAGAAGATGAGCCGTTTTTTGCGGCTTATCAACGAAAATTTGTTTACATATCATTTTCAGCCTATCGTGAGCGCCTACAACGGCGAGATAGTCGCGTATGAGATGCTTATGCGCAGCGAGAGCAGCATCGGGATGTACCCTATGGAGATACTCGACTGCGCGGAGAGGGCGCGGAGGCTTTACGATATTGAAAAGGCGACCATGAGAAACTCGCTTGACATTATCGGAAAGCATCAGGACCTGCTGAAAAACCGAAAGCTGTTCGTAAATTCCATTACGGCGCATATGCTTGCCGACGAGGACTGGCATAAGCTGGAGGAGGAATACGGCGAGCTTATGGAGAAAATGGTCATCGAGTTTACCGAGCAGACCGAGATCGACGACGCGCAGCTGGAGGCTATCCACGAGAGAATGGGGCGCTGCAATATAAAGCTCGCGGTTGACGACTACGGGACGGGCTACTCGAATACCTCGAACCTTATACGCTATAATCCCGACTATGTGAAGATTGACCGCGCGCTTATCGAGGGGATACACACGAAGCCGAAGATACGAAAGCTCGTTTCGGGGATCATCGAGTTTATCCATGAGAACGGCTATCAGGCGCTCGCGGAGGGCGTTGAGACCTACGAGGAGCTGCAGACGATGATACTGCTGGGCGCCGACCTTATACAGGGGTTCTATACCTCGAAGCCGAAGCCCGTTATGCTGCTGGAGATTTCGGAGAGCGTAGTGCGCGATATTGAGAATATCAACCTCGAGGGCTCGGGGAACATCTCCCGCGCTTATCACCCCGCGGAGGGCGAGACGGTCGATTTGTGCATGCTGAAAGCGGACAATTACAGCTCGGTATTCGTGGAGACGGAGAACGTTACTCTCAAAGGGCGGACGGACATTCTGCTCGATACGCTGTTCGTTATCAAGGACGGGCTGAAAACGAGGATAGTCCTCGACAACGTGCGCGTAAAGACCGACAAGGACGCGCCCTCGATAATGCTGGGCGTCAATTCCGAGGCGGAGATAGAGCTGGTCGGGAAAAACGAGTTCGACGGAAAGGGAGTTTACGTTCCTCAATCCTCCTCCGTGAATTTTACGGGGAAAGGCGACCTGCGCGTTATTTCCAACAGGGCGGACTGCTACGCTATCGGTACGGACAGCAAGGAGAACCCCGGGAACATCGTGATCTCGACGGAGGGAAAGGTGTATATCGAGGCGAACGGCGACCTTGTGACTGCCGTCGGAGGCGGCAAGAACGAGCGCGCCAACGTTATACGGTTCATCGGCGGGGACACGACCGTTATCTGCTCGGGGAGAAAATGCACGGCGATCGGTATTTCCGAGGGCGGGAGTCTCGTCGATTTCGAGAACTGCAAATGCACGGTCTCCATTAACTCGCCCGATTCCGTGGGCATTGGCTCGATTGGCGGCGCGGTCGACCTGCAAATGAAGAATTTCTTTTTGGATATAAAGGTGAGCGGCATAAACACCGCCTGCATAGGGACGCTCGAAAACGGCTCGGGCAGGATAATGATGCGCAGCGGCACCGTCAACTGCGGCGCGAACGGGCGCACGATAAACTGCATTGGGACGCATAAGGGAAATCTGAACTGCCGCGTAAGCGACTGCTCCGTCGATATGCGGTGCGAGGGCGGTCTGGTGAACGGTATCGGCGATATGTACGGCGACGGCGAGGTCTATATCGAGGACACCGAGCTGAACGTCAGATTCCTCGCGGGGGAGGCGCTGGCTTACGGCAGCCGAAACGGTCTCGTGCAGACGAAGGACTGTACGGAGAATATCTTCATAAACGAGTAACACGAAAAGGAGCGGCACATCGCCGCTCCTTTGTTGTGTTTATATTCGCTTTATCAGCCGAGAACCACCTCAACGGTGTGCTCGCCGCCGTCGAACGCGGGGATGACGTTTCCGTCAACGGGCTTGCCGTCGACCGTCATGGACTTTACGCCCGAGCAGACGTGGTTCGGGTTGGAGACGTTGATTTTGTAGGTCGCTCCCCTGAACTGGCGGGAGAGCTTGAGACCGTCCCACTCGCGGGGAATGGAGGGGTCTATCTTCAGCCCGTCGTACTGCGGCTTTACGCCGAGGATATACTGCGAGATCGCGACGAAGTTCCAAGCAGCCGTGCCCGTCAGCCACGAGTTCTTTGCCTCGCCGTGGCGCTTGCCGTCCTTGCCCGCTATCATCTGCGCGTATACATACGGCTCGGTGCGGTGCAGGTCGCTCATTTCCTCGCGGAACGCGGGGGCTATCTTGCTGTAATACTCGAACGCCTTGTCGCCGTGCCCGACGGCAGCCTCCGCGCAGATTATCCACGCGTTGTTGTGGCAGAACACGCCCGCGTTTTCCTTGTAGCCGCCCGGGTAGGTGGAAATTTCGCCGTACTCTATCTTATAGGTAGTGAACGCGGGGTTGTTAAGCACAAGCCCGTGCTTGCTGTTGAGGTACTTGTCGACGCTTTCGAGCGTCTTGATGTCGCAGCCCTTGTCCTTGCCGAGACCCGCGAGAACGCACCAGCCCTGCGGCTCGATGAATATCTTGCCCTCGTCGCACTCCTTGGAGCCGACCTTGTTTCCGTTGTGGTCGTAGGCGCGGAGGAACCACTCGCCGTCGTAGCCCTTTTCGAGGGTGGCCTTGCGCATTTTCTCTATCTCGGCTTCGGCGCGCTTAGCCTCGGTCTCGTCGCCCTTAAGACGGCACATCGCGGGGTACTCGGGACCGATAAAGCAGAACATTCCCGCTATCATGACGGACTCGGCGTTCTGCGAATAGAACGGCGGGTTCGGGAAGATCTCCTTGTTGTTGTAGGTCTGGAAGCTCTCGCCGGGCTTGTCGGAGAAACAGGAGAGGTTCAGGCAGTCGTTCCAGTCGGCGCGCCCCGAAAGCGGCAGACCGTGCGGACCGATTTTGGTGCAGACGTGGTTGAACGCGCGCTTGCAGTGGTCGAGCATGGTGTCGGCGAGCTCCGCCTTGTTTTCGTAGGGGACTTTCTCGTCGAGGATGGAGACGTCGCCCGTTTCCTTGACGTACTGCGCGACTGCCAAGATCATCCAGAGCGGGTCGTCGTTGAAGTTCGAGCCGAGCTCGTGGTTGCCCATTTTCGTGAGCGGCTGATACTGGTGGTAAGCGCCGCCGTCTTCGAGCATGGTCGCCGCGAGGTCGATAAGGCGCTCGCGCGCTCTCTCGGGTATCTGATGAACGAAGCCGAGCAGGTCTTGGTTGCTGTCGCGGAAGCCCATTCCTCTGCCGATGCCGCTCTCGAAATAAGACGCCGAGCGCGACATATTGAACGTTACCATGCACTGATACTGGTTCCAGATGTTGACCATGCGGTTGACCTTTTCGTCGGGGGAGTCGACCGTGTACTGCGTGAGGAGCTTATCCCAGTAGTTTTTAAGGCTCTCGAAGAGCTTGTCCGCCTTTTCGGGAGTGTTGCAGAGGTCTATCATCTCAAGCGCCTTTTTCTTGTTGATGACGTTGCCGAGCGGCTTCTTATTGCCGTTTCCGTCGACCGTGTAGGAGGCGATTATGCCGTCGTAATTGCCGCTCTTGTCGAATTTTTCGTCGGCGGGCATCTCGACGTAGCCGAGGCAGAACACGAGCTCCTTGCTCTCGCCGGGGGCGAGCTCCAGCTCGATATAATGCGAGGCGACGGGCGACCAGCCCTCCGCGACGGAATTGTGCGGCTTGCCCTCGAACACCGCGTCGGGGCGCTCGAAGCCGTTGTACAGCCCGAGGAAGCTCTCGCGGTCGGTGTCGAAGCCCTGCACGGGAACGTTTACCGTGTAGAACGCGAAATGGTCGCGGCGCTCCTTGTATTCGGTCTTGTGGTAAATGGTGGAGCCGACTATTTCGACCTCGCCCGTGTTGTAGTTTCTCTGGAAGTTGGTGGTGTCGTCGTTTGCGTCCCAAAGGCACCACTCGAGGAAGCTCGTGAGCTTCAGCGACTTCTTCTCGCCGCTCTCGTTGGTTATCGTGACCTTCTGTATCTCGCCGTTGAAATCCTGCGGCACGAAGAATTTGACGCTTGCCTTAACGCCGTTCTTCTTGCCCGTGATTATCGTGTAGCCGAGACCGTGGCGGCACTCGTATTCGTCGAGCTCCGTTTTTACGGGGGACCAGCCGGGGTTCCACACGGTATCGCCGTCCTTGAGGTAGAAGTAGCGCCCGCCCATATCAACGGGGACGTTGTTGTAGCGGTAGCGCGTTATGCGGCGCAGACGCGCGTCCTTGTAGAAGCTGTAGCCTCCCGCCGTGTTGGAGATGAGCGAGAAGAAGCCCTGCGTTCCGAGGTAGTTTATCCACGGATAGGGTGTGCGCGGAGACGTGATGACGTACTCCTTGGCGCTGTCGTCAAAATGACCGAATTTCATAAATAGACCGTCCTTTCGGTTATAATAATTTTTATCCACTTTAAGTATACAACAAATAAGCGAAAAATACAAGTGCTGAAAACGGTTACACGCCGAATATATATGTAACAAATTTTCACGGCGTTTTATGTTCAAATTGACGAAAATCGTTTTTGGATAACAATAAATCTTTATAATATGCTATAATTAAGAATATAAACCCTCTCCGAGGGGAGGGGGGGCGGGGGCTCCGCCCCCAACCCCCGCGCCAAAGGGCTCCGCCCTTTGGAAACCCGAAAAAGCGAAAAGTTTTTATGCAAATTAAATAAAAAAATATTAGGAGGTATACCCATGAACATTGACATTACCAAGGACAACATCGGCGGGCTTATCGAAAAGGCGCTCGAAAACAAGGAGATTAAGGTCTACTATCAGCCGAAGCACAACGCGGTAAACGGCAAGGTGCAGGGCGCGGAGGCGCTCGCGCGGTGGAGGATGTCGGACGGCGTGATGATATCCCCGGGCATGTTCATTCCGCTGCTGGAGGAGCTCGGGCTCATTACCGCGCTCGACTGGTATATGCTCCGCGAGACCTGCGCGTTCCTCGCGGGGGAGCTGAAGGCGGGGCGGCACGTCGTGACCGTCTCGGTCAATTTCTCGCGCTTTCACGCCAAGGAGCCGAAATTCGCCGAGCGCCTCGCGGAGACCGTCGACGGGTACGGCGTTCCCAGAAAGCTCATCGAGGTCGAGATTACCGAATCGGCGCTGGCGTTCGACGGCGCGGATATAATACAATTCGTCCGCAGCATAAACGACGCGGGCTTTGAGATTTCGATTGACGATTTCGGCAGCGGCTTGTCCTCGCTGAATTTCGTAAAGGACGTGCCCGCGTCGGTGTTGAAGATAGACAAATCGCTGCTGAGCGGCAACTGCGAGGACGAAAAGGAGCGCATAGTGCTCGAGAGCATCTTCGATTTCGCGCACCGCCTGAAGATGACGACCGTCGCGGAGGGCGTCGAGACAAAGGAGCAGCTCGGATTTCTGCGCACCTGCGGCTGCGAGCTGATACAGGGCTTTCTGTTCGCGAAGCCCATGCCCGAGGAGGACTTCCGCGAGGCGCTGAAAAACGCTGCCGATATGCCCGAGACAGAGGATATACTGCTTACGCTGCCGCCCGCGAGCGCGACGCAGCTTTTGCTGAACGCGGTGTTCAAGCGGTATCCGCTCGTTATTCTCAGCAACCTAAGCCGCAACAGCTTTTATATGATGGCATACGAGCAGTTTTCGACACGCTCCTGTCCGTCGACGGGCGTGTATACGGAGCTTATCGTGCACGGCGCTTCCACGATGCACCCCGAGGACAAGCAGCTGTTCTCCGACACGTTTGACGTGCAAGACCAGATAACCGCGTATGAAAACGGGCAGCGCGAGCGGGCGGTCGTTACGCGCCAGCTCGGCGACGACGGCGTTTACCGCCGCGTGGAGACCACCAACTACTACATGAAAAACCCCGCCTCGGAGGATATTCTGGCTATCACGCTATCGAGGGCGATTGAGTGACATAAAAACGCGGCTTCGGAAGGCTCCTGAAGCCGCTTGCTTTTATTCCGCGCGTTCTTTGAGCTTTAAGCGCATTTCCTTGAGCGACAGTCCGCTGCCGCCGAAATACAGCCTGCACACCAAAAAGCGCGAGTACATATTGGCGGGGTGCGATATTTCGCTCCATGCGCCGTTTGTGCCGTTGAACGTGAACACTGCCGACGGAAAGCCTGTCGTGAACAGCGTGACGGGGATCTGCGCCGTCGCGCTGAGCTCCGACTTTGCCGAAAGCGTGACCTCGTATTTGCCCGGGATGTCGACGTCCAGCGCGAAAACATACGAAGATCCATTGTCGGTGCATATTCCATCGAGCGGCAGGACGAGCCCGCCGTTTTTCGTCGGATAAAACGTTACGTCCTCGGCGTCGTAACCGTCGTCCTCGTAGGGGCGGTCGATTATCTCTATCTCGGGAGCCGTTCCGCGCAGGCGCGCCATTGCGCGGCTGCCGAGAAGCATACGGCAGACGTTCGCGGCGTTTCGTTGGAGCTCTCCGCGCGTGAGCGTTCCCGCTTCCAGCGAGGACAGCGTGTTGTCGCCCGTGAGGTTTCGGGACGAATCCGCGCACACCATATAAACGTCGTTCTGCGCCCTTGCCATTGCCGCGAAATTGTTTCCGCGCGGCGGCTCTCCGCGGTCGTTTATGACGCTCCACCAGTCGGTCATTACGAAGCCCCCGAAGCCCCACTCGCCGCGGAGTATCGTCGTGCAGAGGTCATAGCTGCCCGCCGTCCACAAGCCGTTCAGAGAGCCGTAGGTCGTCATGACGGTGGTCGCTTTTCCCTCTTTTACCGCGATCTCAAAGCCCTTGAGGTATATCTCGCGGAGCGCTCTCTCGGAGACGACGGAGTCGATAGTATGCCGCCCCGTTTCTTGGTTGTTGCCCGCGAAATGCTTGACAGTGCCCGTAACGCCCGCGCTGTGCAGTCCGCGGAGCTGCGCCGCGGCGAGCTTTCCCGTGAGCAGCGGGTCCTCGCTGAAGTACTCGAAATTGCGCCCGTTCAGCGGGTGGCGGTGGATATTCATTCCGGGACCGAGCAAGCAATCGACGTTGTTTGCGGCGATCTCCAAGCCTGCCAGCGCGTACAGCTCCTCGGCGAGCTCCGTGTTGAACGTGCAGGCGAGAAGAGTGCCGTTCGGCAGACTGAACGCCTTTGTGCCGCAGTCCAGCCTCATTCCCGAGGGACCGTCGTCGCAGCAGCCTGCGGGTATGCCGAAGCCCGCGAGAGCGTCCGTAACGCCGCCGAAAGCCGCCGCGGTGCCCGGAGTTACCTTGGGGCTGCCCATGCCCTCGCCGCGGATTATGCAGGAGAGGTCGCCGTCCGAGAGCTGCGCGATAAACTCGTCCATGGTTCGCCTTCCGTCGGCAACGTCCGCGAGCTTTATTCCCCTGTCGCCCGTCTGCGGCAGCTCCCGAGGGAGATTTTCCGCGCGGCGTTTGTTCATATCAATGGTCGCCGTGGGAACGCTCTCCGTTCCCAACGTAAATTCGCCGTCGACGCATACGGGCTTTATCCTCTCGAACGGGAGAACGGGCGCGAGAGCCTCGCCGAGGCGCTTTACGACGGCGGTTCCCTCTTCTTGAATGAACCCGTAGGCATACTCCGCGGAGCGCACGTCCGTACCGACGTAAAGCGTGTACGTTCCCTCCTCGCGGACATAGCAGGACTTGCTGCCCGTAACGCCGCTGTCGTCGTAGCTCGCGAGGTCGTCGAGCGCTGTCTCGAAGCGCAGCGTCTGCTCCTCGGCGGGGGCGAGCTCCTTTGTTTTCCCGAACGCGCAGAGCTGCCGAACGGGCTGCCCAAGCTTGCCCTGCGGCGCTTGGAAGTATATCTGAACGACCTCCTTGCCCGCGCGGCTGCCGACGTTCTTTACGGTAACGTCGAGCGCGATAAGCCCGTCTCGCCCCTCGCCCTTGGACGACAGCTCGAATTTCGTGTACGAAAGCCCGAACCCGAACGGGTACAGCACCTTGTCCTTGGCGAACGTCTCGAAATAGCGGTAGCCGACGTACACGTCCTCGCAGTAGAACTCGCGCTCGGGGCTGCCGAAATGCGCCGCCGACGGATAATCGGCAACGCTTTTCGCTATCGTGTCGGACAGCTTTCCGCTCGGCGAGACCTTTCCCGTGAGCACGTCCGCCGTCCCGAGACCGCCGACCATTCCGCCCTGCCAAGCGTACAGCACCGCGTCGGGCTTAACGTCGCTCACAAAGCTCATATCGACGACAGCGCCCACGTTCAGCAGCACGGTCATTTTCTTGAAATGCGCGCGCACCTTTTTGAGCATATCGAGCTCCGTCGCGGTGAGGCGGTAGGAGCCCTCCGTCTCGGTCTGATCCTGCTCCTCGCCCGCCGTTCTGCCGATAATGCAGAGCGCGGCGGGGGATTTTTCAGCGGCGCGCGCCGCAAGCTCGTCGGAGAGCGGCATTTCCTCCTGCGACCACGGCTCGCCGCCCCAGCCGACTCCTTGGTCGTAGGGGTGCGATTTTTCCCAAGCGTCATACTCCGCGCGGAGCTCCTCGTTAAGCTCTATCCCGCACTCGATAAGCCCCTCGGGGATGCTCCACACCTTGTCGACGTTCACCATGCCGCCCGAGCCCGTGCCGCTCTTGTAATAATGCTCCTGAATACGCCCGAAAACCGCGAGGTTCTCGTCCTTTCGCAGCGGCAGAGCGCCGTTGTTCTCCAGCAGCACTATGCCCTCCGAGACGGCTCTCCGAGACGTTTCGATGTATTTGTTCCAGTCAAGAGTTATCTTTGCCATTGTATATTCCTCACGTTAGTTATTATACATAATTGAACGGATTTACGGGAGTGCCGTACTCGCGGACCTCGAAGTGCAGATGAAAGCCGAGCGACCAGCCCGTTGAGCCGACCGTGCCTATCGCGTCGCCCCTGCCGACCTCCTGCCCCTCGTACACGCTTATCGAGCCGCAGTGCGCGTACAGCGTCGCGAGCCCGCCGCCGTGGTCGATGACGATGTAATTCCCGTAGCCTCCTCCGCAGCCGCAGCTCCAGCCTTTTCCGTAGTTGTGTCCGCAGCCCTCGACGACCGTCGTGACCGTCCCCGACTGCGCGGCGTAGATGCTCGTGCCCTTTATTCCCGCGTCGCCGACGTCGATGCCCTTGTGCATTCTGTCCATATCCGCGTCGTAGCCGAACGGGCAGGATATATAGCCGAACCTGTCCTCGAGCGGCCAGAGGAGGTCGCCGCCGTATTCGGGGCGGTCGGGATTTGCGAGCTGCTCGGCGCGGATACACTCCTCGAGCTCCCTGCTGAGCTCCTCGAGGGCGGCGTTGTTCGCGGCGATGTCCGACTCCAGGCCGTCTATCCTGTTTTGCAGCTCCTCGTTTTCGGCAGTCAGGGAGTACAGATAATCGAGCTTTTCATTCGCGGCAGCTTCGAGCTCCGTGCGCTCCCCGCTGAGCTCGTCCATTTGACGGGTGAACTCCGCTTTTTCGCTCTCCAGAGCCAGACGGGAAATCTCGAGAGCCGCTATCTCCGCGTTGAGCTCGCCGATAAGGCGCTCCTGCTCGACTATCGAGGAGGTGAGCTCCCGCATAAAATCATAGCTTTGCTTGCCTATATTTTCAACTACCGTCGAATACATGAAATAGTCGTACCAATCCGCCGAGCCGTTCAGCACGGGGAGCTTGTCCGAGGGGTCGTTTATGTACATGGCGCGCGCGAGCTTCGCGAAGCGTTTGAGGTTCTCTTGATTTGCGGCGCTAAGCTCGGCGACCTCGGCGGTTTTCTCCGCTGTCTCGTTTTCCTTGGCGAGTATGGACCTTTCGACGGCGTCTATCTCCGGAAATTTAGCGTCGATCGCGGCTTCCTTTGCCTTTATCAGCTCGCGGTATTTCGCGAGCTCCGCGTTTACGCCGTCTATCTGCTCCGTGACGAGCTCCATAAGGCGCTCGTTGTCGGCTATGCCGCCGCCTAGGCTCTCTATCTCTTCGCGGCGCTTGTCGTTCTCCTCGCGCCGTTTCGCGATCTCGTCCTCGAGAGCGGCTATGCTCGACGAGGCTGCCGTTTTGCTGTCGGCGGCGGTAACGAGGAGCAGCGCCGCGCAGAGCGCTGCCGAGGCGGCGCGGATAGATTTGTTTGTCATAATTTCCCCCTTGAAGTTACACTGTTTTCACATTATAGAATGAACCGCACGGCAAGACGCCGGGCGGTTCATCTGTTTTTTAGTTTCTCTTGCGTGAGATAACGATAGCCGCGCCCGAAAGCGCAATAGCTCCCGCAAAGGCGGCAACGCCCTCAACACCCGTTTCGGGGTTTTCGCCCGTCGCTGCCGCAGCCTCGGGCGCGGGAGTCATCTCTCCGCTCTCGGTAGCCGCAAATCCGCAGACGGACACAGCTGAAACAGTGGCGAACGCAGCGAGCGCCGCCAAAACAGTTTTCAATTTCATTCCCAAATCCTCCAAGAATGCTGTTTTACGGAACGAAACCGCAATTCCCCTACGGTCGCGCTCCTTTCCCCATAGTATATTTTACTATATTTCGACATTTTTTTCAAGTGGGATTTTATACTGCTTTTGCACAAATGCGTTGAATTTTTTTGGGTATTTTGCACAACGGTTTGGGTCATTGTTTGGAGGACCTTGTTATCTCCGAATTGAAAAACGCGTCCACCACCTCGGGGTCGAAGTGCGTGCCCGACTCCTCGCGGATTATCGCTTGGGCTTTTTCGACGGGCATTGCGCTTTTGTAGCAGCGCTTGGAGACTAGCGCGTCGTAAACGTCCGCGACCGCCATTATCCGCGCGCAGAGCGGTATTTCCTCGCCGCTTATCCCGTAGGGGTAGCCCTTGCCGTTCCACCATTCGTGGTGATACGCCGCCATTTCCGTCGCGATGCTGAGGTAATCGGAATCGCCGATCTCTTTCTTCGCGTTTATCAGGAGCTTTTCCCCCGCCGTTGTGTGCGTTTTCATAATCGCGAACTCCTCGTCCGTAAGCCGCCCCGCCTTGTTCAGAACGGCGTCGGGGATATGTATCTTGCCGATGTCGTGCAGCGGAGCCGCCACCACAATATCGTTAAGATACTGCTCCGTGAGAATATCGGCGTAAGCGCCGCGCCGCTTCAGCTCCCGCGCGATGCATTCGACGTACTCGGCGGTGCGCCGTATGTGACCGCCCGTGTTGTCGTCGCGGCTTTCCACGACCTCCGCCATAAACGCTATCATTCCCGACTGCATATGAGAGACGCGCTCGTGGTAAAATGAGCGCTTGTTGCCCTGCATTATCAGCACGATTATCGTTATCGTCATTATCAGCGCCGAAATAGCGGCTATCCCTATAAACGACGTGAACGACGCCAAGCCCTCGTTTGTCTGCGAGCCGCCGTTGTCCGCCGCGACCTGAATGGTAATGTATTCCGAAAAGACCAGCATGATTATCCCGACCGCCCACAGCAGGCTGAGCTCCGACTTTCTCAAGCCGCGGTATTGTATGCTCTCATGGAACCACCTGCGCCAGTTTTTCCCTTTGAAGTAAAAAAGCGCGAGAGCTCCCGCAAAAACCGCGTAAAGCGCGAACTGATATATCTGCGCCGCGGTCTCCGACATCCCGAACAGGTACGGAACGATTATCAGCGGAATAAAGATGCCGTTGATGATGCCGGGTATCGGTATCATCATCAGCAATCCGCGCAGCTTATGCTTTTTGCGCGCAAGGCAGATGTTCAGCCCTATCATTGCCAGCACCGCGACCGTTGCGGCGCCCTTTCCGAGCGTCGGCAAAGCGACCCCCGCCAGAACGAGGCACGCGAGATAAAAGAGCCGCTGCTTTTTCGGCTCCATATTCGGCTCCAGAAACAGGTACTCCTTGATCAAAAATCCGCTTACCGCTATCGCAGCCGTTTCCGTAATGTCCAAAATTGTCGTTACCATAGGCGAGGTCCTTTCGGTGTTTACCGGCGGTCAAATTCTTTACAATATAATATTATAACACAAAACGCTTTTTATGTCAAGGCGCTCCGCCCGAAAAATCCCCGCCTCCGTCTCAGAACGGACACGGCTCAAGCTCTCCGCAAACCGTTTCGAGGGCGGTCTCCAGAGCGTTCAGGCTGTCCGCCTCGTACCAACGCCCGTTGTAATACACCCTTACATACGGGTTTCCCGCAAACACGGCCTCGCCGAATTCTCTTACTCCCTCCGGAACGAAAGCCTTGCGCAGGCTGCATTCGCAAAACGCTCCCGCGCCGATACGGGTCACGGTTTTCGCGATAAATACCGCCGAAAGAGCCTTGCACCAAGTAAACGCCTGCAAGCCTATCACACGAAGTCTCTGCGGCATTCTCACCTTCCGCAGATTATCGCAGTCCCGAAAAGCTTTTTCGCCGATGACCTCAACGCTGTCGGGAATATATACGCTTTCAATGCTATCGTTATCGAAGAACGCCCCGGCGCCTATCTCGCTTACCCCGTCGGGGATACGCACCTCCGCTGCGCCGCCCGCGTAGCGTATCAGAACGCCGTTTTCAATAACGAAGCCGTTTTCGTCGGGCAAAGGCTCGCAGCACTCCTCGGGCTCTTCGACCTCCTCTATATCCTCGCAAAGCCCCTCGAAAAACTCGTCGTCGTTGACCTCCTCGGGATCGAACGCCCACACTCTTTCTATCACTTCGTCGCGGTCAAAGTCCCGCGTAAGCGCCGAGCCTATGAGGTCAACGAAAATCAGCTTGATCACGCTGCAGCAGCCCGTGATTTTCTCCGCATGGTTCTCGATAGGCACGCTTGGGTTCCACACGGACGAAAACTCCCCGTTGAGCGTTTTCATCAGCTCTCCGAGGGTCGTGTCCTCCTCTATTTGAAAGTTGGCGTTCTCATAAGCGAGCCGCTTTATCATGCGCCGCGCCCCGACGATGAGCATAACGTCTCCGCCCTTTTGCGCAAGGACATTGAACAGGCTGTTTATCCTTACGCTTGTAAGCATCCTTATCCAAGGCAGCCCGCTTCCCGCGTTCAGCAAAAGGCGGGTAAGCAGCATCATGTCGGTGTGCACCTGCCCGGACGAGACCTCGTCCCTGTTGCGGCAGCGTATGATTCCGAGCGCGTCCCGCAGTCTCAGCATTCCGGGCTTGGAAGCCTGCAAGCCCATATAGTTCATTATAACATTGATCGGAAAACGGCTGTTGCGGTCAATCTCTCCGAACGTGTAGTTCAGCGCCCCGTCGAGAGCCGCCTCTATATCCTCCGTTTTATCGAGATAACCCTTTTTCGATATCCTCATCAAATCGTCCAAAACCGTCATTGTATCGACCTCCTTGTTGTTTGTTGTTGGTAATTATCGCCTTGAAACGCGCATTATCTCGGCGTATTCAAAGAGCTCGAGGGCTTCGTTTCCCTCCGCTTTTACATTATAGCACAGGCAAAAAGCCTCCCGTAAATTTTACGGGAGACCGTGTTTTTACGTTTACGGAGTCTTTTTTCTCGGAGAGCCGTTCATTTCCTCAATGCCCCGACGCTCCATTTCGTCGTACCTTCTGTTCTCTCTGTCGCGTATAATTTCCGAAGCCGAAGCGACCGCAAGCGGGTTCTCGAGCAGCTGCCGAAAACATTCGTCCGCGCCCTCGGGAAACTTGTCGCCGTTGCGCAGGGAGTAATCCGCAAGATACGCGCCGCTCGCCGCTTTGGCGATAAAATCCCGGAACGCGCTCTCCACCGAATCATAGCGGTCCACGCTCATCATCACGTTTAACAGCGTCTCGCCGCAAACGTCTCCGTCCCCGTATTCGTTCATATCCACGCTCATATCCGTATCAAAGAACCGAAGAACGCACACGCCCGGGCGGTCGTTTTCAAGCGTCCGGTTTCCGAGAATATAAACGCCCGCGCCCGACACGCTGTCTATCCACAGCGGAATAACGGCGTCCCTGTACAGCTCCCTTTCGGGATCCGCCCGGATAATGTCGTAAAGCTCCGCGCATTTCGCGATATATTCATCGTCGGCGCGCCCGCCCGTTCCCGAGCCGCTCCGCTCGTCGCCGCCGCCGAAGTATCTGTAATACGCCCCCAGCATCTCGACGTCGTCCGTATAGGTATCCCGATCGGCGTTTTCGCGCTTCTTTTTGCGCCGTATATTGTCGACAAAGTTGCTTGCGCTGTTCAGCAGCAGCCTTTCCTCCAGCGCCCTCTGCGCCTCCTCTGGGGCTCTCCCGAACAATTCCTCGCGCGCCTTTACGCCCGTTTTCGAGCCCCTGTTCAGCCTCAGGAATATCTCGGCGTATTCCTCCCTTTTAAGCACCCCCTGCTTTGCGAAGCCGAGATACGCTCCGCGCAGCAGTATATACTTGTCGCGCCCCGCGCCGTCCCATTCCAGCAGCAGCCTTCTGTCGCGCGATATTCTTACGGCGCCCGTTTCCTTCTTTTCCCTGAGGTATCGGTACAGAAAGCTCTTTTCGGCGCGCCCTCGGTAGTCCTCGGCTATCTTATCGTAAAACTCCTCCGAGCCGGAAAAAACGGTCATTCCCCGCGCCCCCTCTCGATCTCCTTTTTGAGCTGCCGTATCATAAGGTCGGCGCGGTAGTTCACCATGCCGTAATTCTTCTTCAGCGAGAACGCCGAGATACCGTGCTCATATAAATAGGTATCCACCATATTTACAACGTCCGTATAAAAATTTCCGCGGTCGGGGCTTGAGAAGAACAGCTTTGCGAAAGCCGTAAAATTCTCATACAGTATATTATTGTATATATCGTCGCTGCAAATAACGGTTTTGTGCCACTCGGGAAACACCTTATCCATAAGATCGTGCTCTGCCTTTGTCTCCAGCTCTCTCCTTATCTCCTCCCCCGAGAGATGCCCCAGCGTCCCGCTGTTCTCGGGGAGCTCCTCGCCCAGCTCGTCCACGGACGCCGCGATCTCGTCCGCGCGCCGCGCCTCCGATAAATATTTGTCCGCTTCCTCGGCGCACCATTCGTCTACCCACGAGCTGTCCTCGTCCGCGTGCTCTCTTTCGTATTCCTCCGCCTGCGCCTCCTGATAGGCAAGGTATCCGTTGCTGTAATCCTCGTCCGCCTCGTCGAGAAAAGGTTGATTTTCCTCTTCGGAAATACCGTATTTGCGCGCGTAGTCCCTGCAAAGCCTTGTCCGTACCTCATAAGGCAGCGACGCGATAAACGGCTGATCCCCCATGAAAAGCGTAAATTTGCTCAGATAAAATATCTCCGATTCACGGCGTTTTTGTCCGCGGTACAGCTCATAGCACAGCGCCAAAAAATCCTCATAGCTGCCGCAGTCCTCGATATCCGCGTCCGCAACGTCTATAATATCTTGATATACGGAGGGTATATAAAATTCCCATACGGACGGGTCCCTGCCCGAGCGTTTGCGCCGCAGCGAGGTCACCGCGCAGAACAGGAAGCACCCGTACATGCGCTCGCT
The DNA here is from genome assembly GCA_023664705.1 of Lachnospiraceae bacterium. GTDB lineage: Bacteria > Bacillota > Clostridia > Oscillospirales > Ruminococcaceae > CAG-115. The sequence goes on along the minus strand of JAMPFE010000003.1, from coordinate 41,546 downwards.
TTCCTCGGAGAGCCGGCGCTCCCCGTCCAATTCAAGATAATGCTTCAGGCTGTCGACCATATCCGACGCGAAGCGCTCCAGCTTCGCGGGGTCGACGGCGCCGTCCTCGTTTTTTATAAGCGGAAAATAGCTCTCGCCCCTGCCGTTGAGCATAAGCTCCATGGCGGTCAGCTTCTCGCGCATCATTTTTTGCCTGAACCGCAGCCTGCCGCGCTGCTCGTTTGTAATCTTCTCGACCATAATATCACTCCCTGCCGCGGGCTGTTTGCGTCCGCCTTTCCATTATATCACATTGCCGCCGCCCTGTCAAGCGCGCCGAAGAGCATAAAGGCAGCCCGCATACTGCACAAATCCTCAAACAAAATTTTGTTAAAAATGCCGAAAATAAAAATTTTTGCGTTTCGCCGTCAATCTTTGTCAAATCAACTACTTGTATAAATTCGGCAAATGTGCTACAATGTATATTGAGTAATTGCCATTTTAAGGAGAATTTATATGTCAAAAAATTATAATTCCTACGAAAGCCCCTTCTGCACGCGCTACGCAAGCCCCGAAATGCAGTTTGTCTTTTCCGCGGACAAGAAGTTCACGACGTGGAGACGGCTCTGGGTCGCACTCGCGCGCGCGGAGATGAAGCTCGGTCTGCCCGTTACTCAAGAACAGGTGGACGAGCTCGAGGCGCATATCAACGACATCAACTACGACGTTGCCGAACAGCGCGAAAAGGAGGTCCGCCACGACGTAATGAGCCACGTCTACGCCTACGGTCGGCAGTGCCCCAAGGCGGCGGGGATAATCCACCTCGGCGCGACCTCGTGCTACGTCGGCGACAATACGGATATAATCATAATGCGCGACGCTCTGCTGCTCGTCAGGAAAAAGCTGCTGAACGTCATCGCCAACCTCGCGAAATTCGCCGAGGAATACAAGGCAATGCCCTGCCTCGCGTACACTCATCTCCAGCCCGCGCAGCCCACGACCGTCGGCAAGCGCGCCACGCTCTGGATAAACGAGCTCCTCATGGACTTGGAGGAGGTCGAGTACCGTATCGGCAGCCTGAAGCTCCTCGGGCAAAAGGGCACGACGGGCACGCAGGCTTCGTTCGTCGAGCTTTTCAAGGGCGACAGCTCGAAGATAAAGGAGCTCGAAAGGCTTATCGCCGAGGAAATGGGCTTTTCCGTGTGCGTTCCCGTAAGCGGTCAGACCTACTCCCGCAAGGTCGACAGCCAAGTTTTGGCAACGCTTTCGGGCATCGCGCAGAGCTGCTCCAAATTCAGCAACGACCTGCGCCTGCTCCAGAACTTCGAGGAAATGGCGGAGCCGTTCGAGAAGAACCAGATAGGCTCCTCGGCAATGCCGTACAAGCGCAACCCCATGCGCAGCGAGCGCATAACCGCGCTCTCGCGCTACGTGATGATAGATTCGCTGAACCCCGCGTTCACGGCGGGGACGCAGTGGTTCGAGAGGACTCTCGACGACAGCGCCAACAAGCGCGTCGCCGTTGCCGAGGGCTTTCTCGCGGTCGACGCCATACTGAACATAATGATGAACGTCACCGACGGCATCGTCGTGTTCCCCGAAATGATAAAGCGCCGCCTTATGGCAAAGCTTCCTTTTATGGCGACCGAGAATATAATGATGAGAGCCGTCGAGAACGGCGGAAACCGCCAGGAGCTCCACGAGGAGCTTCGCCGGCACTCCCACGCGGCGGCGCAGCAGGTCCGCGAGGGCGGCGAAAACGACCTCCCCGAGCGCATTGCCAACGACCCCGCGTTCAAGATAACGAAAGAGGAAATAGAAGCGCTGCTCGTTCCCGAAAACTACGTCGGCAGAGCCCCCGAGCAGACCGCGGAGTTCCTCGCGGAGTTCGTCAAGCCGCTGCTGGAGCGCAATAAGGACTTGCTCGGCGCAAAAGCGGAGCTCAGCGTATAAGGAGCGTTTTGGTTTATGAAGCAATGGATACTGCCGACCGTCGTCGCGGCGGAAAACAACGAGATAAAAAGCGAGTTCGGGGATTTCCTCGGGGAGATACTCATAAGGCGCGGCATCGTGACGCTCGACGGCGCGCGGGCGTTTTTCGGCTGCGACAGGCTCTCCGACCCCATGCTGATGAGCGATATGCCGCAGGCTGTGGAAATGGTGCGCAGCGCCCTCGACGAGGATAAGCGGATAACGGTTTTCGGGGATTACGACTGCGACGGCGTCTGCTCGACGGTAATGCTGTACAGCTATCTCGAAGCGCAGGGCGCGGACGTGGATTTCTATATCCCCGACAGAAGCGAGGGCTTCGGAATGAGCGTCGGCGCTCTCGAAAAGATAGCCGCCAACGGAACGCAGCTCGTCATCACTGTCGACAACGGCATTTCCGCCGTCAAGGAAGCGGAGTTCCTGAAAAGCAAGGGGATAGACCTGCTGATAACCGACCACCACCAGCCCAACGCGAGCCTTCCCGAGTGCGGCGCCTGCGTCGACCCCAACCGCGCCGACGACCCCTCCCCGTTCAAGGACCTGTGCGGCGCGGGGGTAGTCCTGAAGCTGCTTATGGCTCTGGAGGAGGACGAGGATTTCGTCACGGAGAGCTACGCCGACCTCGCGGCGGTGGCGACCGTCGGCGACGTCGTGCCGCTCAAAGGCGAGAACCGTTACATAGTCCGGCTCGGACTGGATAACATAAGAAACGAGCAGAACGCGGGGCTTACGGCGCTTATCAAGTCGGCAAGGCGCCGCACGGATAATATAACGTCCACCGATTTGGCGTTCACTGTTTGCCCGAGGATAAACGCCGCGGGCAGAATGGCTCACGCGGAAAAGGCGGCGCGGCTGCTGCTCTGCGAGGACGACGCCGAAACCGCGGGCAGGCTCGCCGAGGAAACGGAGCTGCTGAACAACAATCGCAAGACCGCGGAAAGCAAGATTCTCGAGGACGTTCAAAAGCAGCTCGCCGAAAACCCCATGATACTCAAACAGCGCGTCATAGTGCTTGCGGGCGAGGGCTGGCATCGCGGCGTTATCGGCATCGTCTGCTCGTCGCTCCTCGAAAAGTACGACAAGCCCGTCGTGATGATCTCCGTCGAAAACGGCGAGGCGCGCGGCTCCGTGAGGAGCATCGAGGGCTTTTCCGTGCATAAAATGCTAATGGAATGCTCCGCGCCGCTGACGACGTTCGGCGGACACCCGAAAGCGGGGGGCTTTTCGCTGCCCGCGGACAGGGTCGGGGAGCTCACGGAGCTCATATACAAATACGCGCGCGAGAACCACCCGAAAATGCCGACGGCGGTCATCACAGCGGACATAGAAACGACCTGCGCCGCCGTGACCGTCGATAATGTTCGTCTGCTCTCGAAGCTGGAGCCTTTCGGAGAGCGCAACGCTGTGCCGAATATCCTGCTGAAAAACTGCACGGTAAAGGCAAAGCGCCCCATGAAGGACGGCAAATACACCTCCTTCGACGCGGAGTCGGGCGGCGTTACGCTGCGCGTGATAACGTTCAAAATACCGTTCGGCAGCTTTCTGCCCAACGTCGGCGACAGGATAGACATGATAGCGACCGCCTCGATAAACGAATACAACGGCAAAGAAAGCGCGGAGCTCATGCTCGTCGACTACCGCCCCGCGGGCTTCCCCGAGGGGAAATTCCTCGCCGCCGCGCGCACCTACGAGGAGATATGCCGCGGCGAGGACTGCGACAAGCACCTCGAGCCGAGAATTCTCCCGCAGAGCCGCGAGGAGCTCATAAAAATATACGAAATGGTGAAAAAGAGCGGCGGAAAGCGCACCGCCGAGGAGCTGGCGACGTTCGACGGCAGCGTAAATTACTGCAAGCTGAGAATTACGCTGGACGCTTTCGCCGAGGCCAAAATGATAGAGCTCGACGAGAACTGCGCGCCGAAAATACTGCCCGTTACGGAAAAGCGCGACCTTTTCGCAAGCGGGCTGCTGTCCGAGCTGAAAAAGCGCTTTTCAAAAGAGACCATTCGGGGGTGAAATGAAATGGACGCCATAACCATTGACGATTTAATGCAAAAGATCGCCGCAAGCGAAAAGCCGTATGACACGGATAAAATAATGCGCGCCTTTCGGCTTGCGGACGAGGCTCACGAGGGGCAGATGCGCTCCTCGGGCGAGAAATATATAACCCACCCGCTGTCCGTGGCGTCCATTCTGCTGGATTACCTCATGGACACGGACACGCTCTGCGCGGCTCTGCTGCACGACGTGGTGGAGGACACGGACACCACGCTCGACGAGATAAAAAAGAAGTTCGGCTCGGACGTGGCGCTCATGGTGGACGGCGTCACGAAAATAGGTCAGGTCCCGCTGAACACCAAGGAGGAGCAGCAGGCCGAAAATATCCGCAAGATACTTATGGCGATGAGCAAGGACATCCGCGTCATCATCATCAAGCTCGCCGACAGGCTGCACAATATGCGCACGCTGTACGCCAGACCTCCCGAAAAGCAGCGCAAGACCTCGCTGGAGACGATGAATTTCTACGCCCCCATCGCTCACCGCCTCGGTATGAGCGACGTCAAGGAGGAAATGGAAAGCATCGCCATACGCTATCTCGACCCCTACGGCTGCAAGGAGATAGAGCGCCTGCTCGACCTGCACAAGCAGGAGCGCGACAGCTTTATCGACACCATAATCTCGCGCATCAGAGGGCGCGTCAACGACATCGAGCCCGCGCCGCTCATCGAGGGCAGAGTAAAGTCCATTTTCAGCATTTACAAGAAAATGTACGTCAAAAACAAGCCGTTCGACGAGATCTACGACATCTACGCCGTGCGCATTATCGTGCAGTCGGTCATCGAGTGCTACAACGTCCTCGGCGTTATCCACGACCTGTTCAGCCCCATGCCGTACCGCTTCAAGGATTACATCGCCACCCCCAAGCCCAACCGCTATCAGTCGCTGCATACGACGGTCATCGGCAAGGAGGGCATCCCCTTTGAAGTTCAGATACGCACCGTTGAAATGCACAACACCGCCCAATACGGCATCGCCGCGCACTGGAAGTACAAGGCGGGCTTAAAAGGCAGCGTCGCGGGCGAAAAGCGCTTCGATTGGATACGGCAGCTTCTCGAGCGCCAGCAGGAGGCGGACGACGTCGAGCAGATAGCGGACGCTATCAAAAACGACCTCGCGCAGGACGAGGTATACGTGTTCTCCCCCAAGGGCGACGTGTTCGTGCTGCCGCTCGGCGCGAACGTCATCGACTTCGCCTACGCCATACACACCGAGGTCGGCAACAAAATGACGGGCGCAAAGGTCGGCGGGCGCATGGTGCAGTTCGATTACCAAGTGAAAACGGGCGACATCATCGAGATATTCACCACCAACTCCCCGAACTACGGTCCCAACAGAAACTGGCTCGAGATCGCCAAGACCACCGAGGCGAAAAGCAAGATACGCTCGTGGTTCAAAAAGGAGCGCCGCGAGGAAAACATCGCCTGCGGCAGGGAAGAGCTCGAGCGCGAGTTCAGGCGCAACGGCATCCCCCTCGACGAGGAGCTCCTCAAAACGGTAGCCGAGCGCGCGCGCGTCGATACCGTCGACGACCTGTACGCGAGCATAGGCTACGGCGGCATATCGATGTCGAAGATAGTCCAGCGCGTCAAGGAGAGCCGGCTCCGTGCCGAGCGGGAGCAGAACGCCGTCCTGCAAACGGGCGAGGAAAACATCGAGCAGACCAACCGCCGCGCCCGCCGCAAGGGCATCATAATCGAGGGCGTCGACAACTGCCTGGTCAAGTTCGCGCAGTGCTGCAACCCCCTCCCCGGCGACCCCATAATCGGCTTTGTAACGCGCGGCTTCGGCGTATCCATACACAAAATGGACTGCATCAACGTCATAAACAACATGGACAGCGAGGAAAACAAGGATCGCTGGATAAAGGCTTCGTGGGCGGGCGTCGACGACACGACCTACCGCGCGACCATCGACATCATCGCCGAGCAGAAGTCCTCGGTCATCGCGGACATCACCGCTGCGATAGCCGCGAACCATATCCCCATGCACGAAATGAATATGCACCGCCTGAAAAACGGCAACACCAACCTGCTGATAACTATCGAAATAGCGGGCGTGGAGCAGCTCTCGAACGTCATGCTGCGGCTGAAAAAGATACCCGGGGTCATCTCCGCAGACAGAACGGGCAAGCAGTGATATATGAGCACGGAACAATGGCTGCTCGTCGGCGCTCTGCTTATATTGACGCTCTTGTGGATAAAAGCGCGGAGCACCCCCAAAGCAAAGCAGGCTCGTCTGCGCCGCAAAATACGCCGCGGCGGCTTTGTTCGGTGGACCGAATTTGAGAACGGCTGGATAATCGACGAAAAGGCTCGCACGGGCTATAAGTACAACGATTTCCCCGGGTGCTACGTCATAATGATATTCGACAAGCCCGTGCGCTTCAAGCGCTTTTACGGCTGGGAGAACATCTACGTCGGGCAGTCGGTCAATGTCTGTCAGCGCGTCCACAACCACTTCAACGGCAAAGGCAAGGGCGACGTCTACGCGGACATCAAATACGGCAAGGAAGCCTACGTCCGCATAGTCCCCGTCAAGGCAAAGCGCCTGAACGATATGGAAACGGCGCTCATCGAGGCGTTCTCCGCGACAAGCTCCTATAACAAGACCAAGGGCGGCGCAAAGGTCACAAAAATAAAGTGAGGTATTCTATGGATAAAATAATGCAGCTTCCGCTCGGCGCGCTGGCGGCAAATTGCTACATCATCCCCGCGGACGGCAATAAAGCCGTCGTCGTCGACCCCGCCTCCTCCGCGGAGGTCATTGCGGCAATGGACAGAGAGGACATGGAGGTCGGCGCGATAATCATCACCCACGGGCACTTCGACCACTTCGCCGGAGCCGCCGCGCTTCGGGAGCAAACGGGCGCGCCCGTTTACGCCCCCGACTTGGACTCCGAAATGCTGCAAAGCTCCGACAAGAGCTGGGCGTGGTTCATGCAGGGCACGCCGTTCGCGCCCGTAACGCCCGACCGCGTGTTCACGGACGGCGAGGAGTTTTCGGTGTGCGGGCTCACGTTCAAGGCAATGGCAGCCCCCGGGCACACCGCGGGCAGCTGTCTGCTGTTCTGCGAACGGTACGGCGCGGCGCTCACGGGCGACGTCATCTTCCAAGGCAGCATAGGGCGCACCGACGGCTATTCGGGCAGCGACAGACAAATGCTCGAAAGCCTCGCCAAGATAAAGGCGCTGAAGGGCAGCTGGCGGCTGCTGTGCGGACACGGCGAGATAACCGACCTCGAAACGGAAAAAAAGTACAATCCCTACCTGCGCTGAGCGGATTTATGACACAACATATTATACTATTGTGCAAAAATTATTTTCGGAAAATTTGTTTAAAGTTACAAAATAGCCTCCCCAAGGCGGCAAATGTTCGTTTAACCGCTTGACAAAACCGCGTTTTTTTGGTATAGTAAAAGCAATGCGGAAGTGGCGCCGCAAGATTATTTTTAGGAGGGTTTCCAAATGGAAGATTCAAATGACAAGCTGTTCGGCATACTGTCGTACATAGGCTTCTTGTGGCTGGTAGGGCTTCTCGCAGGCAAAACCGAATTTACAAAGTTCCACGCAAATCAGGGGCTGGTGCTCTGGCTCGCGAGCCTCGTCTGCGGCATCGTTCCCTTTTTGGGCTGGATCTGCGAGATCGCCGTGTTCGTGTTTATGATCATGGGTATCATCAACGCCGCAAACGGCGAGATGAAAGATCTGCCGCTCATCGGCAAGATCCGCATCCTCAAGTAATGCGCGAAGCAACATAACAAACAGAAAACTGCCGTACCCCTTACGGCAGTTTTTTATTTCCTTTACCCCTTGACTTTACGCCGATAATGAGCTATAATATAATATGTATGTGTTATTTCGGGAACAAAATGGAAATAACTGTAAATAAAAATACAAAGGACGGAAAAATTATGAAGTGGATGGGATTAAACGAGCTCCGCGAGAGCTATCTGGCGTTTTTCGAGAGCAAGGGACACCTGCGCATGAACAGCTTCCCACTGGTGCCGCCCGCGGACGACAACTCGATACTGTTGATAAACGCGGGCATGACGCCGCTGAAAAAGTACTTCCAAGGCATCGAGGAGCCCCCGCGTCACCGAATGACGACCTGCCAGAAGTGCATACGCACGCCCGACATCGAAAACGTCGGCAAGACCGCGCGCCACGGCACCTATTTTGAAATGCTCGGCAACTTCTCCTTCGGCGATTATTTCAAGCACGAGGCGATAGCCTGGGCGTGGGAGTACCTCACCAAGACCCTCGAGATCCCCGCGGACAGGCTCTGGGTAACGATCTACGAGCAGGACGACGAGGCGGGCGACATCTGGGCGAACGAGATAGGCGTTCCGCGCGACAGGATAATCAAGCTCGGAAAAGCCGATAATTTCTGGGAGCACGGCAGCGGTCCCTGCGGACCCTGCTCCGAGATACACTTCGACCGCGGCGAGAAATACGGTCCCCTCGAGAGCTTCGAGCAAGCCGAGGACTGCGACCGCATCATCGAGATATGGAACAACGTTTTCACGCAGTTCGACAACGACGGCAAGGGCAACTACACACAGCTCGCGACGAAAAACATCGACACGGGCATGGGCTTGGAGCGCCTCGCGTGCGTAATGCAGGGCGTTGACAACCTCTTCGAGGTCGACACCGTAAAGAACATCATGGGCAAAATCTGCTCCATAATCGGAGTAAACTACCGCGACGACGAGCAGAAAGATGTCTCCATACGCGTCATCACCGACCACATCCGCTCCACCACGTTTATGGTCGGCGACGGCATTCTCCCATCCAACGAGGGTCGCGGCTACGTTCTTCGCCGCCTTTTGAGGAGAGCCGCGCGCCACGGCCGTTTGTTGGGCTATCACAAGGCATTCCTGTACGAGGTTTGCGACACGGTCATCGACGAAAATCTGAGCGCTTACCCCGAGCTCGCCGAAAAGCGCGCCTACATCAAAAAAATCATTCAGACCGAGGAGGAGAGCTTTGCCAAGACCATAGACAAAGGCACGGAGATACTCTCCGAAATGATAGAGGAGCTGAAAAAGTCGGGCGAAAAGACCCTAAAAGGCGAGGACGTTTTCAAGCTCCACGACACCTACGGTTTCCCGCTCGACCTCACCAAGGAGATACTGCACGAAAACGGCTTCGAGGCCGACGAGGACGGTTTCGCGGAGTGCATGAAAATTCAGAAGCAAACCGCCCGCGAGAACAAAAAGCTCGGCGGCGGCTGGGACAACGCCAAAAACTCCGAGCTCGACAAATTCACGACCGAGTTCGTCGGCTACGATACGCTCGTATGCGACGCGAAGATACTCGCGCTCGTCAAGGACGGCGAGACCGTCTCCGAGTGCCGCGAGGGCGACGAGGTCGGCGTGATCGTCGACAAAACGCCCTTCTACGCCGAAATGGGCGGTCAGGTCGGCGACAAGGGCGTCATATCGGGCAAGACCTCGGGCGCGAGACTTGAAATCCGCGATACGAAAAAGCTCGGCGGCGGGCAGTTCATCAGCTTCGGCACGGTGAAAAACGGCGCTTTCCAAGTCGGCAGCGACGTCGCCTGCCAAGTCGACAAAATAGTGCGCAACGCCACGGAGCGCAACCACACGGCATGCCATATCCTCCAGCGCGCACTTCGGGACGTTCTCGGCGAGCACGTTCATCAGAGCGGCTCCTACGTCGACCCGTACCAGTGCCGCTTCGACTTCAGCCACTTCAAGGCAATGACCCCCGAGGAGCTCACCGAGGTCGAAAACGCCGTGAACCGGACTATCCAGCGTGCGCTCCCCGTCGTCACCGAAGTGCTCCCGATAGAGGAAGCGCGCAAAAAGGGCGCAATGGCGCTGTTCGGCGAGAAATACGGCGACACCGTCCGCGTAGTGAACGTCGGCGATTATTCCGTGGAGTTCTGCGGCGGCACGCACCTCAGAAACTCCTCCGAGGCGGGTCTGTTCAAAATCGTCTCCGAAAGCTCCGTCGCGAGCGGCGTAAGGCGTATTCAGGCAGTCACGGGCACGGCGGTGCTGTCCATGCTGTACGATTATAAGAACATCGTCGACAAGACCTGCACCGCGCTCAAGGTCCCCGACCCCGACGAGCTGCCGCGCCGCGCCGAGAGCCTTATGAGCGAGCTCCGCGAAAGGGACAGGAAGATAGAAGCCATGCAGCAGGCAGCCGCCAATGCGCGTCTCGGCGACCTCGACGCAAAGGACGTAAACGGCGTTAAGGTCATCGCCGCCGCGTTCGACGGCACCAACGCGGACGGTCTGCGCAAGATAGGCGACAGCCTCGCGGACAAGTACGACTGCTTCATCGCGGTGCTCGCGGGCACTGCCGACGGCAAGTCGAACATCCTCTGCAAGTGCTCCAAGAGCGCCGTAGCCAAGGGCGCGAACGCGGGCTCGATAGTCCGCGAGGTCGCCGCGGCGGCGGGCGGCAAGGGCGGCGGAAAGCCCGACCAGGCCATGGCGGGCGTTCCCGACGCGTCGAAAATAAAGGACGCTCTGGACGCCGTGTTGTCGATCGCGCAAAGCGCGCTCGACAATTGACAGTGTACATTGTACAGTTGACAGTTAAGGTGCGCGCTGCGCGCGCATCATTTAAATCGCCGCCGCAAGGCGGCACCATAACTGTCAACTATCAACTGTAAACTGAATTTTGAGGTGAATTATGGATTGTTTGTTCTGCAAAATAATCGCGGGGGAGATCCCCTCGACAAAGGTATACGAGGACGATAAAATTCTGGCTTTCCGGGACATAAACCCCCAAGCGCCCGTGCATATTCTCGTGATACCCAAGGAGCATATCGGCGGCGTGGACGAGCTCACCCCCGAGAACAGTGCCGCAGTCGCGCACATCTTCGCAAAAATCGCCGAGATAGCCAAAAACGAGGGCTTGACCGACGGCTACCGCGTGGTGTCCAACGTCGGCGAGCACGGCTGCCAGAGCGTTCGCCATCTGCATTTCCACATCCTTGGCGGCAGGCAGCTTGACGGAAGCATGGTCTGATATGCCGAAGATAAACGAAAACCGCCTGAAAGCGGATCTGCAGTCGGAAAAGCTCGCGAGGGCGTATTTCCTCTACGGCGAGGAGAGCTATCTTGTGCGCTTCTTCGCGGAAAAAATAGCCGCGCTCGCCGTTCCCGAGGAAGCCCGCGATATGAACCTCGTGAAGTACTCGGAAGCCCCCAAAGCCGACGAGCTTTCCGACCAGCTTGAAAATATGCCGTTTTTCTCGGAGCACAGGTGCGTGCTGATAAGGGATCTGAACGCCGCCGCTATGCCCGAAACCGAGCTCAAGGCGTATATCAAGCTGCTCGGCAGCCTCCCCGAAACGGGCGTGCTTATCGTCGCGCAGGAAAATATCGTATACGATATGAAAAAGCTCGGCGTCAAAACGACAAGGTTCATCGAGGCTCTCGAGGCGGTCGGCTTGTCCTGCGAGATGAAGTTCCTCCCTCAGAACAAGGTCGCCGTCAGGGCGCAGAGCGAAGCCGCAAAGGCGGGCTGCTCGCTCTCGTTCGAGAACGCGGATTACCTCGCTTGGGAGTGCTCCAACAGCCTCACCCTGCTCGACAACGAGCTCGCGAAGCTCTGCGCGTACAGGGGCAGCGGCGAGATAACCTCCGAAGACATCGAAAGCCTCGTCCCCAAGCGCATCGACAGCAACGTTTTCAATCTCGCGAGGGAGCTTTTCGCGGGGCGCACGGGCAGCGCCCTTAGACTGCTGGACGCTCTGTTCGTTCAGCGCGCCGACCCCATGAGCATACTCGGTGCGATGTCGAGCCATTTTACGGCTTTGTATCACGCAAAGCTCGGAAAGCTCGCTGGGAGATCCGCGTCCGAAACGGTCAAGGCGTTCGGCTATCCGCCAAACAGGAGCTTTATGATAATCAACGTGTTCGGCGCGGTCGGAAGCCTTTCGGAGCGCTATCTCGGCGAATGTCTGGCGGTGCTGTACAAGACAAATCGGCTCCTGAACTCGTCAAGCGCGGATAGGCGGCTGCTCATCGAGCGGGCGATTATCGAGATAGCGAATTTACGCAGATAGTTATTAGCGAATAGTTGTTAGCAGCTAGTTAATAAACACCGCGTTAGCGGCTAAAAAGTTTTTCGGTCAAGCCTTTTTTCAAAAAGGCTTGCGGGATGCAAGGGCAGCGCCCTTGCTGGGTCTGGGCGAAGCCCAGAACGCCGCGAAGCGGCAAAAGAAAAAAGCGCTAAAGGGGTCTGGGGAAAAACAAGAGTTTTTCCCCAGCGAGGTGCGGAGCAGAGCTCCGCGTCGGCGGTCTCGCCGACAGGCGTGACCGTCGACTATTGAGAAAATCTGCCAGTGGCAGATTTTCTCAACCGCGCCCGCAGCTTCATCATAGCAAACCCAAGACTGCAAAAAACTGCAAAGTTTTTCGCCGCCGAATTAGTTAGCATTGCAAATTCCATATTTTAACATAAATTTACAGCGTTTCCAAATATTTACAGCCGAAAACCGCAAAAATCTGCAAATAACTGCAAATCGGCTGCAAATTACTGCACGCGAACTGCAAAAAGCTGCAAAATAATACACAGATTTCAACGATTAGTTACCAAAACCAAAAAATTTTGCAATTTCCCAGTCAAAAACTTGCAAAATCAATTCATCGGAGAGCAAAATGCTGAAAATAAAACAAGCGATAATAGTCGAGGGAAAGTACGACAAAATACGTCTCTCAAACCTCGTAGACGCCGTTATAATCCCAACTAACGGCTTCGAGCTGTACAAAAACAAGGAAACCGTTTCGCTCATTAAAATGTTAGCGGAAAAAACGGGCATAATAATCCTTACGGACAGCGACAGCGCGGGCTTCCGGATCCGCTCAAGACTGCGGAATATCGCGCGCGGCTGCGAGGTGATAAACGTCTATATCCCCGATATTTTCGGCAAGGAGCGCCGCAAGGAAAAGCCCTCCGCGGAGGGCAAGCTCGGCGTGGAGGGCGTTGACGACGCGATACTCCTCGAAGCCTTCCGCAAAGCGGGCGTGCTCGCCGTGGAAAATCCCGTTCCCAGAGAGCCGATAACCAAAGCCGACCTTATGGAGCTCGGGCTCGTCGGCGGGGAGAACTCCGCCGCAAAGCGCGCCGAATTTCAGCGCTCCCTCGGGCTTCCCGAGCGCCTTTCCGCGAATATGCTGCTGGAGATACTCAACGTGACGTACTCTCGTGAGGAGCTTCCGACCCTTTTTAAACAGGAGTAAACATTATGGTCTTTTCAAGTCTTACCTTTCTTTTCGCATTTCTCGTAATAACGCTTTTGATCTACTACATCGTCCCGAAAAAGCTGAAAAACGCAGTCATTCTCGTAAGCGGGCTGCTGTTCTACGCTTGGGGAGAGCCTATTTACGTCCTCGCCATGATACTCAGCACGTTCATCGACTACACGGCGGGGCGCATCATCGACAAAAACGACGACAAGCCCAAAGTCCGCTTGGCGTGCCTCATCGTCTCGCTGGTGATGAATCTGGGGCTGCTGGGGATTTTCAAGTACTCGGACTTCCTTATCGGCTCGTTCAACAGCTGGTTCGGGCTCGGTATCACCAACCCGTTTGTAAAGCTGTACAACGCGGTATTCGGCGAAATGACGGGGAAGATTACCAGCCTGCCGCTGCCGATAGGGATAAGCTTTTTTACGTTCCAGTCGATGTCGTACACTATCGACCTCTACCGACGAAAGATAAAGGTGCAGAAGAACGCCGCGAGCTTTATGGCGTTCGTGACGCTGTTCCCGCAGATAGTCGCGGGTCCTATCGTGCGCTACGAGGACGTTCAGAACGAGATCGACGACCGAAAGATAACCGAGCCGATGCTCGCGGGGGGGATCTCGCGGTTCATTACCGGCTTGGGAAAGAAGGTCCTCATTGCCGACAATATCGGTATGCTCTGGACTACCGTAAAGGCTATGGAGTATTCCGAGCTATCGGCGGCGACGGCTTGGCTGGGGATACTCGCGTTTACGTTCCAGATATATTTCGACTTCAGCGGCTACTCCGATATGGCGATAGGGCTCGGGAAAATGATGGGCTTCAGCTTCCCCGAGAACTTCGACTACCCGTATATGAGCAAGAGCATTTCGGAGTTCTGGCGGCGGTGGCATATGACCTTGGGCGGGTGGTTCAAGAGCTACGTCTACTTCCCCCTCGGCGGCAGCCGCAAGGGAACGGCGCGCACAGTGCTCAACCTGCTTATCGTGTGGACGATAACGGGCATCTGGCACGGCGCCTCGTGGAACTTTATGCTGTGGGGAGCGTACTTCGGCGTGCTGATAGTGCTCGAGAAGCTGTTCCTCGGGAGGTGGCTCGAAAAGCTGCCGGGCATGCTGAGCTGGCTGTACACGTTCGTGCTGGTCGTGTTCGGGTGGGTGATGTTCGACGGCGTGGCGCTCGGGACTACCGATTTCGGGGATATGTTCGGGCAGGTGTTCGCGTATATCGGCGCGATGTTCGGGGCGAACGGCGTGTTTGCGGACGACTTCGCGGTATACTCGTTCGTGAACTACGGCGTGATGTTCGCGATAGCGATATTCGGCAGCACCGACGCGCTGAAAACGATAGTTGCCAAAATTAAGGAAAAGGCGCCGTCGTGGGCGCAGTACGGATATCCGATAGCGCAGACGGCGGTAATGCTCGCGAGCGTGGCGTTTATTACCACCTCGAGCTATCATCCGTTCTTGTACTTTAATTTTTGAAAGGAGAGAGCGCCGTGAAATTCAAAATGACTCCTAACAAGCTGATGATAGCGCTGTTCGCGGTCGTGCTGCTCGTTGTGCCTATAGTCACCGCGGCTCTCCCGAAACAGGAGAGGAGCGAGAACGAGAATCGCTTTCTCGAGCCAATGCCGACGCTTGTCGACAAGAATAAGTGGAATAAGGCGGAGAGCGCCGAAGATTACCTTAAAGCGGTGAAGTGGAAGTATATCAACAACCGCGAGGGCAGAGCGTTCAAGGACGACTTTGAGACGTATTTCTGCGACCATCTGGCGGGAAGAGAGCTCTGGGTGAAGTCCGCGAACACGCTGACGAGGCTCTCGGGGCAGCGCGAGATAAACGGCGTGTATACGCTGGAAAATCAGCTCGTGCAGACGTTCAAGGGGTACGACGAGACCGCCGTGAACGCGTCGATAAAGGCGATGAACGCTTTTGCGGAGCGGTTTCCCGATATTCCGATGTATATCATGCTCGCGCCGACCTCGCAGGAGCTGTTTGCGGCGAGGATGCCGTCCTACGCGGGGCTGATGAGCGAGAAAGCGTTTATCGACGGGGTGTATTCCCAAATGGTGAACATCGGGGCGATCGATTGCCTGAGCTATATTTCGGGACATTCGGACGAGTACGTCTACTACCGAACCGACCACCACTGGACGAGCCTCGGGGCGTTCTACGCGTATCAGGCGGCGGCGAAGTCGCTGGATTACAGCGCCTACGGGCTCAACGCGTTCAATATCGAGACGGCGAGCCGCGATTTCCGCGGGACGCTGTATTCAAAGGTGCTCGACGACCGCATACAGCCCGACGTTATGGAGTACTACCACCTCGCGAACGGCGAGCCGACCGTGAAAATGACCTGTCGGGACGACCGCGAGGTGAACGTTTACGACAGCCTTTACGTCCGCGATTTTCTTGACGTGAAGGACAAATATTCCTCCTTTACGGGCAGCAACGTGCCTATCGTGACTATCGAGACGAACGTTGACAACGGGAAGAGCCTGCTTATGATAAAGGACAGCTACGCGCACTCGCTGGTGCCGTTTCTGTCGAAGCATTACGGCAGGATAACCATGGTGGATATGCGCTATATCAACACGGGGCTGAACGGGCTCGTCAATATGGACGAGTTCACGGAGGTCATGTTTATGTACAACGTCATAGGCTTTTCCGAGGACAAGAACATCGCCAAGCTGGCGCTGACAAGATGAGGGAGCTGACGTTCACGATAAGCGCGGAAGATGACGGAAAGACCGCGCTGAATATTCTTCGGGCGCGCGGCTTCTCACAGCGGAGCATTACGAAGCTGAAGCACGGCGGCGGGCTGACGCGCGGCGGGGTGCTGCTGCGAACGGTCGACAGAGTGAGCGCGGGCGACGTTATCCGCGCCGTAATGAGCGACAGCAGCAATGAGAGCATTCTGCCGAACCCCGACATAAAAGCGGCGGCGGTCTATGAGGACGAGGACGTTATCGTTTACGACAAGCCGCCGTTCCTGCCCGTACACCCGTCGATACGCCACGGCGCGGACACGCTCGCGAACCTGTATGCCGCGGCGTTCCCCGACGCGCCGTTCCGCGCGATAAACAGGCTCGACAAGAATACCTCGGGCTTGTGCGTGTGCGCGAAGAACGCCTATGCCGCGCCGCTGCTCGCGAAAAGCCTCTCCAAAGTGTATTTCGCCGTTGTCGACGGCATTATAGAGGGCTGCGGCGAGATTGACCTCCCGATAGGACGCACGGGCGACAGCATAATAAAGCGCGCCGTGAGGGCGGACGGACAGCGCGCCGTTACGCGGTATAATGCCGTTCTGCACAAAAACGGCAGGACGCTGCTGGAAATAACGCTGAAAACGGGCAGAACGCATCAGATACGCGTGCATTTTTCGCACATCGGGTTTCCGCTGTGCGGCGACGAGATGTACGGCGGCGACCTCTCGGCGATAGAGAGACAGGCGCTGCACTGCGGCAGAGTCGCCTTTTCGCAGCCCGTTACGGGGGAGCGGATAGCGCTTGAAAGCGCGCTGCCGGAGGATATAAGGAGTTTGATGGAGTAATGAGGAAACGGTTGTTGGGCGCGGTTTTTGCGCTTGCTGTGCTGCTGAGCGGGTGTTCGGGCGGCGGGGTCACGGTGAACGGCTCCTCGGTCGAGATAGCGTCCGCGGGCGCGGGTATAAGCCTGCCCGAGGGGTGGGAGATATTCACGGGGGACGATATTTATGAAGTTACATATGCCCGAAATCCCGAGGCATACGGCTCCGCGGAGGAGTTGAAAAAGGACCTGGAGGAGAACGGCGAGCGCTACATCGTCTACGCGGAGTCGCCCGACGAGGACGCGCTGGCGCTGTTCTCGTCGCAGCCGCTTGAAAGCGCGGAGCTCGGCGCTCTCGCGAGGACGACGCACGACAGCACCGTGTTCGAGTATCGTGTAAACGATTACTACACCGAGAGCAGCCTCTCCGAGGAGAATTTGGACGGCGTGAGCGGTTGGCTCTCGGAGATAACGGTCTTTGAGGAGGCGGGCGCTCCCGCGCTTTCACAGCAGCGCGAGTTTATGTTTGAACGGGACGGGACCGTGTATTCGCTGAGGATTTTCGCGCGGGGACTGATTGATGAACAGGCGCAGATGCTTTCCGTTTACATGATTTAATCGTTATGTTAGCCAAAAAAATTAAAAAAATCTGTTAATTTTTTAGATTTTTTTAAATAATACTTGATTTATTTCGGTGAATATTGTATAATGATAAGAGGATTATTCTGCACAATAGTGTAATTTGGGCACTGTGCGTTGAAAATACGGTTGATAAAGGGTTTGATGCGTTTGATTTTTGGCGGAAAGATCATAAAGGTCGAGGTGCTTGACGAGAAGGGAAATCTTATTACCGCTGCCGAAAAGGGTTTTGTCGTTCCACAGAATATGCAGTCCGACGAGGATTGCATCGTGATGATAAAGGGCAGAGACCTTCCCGAGCTTGACCGAAATAAGATAGTTACGGTCGTTACTACGACGAAAAGCAGCGACAGAATAAGCTATTCGGGCGCGGTTTCCGTGTCGATGGAGACGCAGATGAATATACGCATACTGCGCTCGGGCGATATGAAGGTGCTTGAGGAGCGCCGCAGGTTTTTCAAGATAAAGGTTCACGAAAGAGGCAAGGCGCTCTTCTATGTCCGCGACGAGAAAACCATACGGTTTGAGGAGCCCGTTGCGATAGGAGTGCGGGATATAAACGTCGGAGGGGTGTTCCTTATGTGCGACCCCGAGGAGGTAGAGTTCGTTCCCGACGACCTTATCTGCGTCGAGATACATCTGTTTGAGGATTATCCGCTGAACGCCGCCGTGAGGGTGCTGAGAGTGCAGCGCGGCGCAGACGGGGACATTCTCGGGTACGGGTGCGAGTTCAGGGGGCTGACCGCGGCTCAGGAGGATTATATCGGGCGGTTCATTCTGAGGGTGCAGTCCGAACAGCGGCAGAAGGAAGCCGTAAGCGAAGAAAGGATTTGACGCAGCCGCGATATACGGCGGCGCAACCATAAATTTATTTATTTTAGGGGGATAGACGATGAGAAAATCAACTCTTAAATTTGCTTTGATAGGTATTTTGCTTATCTTCGCAATCGCTCCCGTTCTTATTTTGGGGGCGGTAGGAACATTTTCTGTGATCGGGTACAGCAACGATGTTAGAATGAACGAGCTCTCTACCGTTTCCGCTTCAAAGGCGGGCGCGGTCGAGACTATTATGTCGGACTTTATCGCCGACGCGACGGCGTTGTCGAAGATGGATACCGTCGTTCGGAACGCGCAGAACAGCGACAGCTCGGCGAGGGACACGATAGACGCCTTTACCGAGAGCAACGCGGGCATCTACGATACGCTTATCGTGGACACCAACGGAAACGTTCTGATTTCCTCGAAGGGCGTGGAGTCGGGGAGCTTCGAGCACTTCAACGCCGACGGGATGCCCGTTGTTTCGGGTCTTGTTTCGTGGGAGAAGTACGGCTTTGACGCGATGTACGTCTGCCGTGAGATATACGCAAACCCCGACAACAAAACGGGCGGCAAGCTCGGCTACGTCTGCCTTATCGTTTCCCCGGAATCCGACAGTACGCTTATGAAGGCGCTCTCGGGTACATACCTTGAGACCAACGCGTACTTCGCGCTTATTGACAGCGACGGCAATATGCTCAATTTCGGCGGCAGCGGCTCCGCGAACAAGAGCGGCTCGGTCGACGGGGCGCTCACCGCGCAGAAGGATGACCTCTTCAACCGCACGCAGAACGTCGCGGCAAGCGCTACGGGCGGCAGCACGGGCGCTACGGTCTCCGTGACGGGCACGGCGGGCAAGTACGCTTACGCGTGCGGCGTTATCCCGAACGTTACCAACTGGAGATGGATAGGCATTGCGGATACGTCGTCGTTTACGAACTTCGCTTTCAAGACAAATATTATCGGCTGGGTCGCTATCGTTATAATGGTCGTTCTGGCGGCTGTGGTCGCTATGGTCGTTATCGGCAGATTTATCGGCGGAATGCAGACGATGCTCAAGACCATGAGCAATATCAATACCGACGAGGGCATCTCTTCGCTGCGCTTCGACATCAAGAAGGGCAAGAGCGAGCTTGAGATGATACAGGCGTCGTTCAACGACTTCCTTGACGAGGTTTATATCAACGGCGAGCGTTACAGAACCATTGCCGAGCTGTCCGACAATATGCTGTTCGAGTGGGATTTCCACAAGGAGACCATGTACGTTTCGGACAATACGCTGCAGAAATTCGACTTGAACACTGACGGCGCGACGCTTTCCAACGGCAAGTTCCTCGATTCCCTTATGGAGCCCGAGTTTGCCGAGAAATACAAGCGCGACATCAATACGCTGCTGAAAAATCAGTCGGGCTACAGCACAGAATATCAGCTGAGGTCGAAGAGCGGCGCGAGCGTGTGGGTATCGTTCCGCGCGACGTGTATCACGGACCGCGTCGGCGAGCCGCTGCGCGTTATCGGCGTTATGACGGATATCGACAATGAGAAGAAAATGGAGCTGCAGCTCTCCGAGCGCGCGAGCTACGACTTCCTCTCGCAGCTTTACAACAGAAGCACGTTCCTCAGAATGCTGTCCTCCGAGCTTGACCGCAGGGGTCCGAAGAAGATCGGCATTATGTTTATAGACGTCGACGACTTCAAGTTCATCAACGACCGCTACGGACACACCATAGGCGACGAGGTAATCCGTTTCGTTGCCGATACCATACGCAAGAAGGTGGACGACAAGGGCGGCATCGCGGGACGCTTCGGCGGTGATGAGTTCGTGCTCTGCTACACCGACCAGGCGGACGTTGCCAACCTCGAGCAGATAGCGATGGATATCATCGACGAGCTTTACCTCGGCTATACGACTGCCGACGGAATGCTTATCAACGTCAGAGCATCTATCGGTATCTCCTACTGCCCCGACCATACGGAGGACGTAAACGAGCTTATCTCGTTCGCGGATACCGCGATGTACTTCGTTAAGAAGAACGGTAAGACGAACTACCACGTCTACGTTCCCGAGGACAGCGCGTCGGGCGAGTATATCGACCCCGAGGGGTATTGATGTGCGGTTGACGGCATTATAAGATTTTAAGGGCGCGCGGTCAATAGTGTGATGTCTTTGACGAACACCGTATCCTTACAGAGATTCGCCCCCGAATTATCGGGGGCGTTTCAATGGGATCAAGAAAACGCGCGCCCTTGTTCACTTAATTCTTTGGAGGAATGTTGCTTTGGCAAAGGTAATTGCTGTAACTAATCAAAAGGGCGGCGTCGGCAAGACAACGACGTGCAGCGCGCTTTGCGGCGGGCTTTCGGCAATGGGACACAAGGTGCTCGCGGTGGACCTCGACCCGCAGGGCAATCTCAGCTTCAGCCTGGGAGTTGAGGTCGAGGATAATTTCACGATATACGACGTGATGAAGGGCAACTGCGACATCGGCGACGCGATAATAAGCGGCGGCGTTTGCGACGTTGTTCCGTCGAATATACTGCTGTCGGGGCTGGAGCTCGAGATGACGGGCGTCGGAAGAGAGTACGTGCTGCGGGAGCAGCTCGGCGACGTTGCGAAAAAATACGATTACGTGATACTGGACACGCCCCCCGCGCTGTCCGTGCTGACGATAAACGCGTATACCGCCTCGGACGAGCTTGTTATTCCCATGCTCTGCGAGATATTGTCGCTGCAGGGCATCGCGCAGCTGAAGCAGACTATTTTCGCGGTGAAGCGCTACTACAATAAATCGCTGTGCGTTCGGGGGATACTGCTGAACAAGTACAACCCGCGCTATACGCTGACGAAGGAGGTCGAGGAGCTCGCGGAGCTTATCGCGCAGCAGCTCGATACCTCGATATTCAAGACCAAGATAAGCGCCTGCGTGAGCATTGCCGAGGCGCCCGCCCACGGCGAGAGCATTATCACCTATTCGCCGAAATGCAGGGCGACGACGGAATACAAGGCGTTCATCAAGGAGCTTATCGCTCCGCACGAAAAGAAAACGAAATCCAAAAAAAACGGGGCGAAATAAATGGGCAGAAAATCTCGCGATCCCGAGCCCAAGCTTGACGGTTCGGGCAATAAGACACCGCAGGTGATGCGGCTGGTGGAACAGAATAAAAACGCGGCAAATCCCGTTATTCTGGCGGGGAAGAGCCGCGTTCCGAAGCAGCTGCGCGGCCGAGAGCCGCTGTCGAGGCTTATGAGAATGGACCTCGGGGAGGAGTTTTCGGACAGGGACGAGGATTCCGTCGTCGTGAACCTCACGGAGGCGGCGATAGAGTACGAGGCTCCCGAGATACTTGACCGCTTTAACGCGTGCAGCTGCCATAAGTGCGTGGAGGTGTTCTCGCGCAGGATATCGGAAAAAGTGCCCGCGCGCTTCGCGAGGATAACCAAGTCGCCGCGCTCGGGCTCGCGCGAGCTCCGCGAAAGAATGGAGCCCGTGCGCAAGATCGTGCTGACGGAAATGATAAGAGAGCTTATTGGTAACAAAAAACGCTGCTTTCACGATGAATAATTTGGGAATATTTACTTGTTGAATTTTGCGGTAAAATGTGGTATAATATGTTAGTTAGGGAATATTTGGCGGAATTGTTGTTTTTCGGCAATTTATCGGGAAATTTAACGGGAGTATAAAATGGCTTTGGATATAGGGATAGACCTCGGAACGGCAAACATTATTATCACGGTGGCGGGCAAGGGCATTACGCTGAACGAGCCGTCCGTGGTGGCTTACGATAAGAAGAAGAAGGCGGTCGTTGCCGTCGGCAGCGAGGCGTACAAAATGATAGGCAGAACGCCCGAGTATATCGTCGCGGTGCGCCCGCTTAAGGACGGCGTTATCTCCGACAACGATATGACGCAGGCGATGATAAAGGAGTTTATAAATATCGTCAACGGCGGCTTTATGGTGAAGCCGCGCATAGTGCTGTGCGTGCCGAGCTCCGTTACGGACGTGGAGCGCAGGGCGGTCGTCGAGGCGGCGCTGTCCGCGGGGGCGCGAAAGGTGTACCTCATCGAGGAGCCTATCGCGGCGCTTATCGGCGCGGGCATCGACATCTCCAAGCCGAACGGCACTATGGTCGTGGATATAGGCGGCGGCACCTCGGACGTGGCTATCGTTTCGTTCAACGGCATTGTGCAGTCGCGCTCCGTTAAAATGGCGGGCAATAAAATGGACGCGGCGCTGATACGCCATATCACGCAGAAGTATAAGATACTCATCGGGGAAAAGACGGCGGAAAAGGCAAAAATGGAGCTTACGAACGTGTTCAGACCGAGCGGGCTGAAAAAGATGACGGTTCGCGGGAGGCATCTGCTGAAGGGCTTGCCCGAGAGCGTCGAGATAAGCGACGTCGACACCTACGAGGCGCTCCACGAGAACGCCATGGAGATCGTCGAGCAGATAAAGCTGGTGCTGGAATCCACGCCGCCCGAGCTGGTGGGCGATATCCTCAGCAACGGCATACTGCTGACGGGCGGCGGCGCGCTGCTCGGGGGGCTGCCCGAGCTCATCACCGACAGGGTGGGGGCGCCGTGCTTTATCGCGGACAATCCCATTGAGTGCGTTGCGCGCGGCGTTGACGAGGCGTTCAGGATGTCGGATTCGCTGCTGGACGGCTTCGAGCAGGTGCAGCTTTATGGCTTCCATTAAGGCGTGCCGCCTGGGCAATCCCAACAAAATGCCCCCGAAAGCTCGGGGGTGAATTTCTGTCAGGCTAAAATGTCCGTTAAGGACATCAACGGCAAATGGCAAACGGCGGAGCATATCTCCGCCGTTTTTAATTTAGATAGTGTCGTCCTCGTGTGCCAAAACGTCGGACAAAATCTCGACGTCGACAAGGTCCGCCGTTACCGATTGAGCCACTAAATACTTTATATTGGAGATCGTTACGCGGACACACGCGGTGTCGCCGATGCCTATACACCCGAGGTCGAGCCCCGAGGGGTTGTTCAGCGCGATAAGATTGACCTCATTGACCGCGTACAGCTCTCCGCCGCCGTATGACTTTGCGGTTATATAGGTCTCGGGCTCGATTTTATACATTATGCCAGCGGGCATAACGGGCAGCTTGTTTTCGGTCGGCGTAAGCCGCAGCTCGCCGCCGTCGGGCTCGTATGAGCTGCGGTTGCTGCTGTTGAGAAATCCCGTGAGTGTGACGCTGCCGTCAAATTCCGCAAACCGAGAAAAATCGGGTACGCTGCAGGTATAATATGTTTGATAATAATCGAAGTTGTCCTTGCTGTAATTCTCGAACGCCGTGGTCGCGCTTTTCAGGGTCAGCCCGCAAATCTCGTCGCCGACGTTCACGCGCTTCCACGGGTTGTCGTTTACGGGCACTTCGCTTTTAAACTCGAAACCGTCAAACATTTCGGGGTTTTCATAGCTGTTGTAAGCCGCGCCCACGGGCTCCTTGAAATATTGAAAGCCCTCGCAGAAAATCGTTACGCCCTCGTCCTCGGCGGTCAGCTCCGAGGCTTTCTTGCCGAAGCTCGGGTCGTCGCTCGTGAGCCTTGTGACGTCGCTGTCATAGACGGGAGCTCCGTTGGGACCTATGAAAATCGTGGGCTCGCTGCGGGGAGCGCTTTCCTCCGCGGCGCGCGGCGGCTCTCCCAAGGCGCTTTCGGGGCTGCTTGGCGCCGAGGAGACGCTTGAGACGCTGTCCGGCGCAGAGGGAGGGGCGCTTTCATTGCCGCTTCCCGAGCAGCCTCCTACCGTCAATGAACAAAGCGCCGTCATTATGCTGAAAATGCCGACTGCGATACGTGATTTCATATGCTTACCTCCGAATATTTTTGGGAAAATTTCCCCTTTCAATATTAGGGACGTAAAACATTATGAAATCTTACAAAAAATCAGCTCTTAATCTCGAAGGAGTTGGGCGGGAGCTCCGTCTGGACCTGTCGGAAGCTTCCGAGATCCTCCACGCCGAGAACGTACCAGTCCATTGACATTATCTGGCTTTCCGACATGCTCTCGGACTGCATATATCTTACGGAGTTGTTGACGTCCTTTATCTCGCCGCCGAACACCAGCGCCGCGCCGCTCGTGATTTTCGGAACGAGCGCGTCGATAGCCCTCTGGGTGTCGGACTTTGCCGCCGAAAGAGCCTCGGAGACGACTATCACGCCGTTGCCCATATTGCCCGTGTAATTTTCTGGAACCCAGCTGTCAAGCTTCATCATCTTGAACTGCGCGAGGAAATAGCTGTCGCGGCGGCTGCAGAAATACATCAGCATATTCGGGTAATTCTCCTCCTCGCCGCTGTAATCGAGGCTTCCGATATACTTTACGCCCTTTTGCTCGCAATACTCGATGGAGCGGGGCGACTCGGTGTAGCATATGATCACGTCGCAGCCGTTGTTCAGCAACGCGTCTATCGCCAACTCTATCTCGGAATCGCGGGTTGCTGTCGCGCAGTAAAGCGTTGCGCTGCCGAATACGAGCTGCATGCCGCGAGCCGCCGCGTTGATGACGGCCGTGGAGCAGAGCATATCCGCGTCCGCGACGACGCCTATCTTCTGCGCGTCGGAGTTGTACGCCGCTGCCATTCCCGCGACATACGCGCCCTCATACGGCGCCTCGGTGTAGGCGCTTGTGTTTGCGGGGCTGCTCAGCGAGCCGAAATTGATGAAATTTATGTTCATATACTTGCTCGATACGGAATCAAGCACGTTTGCGAAAACGGGGCTCCCCGAGACTATCTCCGTGCAGCCGCCGTCGAGAACGAGCGCCTTGACCGCCTTTTCAAAGTCGGTTATGCTTACGTTGTCGATATAGCAGGTGTCCATGCTGCTGCGGTTGGACGCCTTGACGCGCTGAAAGCTCATCTGCCCCGAAAAGCCGTTCTTGTCCGCGCTGTCGTGGAAAATGTAGCCGACCCTGCGCGGGGTCTCCTCGACCTCCGAAGTCGTGTCCGACGACTCGGAGGAGCTGTCCTCGACCTCGTTGTTGCAGCCCGCGAGACCTATCGTCATACACAAAGCGAGCAATACCGCCAACCTCTTTAACCATTTTGAAGTCATATTTCAATAACCTCCTGTTGATTTTATACATAATTTTACAAATTGTATTATAAAACGGGGAAAAACTGAGAATTTTTGTCCCCTAAGAGTTACGCCTCCTACATTATAACATATTTCAAAAAAAAAATCATTACTTTTTTGAAATATTTCATACTTTATCTTTATTTTTTTTTATATTTGTGTTATAATGAAGTGAGCGGTACTTTTATCGGCGCAAAACGTATAACGCAATGTAATATTACGGCGGGATTTGCCGAAAAGTATCGGAATATTGTTGCAAAGGAAATAAAAATGAAAATAAGCAAAATTTTTCGCGCGGGGGCGGCGGCAGCTCTGGTCGTTTCACTGTGCGGGTGTTCGATGAAATTCGGTACCAAGGCGGAGCCGAAAGCCGATTATGTTGTCGCGGAGCCGCAAAACAACGCCGAGGACAGTCTTAAGGTGACCTACGGCGATTTCAAGAAGGAATACGACTACGCGCTTAAGGGCGCGGGCGTCGAGGACGATACCGAGGATACTCTCGCGGAAGCCTGCAAGACGCAGCGCAATACAATCATTACATACCTTATAAATGAACGTATCATTTTGAAAAAGGCTGCCGAAATGGGCGTTTCCGCGCTTTCAGACGAGGAAATGGACGCCATTGAGGAGGAATACAACAGCAACATCGGGGAGCAGATAGAGGCGTTCGCCGACGAGGAGGTCCAAGAGGGCGAGGAGCTCTCCGACGAGGAACGGCATGAGCGCGGCAGCAAGGCGTTCGACGAGTATCTCGCGAGCTGCGGGCTGACGCGCGACGACCTGCTCGCGTGGCAGGTGAACTCCGTGATAACGCAGCATCTTGTCGACGAGCTTGCGAAGGACGTTGATTACGCCGAGGCGGAGCAGATGTTCGCCGACTATGAGGAGCAGATAAAGCAGGTCTATAGCGACGACGTTTCGCAGTATGAGGCGAACAGCTCGTTTACGGCGGTGTGGGTGCCCGAGGGAGCGCGTATGATAAAGCACATTCTGCTGGGCTTCGACGAGGAAACGCAGGACGAGATAACCGCCGACCGACAGAAGGGCGACGACGAGGCTGCCGATAAGCTTCGGGAGGAAAAGGCTGCCGAGCTGCAGGACAAGGTTGACGAGGTCCGGAAAAAGCTTGACGGCGGGGACTTTGAGACGGTCATGAAGGAGTATTCCGCGGACGCGGAGGGGTCGTCGTATTATCCCGACGGCTATCTGGTCATACCGAACGGGACGTCGTACATGAAGGAGTTTCAGGAGGCGGCGTTCGTGCCCGAAAAGATAGGCGACAGGACGGTGTGCGTTACCGATTACGGCGTGCACATCATGATATACGCCGACGACGCGAGGGTGAGCGACGAGAACAAAAAATCGTTTACGGACTACCTTTACGACCAGCTTAAGCAGGCGAAGTTCTCCGAGAAAATGGAGGAGTGGCACGCCGAATACAACTACAAGACAGACTACGAGGCGCTAAGGCTGGACGACCCGTCCGAAAGCTCGGGCGGCTGATAACGGATACTTAAAGGGAGAAGATATGAATACACCGATCTGCAACTTTTTGGAGCGATACACCACGGAGAACAGGCTGCGGCTGCATATGCCGGGGCACAAGGGTGAATTTCCGCACGACATCACGGAGGTGTTCGGCGCGGACAGTCTTTACGGCTCGGATATCTCGGGAGGGATCATCGGGACGAGCGAGGCGCTTGCCGCGAGTGTTTTCGGCGCGAAAAGGACCTGCTACTCCTGCGGGGGGAGCACGCTTGCGATACAGGCGGGGCTGGCGCTGCTGAAAGCGCGGGGCTGCAAGACCGTTGCCGCGTCGCGGTATTCGCACAGGGCGCTGGCCTCCGCGGCGGCTTTGCTGCAAATGAATGTAAAATGGCTGTATCCGAGGGAGTATATGACCGCGGACGTCGTGTACGACGCCGAGGCGGTGAGCGGCGCGGACGCGCTGTTTATAACGAATATCGACTATTACGGCGGTACGTGGAAATTCGTCAATCCGAAAATGCCCGTGCTTATCGACAACGCACACGGCTCGTACTTAAAATTCATCGACAAGAACATATTCGGGACGCAGTATCTTCACCCTCTGGAGCTGGGCTTTCCGCTTATGAGCGCGGAATCGGCTCACAAGACGCTCCCCGTGCTTACGGGCGGCGCTTATCTGCATTTTACGGACGGCGTGGACGCTTCGCGCGCGAAGGAAATGATGGCGATGTTCGGCTCGTCGAGCCCGTCGTATCTCGTGCTGGAGAGCCTTGACCGCTTTAACTCGATGATAGCGGATAACGTTCAGATGGTCAACAACGCCTGCGAGGCTGTCGCGATGCTTAAGGAGAAGCTGACGATGGCGGGGATACCGATGAGGAAGAGCGACCCGCTGCGCGTTACCATTAACGCGCGGGAATGCGGAATGAGCGGCTTTGAGTTCGCGAGGGGGCTCCGCGCGAACGGCGTGGAGTGCGAAATGGCGGACGAGAATTACGTCGTGCTGATGTTCTCGGCGGTGACGTCGATGGAGGACTGCGAGCGCGCTGAAATGGCGGTGCTGTTCGTGCCGATGAACGTGCCGCAGCCCGTTGTGAAATTCCCCGCGATAAAGCCCGCCGTGGATATGCCGATGTGGGAGGCGATGTACAAGCCGCAGAGGGTCGTTCCCGTCGACCGCGCGGGCGGAGAGGTCTGCGGCGCGATGACGGCGCCGTGTCCTCCGGGGGTGCCGCTGATATTCCCGGGGGAGATAATCGACCACAGCGTTGCCGAGGCGCTGAAAATGCACGGCGTGAAAAACGTTTCGGTGCTGACGAGGACGGGCGTGTAATGGTAAGAGCTAAGGGGCGCAGAAGGCTCGTTGTCGGCGGCAGACGCTATGTGTGGTACGTTCTCACGGGAGACCGCGATTATTGGGAGCGCGTCGCGTCGAACGATTGGAACACGCCCTTTCTGCATATAATTTCCGAGGATAAGCGGCTTGTCTTGCTGATACCGATGAACGCTCCGACGCCGTATGTCGTGAGCAAGGGCAGGGAGTTTCGGGGGAGGCCGACGAGCGGCTGTTGGGAGCGGTATTTGCTGCCGTTCGATATTCCCGTGAGCGTTACGCCGCGGTTTGTCGCGGAGGTCATTGATTGGGCGGTCCGCGGAGACGAGGCTATCGGAACGGAATACAGCGCGGAATTTCGCGTTTGAGCAGATGCCGCGCCGTAAGCTTTTGGCGGTCGGCTGCCGCTAAGCGGAAGTGGCAGAGGTCGCTGCGGCGCTGGAATATGCTTTGCGAGAGGGTGCTTTCGGCAATTGTTCTACGTGGAACATATATTGTGAACAATCGCAGTCCGCGGCGCGCGGAAAGCTTCACGGACGTTTTCCCGACCGATAAGCCCGAGCGTCCCATATAAACAAGGCAGAGCGGAATGGCGTAGAGGCTGACTGTCAAGCCGCAGTACAGCACGGTTTTCAGGAGCATTGCGGGGCTGTCGGAGAGGTATGTGAGCGCGAGCGCTGCCGAAAAGCCGACCGCCCACCAAAACGGCGCGCCGCAGAACCCGAAAAACGCGGAGCGCGGCGGCTTGAGTCCGTTGCCGCTGTCAACGGGAATATTGCAGAGGGCGCGGATGATTTTCGCGGCTTTGGCTTTTGGAGCGGCGGGGTATATCATCACGCCGCGGACGTAGACGGGAGCGCGTTTCGCGAGAACCGTCGAGAGCGGGCTTATCGTCGCTGCCGACGAATTGAGTACGAGCGTGTGCTCATATAATGTTATCACGCCGCTTTGCACGCGCAGGAGGTCTCCGTGCCTCGCGGCGCGCAGGTTCGCGAGACGGAGCAGCTTCCTCGCGAACGCCAGCGACCACGCCGCGGGTATGAGCACGGCGAGCACGGCGGTTATCCGCGGCACGGCGATATGCAATGCCGAAAGCGCGTTGGACAGTGTTTCGGCGGTGTCGGATATCGCGGACGTCACTTTGTTGAAGTATTCGCCGCCGAAAAGGCTGCCGAGCTTGCGCAGAAACGCCGCGAGCAGCGTGACGCCGCCGAGCGCGCGGGTGTCGGCGAACGCGCCGAACAACACCTCGGGAAAGCGCGGCTTTACCGAAGCGGAGCGTATCTCGGGCAGAAACGGCAGCTCTTCGGTCTTTTTGAGATAAAACGTTATCCTTCCGCGGACGGCAAAGACGAGCATTTTTTTCGCGCCGAATATTCTCATGAGCAGCGGGCGCTCCGATGAAACGCGGACGACGCTCTTCAGAGGGAGAACGGTTTTTCGGCGGAGGATAATTCCCTTTTCGAGAATTATTTCGCTTTCCGTGAAGCTTAAGCGAATAAAGAGCTTTCGGAGAATGTAATATAATATAAAGTTCATAATACTCCTTTGAAATGAGAGGTAATTTCTATGACGACAGGCTGTATAATTCTGGCGGGCGGCGCGGGAAAGCGCATGAAGTCCGAGCGCCCCAAGGTGCTTTGCGAGGTGCTGAAAAAGCCCATGCTCGGGTGGGTGATGGACGCGGCGGAGAGGTTCGGGTTCGACGAGACTGCGGTCATCACGGGTTATAAAAGGGAGCTTACCGAGGAGTATGTCAACTCGCGCGGGAAGATAATCTACACCTATTTTCAGCCCGAGCGGAAGGGCACGGGCGACGCCGTAAAGCAGGCGGCGGAGTTTATCGAGGCGGCGGAGTATATCTGCGTGCTGAACGGGGACGCGCCGTTTATCGACGGGGAGACTCTCAAGGGCGCGTTTGAGCTGCACAAAAACGAAAAAGCCGCAGTTACGGTCATTACCGCGGAGATCGCCGACCCGAGCGGATACGGGCGCATTATACGCGATAAGAAGGGCAATTTTACAGCGATACGCGAACAAAAGGATTGTTCCCCCGAGGAGGAAAAAATATGCGAGGTCAACTCGGGCGCGTACTGGTTCAACTCGGAGGCGCTGCTGAGGGCGCTGCCAAGGCTCACCGACAAGAACGCCTCGGGCGAGTTTTACCTTACGGACTGCGTGGAGCTCATCGGAAACGCACGGGCGTACAAGAGCGAAAATCCCGATATCGTGCTGGGCGCGAACACGCGGCGGAGCCTTATGGAGCTCAACGAAAAGGCGCGGCTGCACGTTATAGACGGGCTGCTTGACGATGGGGTGAGCTTTATCTCGACGGACGGCATCGTTATCGGCGCGGACGTTGAAATCGGCTGCGATACCACCGTGCTGCCGAATACCATGATACTCGGAAGGACCGTTATCGGCAGGAACTGCGTTATCGGCGCGAATTCCCATATCGAGGACTGCACCGTCGGCGACAACGTTATATTAAATAATGTGCAGGCGTATTCCTCGACCGTGGAGGACAATGTGAAGATAGGTCCGTTCGCGCAGCTGCGTCCGGGGACGGTCGTCCGTAAGGGCGTGAAGATAGGCGACTTTGTGGAGGTCAAGAACAGCGATATAGGCGAGAACACGGCTATATCGCACCTTACATACGTCGGAGACAGCGACGTCGGGCGCGGCGTGAACTTTGGCTGCGGCTGCGTTACCGCGAACTACGACGGCGTGAACAAGTTCCGCACGGAGATAGGCTCTTACGCGTTCATCGGCTGCAATACCAACCTTATCGCTCCCGTGAAGATAGGCGAAAACGCGGCTACCGCGGCGGGCTCGACGATCACGAGCGAGGTGCCGCCCAACTCGCTGGCGCTGGAGCGCAGTCAGACGAAAATTATCGAAAACTGGGAGAAGAATTTCAAGCGTAAGAAGAAGTGAGGTCAATATGAAGGCTCTTGTGGTGGTGGATTATCAGAATGATTTCGTGGACGGCGCGCTGGGGTTCGTGGGCGCGGAGGCGCTCGAGCCCGTCATCGTCGGGAAGATAGCGGAGTGTCGCAGAAACGGCGGCAGGGTAATATTTACGCTCGACACGCACGGGGAGGATTATCTCGAAAGCGCCGAGGGCAGGAAGCTCCCCGTGAGGCACTGTATCAAGGGCACGGAGGGGCATAAGCTGTACGGCGGGCTGGCGGAATGCGTTCGGGACGGGGACGTCGTTATCGAAAAGCCGTCGTTCGGGTCGCTGGAGCTTGCCGAGCTGCTGAAAAGAGAGGGGTTCGACGAGGTGGAGCTTTGCGGGCTGGTGACGGATATCTGCGTGGTCTCCAACGCGATAATCGCGAAAGCGGCACTCCCCGAGAGCCGTATCGTCGTGGACGGCGGGGCTTGCGCGTCGTTCGACGGCGAAAAGCACAAGGCGGCGCTGGAGGTAATGAGGAGCGTGCAGATAGACGTTATCTAAGGAGTGCAAAATGACGGACGGGACATTCAGGACGTGGGAAAAGGTCGCTGTAGGCTTTGGCGGGGTTATATTTATTTTTTCCATGTTTTATTACAATTTGAGTAACGGATATATTTCAAAGGGTGCAGACCCTAAGCTGATGCTGATATCGATGACATTTATGGCGCTGGGGCTGTTTGCCAAGCCTATATGGCTGCTCGGGAATTGGAAAGAGATACGCACCTGGGAGCACGCGACCGCCATAGTTCGCCAAAGCTATACTACGGGTCGCGGCAGGGGCACGAGATATCATATGTATATCGAGTTTTTCTCAAAGGACGGGAAGGCGCACCACAAGGCGCTGGAGGGCAGATATACCGCGAATTTTAAGGTCGGAGAGCAGTACGAGATAATGTTCGCGGAGGAGTATATAGACGCGCTGATATTCGTGCCGTTGGCGTTTCGGCAGGCGGTGGGCTCGGCGATACTCGGAGCGCTGCTCGAGGTGGGATCTGTGTTGAGCTTTATACTGCTTTAGGACGTCGGAGGTGAGGGCATGTACAAAGGGGCTTTCAGGATATGGGAGGGCGTGCTCGGTATAGGCGGCGCGGCTCTCGCGGTCGCTTATTCGATAGCGGGCTTGGCTTTCCCCGATATTTTTTCGATGAGGTATCTGATAGTCTGCTTTATGGCAGCAGCGGCGGCGCTGTTCCCGAGACCGATATGGCTTGCCGCGAGCTGGCGGAGACTTAGCCGTTACGCGCCCTTATCGGTCACGGTCACGAACGACCTGCCGATAAATACCGCGGCTAAAGGCGGAAACCGTCGGCATCTGGTCACGCTGAAATTTAAGGGCAAAAAGAAACGGCGGTTTGAAAGGACGCTCTCCGACGGCATACTGTTTATGCGGCATATAGAGGGCAGTCAATATGAGGCTTTTGTCGACCCCGAGCGCCCCGACGAGTTCGTGGTCATGCCCGCGGGGAGAACGAACGCGGTGGTGTTCGCGGCGGCGGGCGTTGTTATCGAGGTCGCGCTGGCGGTGTGGCTTCAAACGCTTTAAAATATTCCCGAAAGGAAGTTACGAATATGACCGAACAGAATTTTACGATGCTGTGCGATTTTTATCAGCTCACCATGGGCAACGGCTACTTCAAGACCAAGCACGCGGAGCGTACCGCGTATTTCGACCTGTTTTTCAGACGGGTGCCCGATAACGGCGGATATGCCGTCTGCGCGGGGCTGGAGCAGGTTATCGAGTATATCGAGAGCCTGCGCTTTACGGGCGGGGACATCGACTATCTGCGCTCTAAGGGGATATTCTCGGAGGAGTTTTTGGAGTATCTGCGGGGGTTCAAATTCGAGGGGGATATTTTCGCGGTGCCCGAGGGCACGCCCGTGTTCCCGAACGAGCCGCTTATTACTGTGCGCGCGCCCGCTGTTCAGGCGCAGCTTATCGAGACTATGCTGCTGCTTCTGGTTAATCATCAGTCGCTTATCGCGACAAAGGCGAGCCGTATCGTGAGAGCGGCGCAAGGCAGGGCTATCTCGGAATTCGGCTCTCGGAGAGCGCAGGGCACGGCGGGGGCTGTCCTTGGCGCGAGAGCCGCGTATATCGGCGGCTGCACGGGGACGGCGTGCGTAATGGCGGACGAGCTGTACGGCGTTCCAGCGACGGGCACCATGGCGCACAGCTGGGTGCAGATGTTCGATTCGGAGCTTGAGGCGTTCGAGGAGTACTGCCGCGTTTATCCGCACGGGGCTGTGCTGCTGGTCGATACGTATAACGTGCTGAAGTCGGGAGTGCCGAACGCGATAAGGGCGTTCGACAGCGTTCTGAAGCCGCTCGGGGCGCGTCCCGTGGGGATAAGGCTGGATTCGGGAGATATCGCGTATCTGTCGATAGAGGCGCGGAAAATGCTGGACGCGGCGGGCTATCCCGATTGTAAGATAGTCGCCTCGAATTCTCTGGACGAGCACATCATAACCGACCTTATCAATCAGGGCGCGAGGATAGACTCGTTCGGCGTGGGCGAGCGGCTCATCACGGCAAGCTCCGAGCCTGTGTTCGGCGGCGTGTACAAGCTCTGCGCGACCGAGGAAAACGGCGTTATAACGCCGAAGATAAAGATAAGCGAAAACGTCGTGAAGATCACAAATCCGCATTATAAAAGGCTGTACAGAATATTCGACAACAAGACGGGAAAGGCGGCTGCCGACCTGCTCTGCGTTCACGATGAGAAGATAGACGAGAGCAAGTCGCTGGAGCTGTTCGACCCCGATTTTACTTGGAAACGCAAGACCGTGACCGATTTTACCGCGAAAGAGCTGCAAATTCCCGTATTTCTGAACGGAAAGCGCGTGTACGATTCGCCGCCTATCGGGGAGATAAGGGCGTACTGCGCGGAGCAGCTCGGCACTATGTGGGAGTCCGTGCTGCGGTTTGAAAATCCGCATACCTATTACGTTGACCTGTCCCAAAGGCTTTGGGACATAAAGCAGAAATTACTTTCCGACAAGGGCGGCAAGGGGGATATATGACGCGTGATAATATCGAGGCGCAGTGCCTGAGAATAAGCGCAAACTACGAATCCTCGGGGTTTTGCAGATTCGTGCGCGGCGGCGGAGTGCTGTGCTTTATAGACACCTCGCAGGCGCGCAACGGCACGCGCGGCATAGCGTTCAAGCGCGACGCGATAATAGTGTGCCTCGGCAGGAGCGAGCCGCGCGAGATAGCCTTTTCGAGCATAAGGGACGTTCATCTGATAAGCAGCTTTGAGGACTTTTATGCCGACGAGCTTCTGATAGTCTGCGACGACTGCGAGGTCAGGATAAGCGACTATTCGCTTGACAAATTCGAGCTGAAGCGCTTTATAGAGGAGCTTTCCGTCGAGAGCGAGAAGGCGCGCGAGCATAGGGCGCAGGCGGAGGAATACGCGAAAATAATCGCCGAGAGACTGGCGCAGAGCACTCTGCGCGAGGAAAGAGCGCCGCGCTCGGAGCCGTTCGTTTCGCCGTCGGAAAAGCCTTCTCCCGCGCGGGAGGACGAAAAGGCGGAGGGCTTCGGCGAGGAGGATGATTTTATTCCCGAGGAGGGCGAGCCCGTTATTCGCGAGACCGTCGTTGAGATACCGACCGAAAAGGTCGTTACCGTGCCCGAGGACCACGACCCCGTGCCTATCCCCGAGGAGAAGATAAAATGGATAAGCGGCAGCTTTTACACAAAAAGCAAGGTCATTCCCGAGGAAACGCCCGTCATTGCCGCGTCGGACGCTGCCGAGGAGGATAAGCGCGTCGATAACGTCAACGAGCCCGAGGAGGACGGCGCATTCGAGCCGATAGTGCTGTATTCGCGGGGCGAGGAGGAAAGCCCGCTGCCGAAGCCCGAGTGGCTGGAGCTTGTGGAGGCTATCGAGGAAAACAGAGCCGACGGCATTGCCGAAAGCAACGACGATGACGACGATGACGGCGGGGCGCTGGTGCAGATACAGAATATGTCGCGCGAGGAGACGCTGTCGTTTCTGGCGGAGTCGCTGAGCGAGATAAACGGCGTTGAAGAGGCCGCGCAGTCGGATAATGACGGCGAAAGCGGCGACGATGATAAAGACGGCGCCGAAGAGCCTTTCGACATCGGCGCGGATTTAAAGACGATAAGCGAGAGCTCCGCTCCTCCCGAGGTCGAGGAGAACAGCGGCGGGCTGACCGTGGAGCCGATATGGGGCGACATCTATATAAAGGCGAGCCGCAATCTGCGGGAGCTTATCGAGGACGGACGGCTGTCGATGGAGCAGATAGAGACGGAGCTTAGGGATAAGCTGCTCGGCTCCGCGAGGGCGTTTGCCGAGATAACGGCGGACGAGGCGAAGGTGCCGAAGGTGCTTATGCCGAGAATTACCGAGCTGAAAAACGCGGCGGGCGACTTTGACGAGTATTTCAAATCGGGCGAGGATATCGCGGTGAGAGCGATGTTTTTTATGATGTATCAGATGCTGTCGTATGCGGACAGAATAGCGGAAACTCCCGAGACAAAGGAGCGGCTGAACGACTTCTTCAGGCGGTTCGGTCCCGCGGGGATAACGCTTTCGATGCTGGATATGCGCGTCTAGACAGTTGACAGTTTAAAGCTGATAGTTGACAATTATTGAAGTAAGAGAGGTTAGAGTTACATGAAGCATGAATTGGTTTTGGTTATCGATTTCGGGGGGCAGTATAATCAGCTTATCGCGCGGCGCGTGCGCGAGCATAAGATATACTGCGAGGTTATTTCTTACAAAACTCCGATCGAGGAGATACGCGCTAAGGAGCCTAAGGGCATTATATTCACGGGCGGTCCCAATTCCGTTTATCTGGAGACCTCGCCGCGCATGGGCAGGGAGATATTCGAGCTGGGCGTGCCTATTCTGGGAATTTGCTACGGCGCGCAGTTCCTTGTGTTGGGGCTTGGCGGTACCGTTACCGAGGCGAATGAAAACGCCGTTGCCGAGTTTGGGAGAACCGACTGCGAATTCGATACGGGCTCGCTGCTGTTTGGCGGTCTGAAAGAAAAATCGGTCGTCTGGATGAGCCACAACGACCATATAGAAACGCTCCCCGAGGGCTTCCGCGCGGTCGGGCACAGCGAAAAATGCCCGTATGGCGCTATCGAAGACCCCGAGAGGAAATTCTACGGCACGCAGTTCCACCCCGAGGTCAACCACACCGAGCAGGGCTTTGAGATGCTCGGGAACTTCCTGTACAAGGTCTGCGGCTGCAAGGGCGACTGGACTATGGAGGAATACGCCGAGACCGCTATTCGCGAGATACGCGCCAAGGTCGGTGACGGAAAGGCGCTGCTGGCGCTGTCGGGCGGCGTGGACAGCTCCGTTGCGTGCAAGCTGCTGGCTAAGGCTATCGGCAGTCAGCTCACCTGTATTTTCGTTGACCACGGGCTTATGCGCAAAAACGAGGGTGACGAGGTCGAGGCGGCGTTCGCGGACAGCGGCGTGAATTTCGTGCGCGTGAACGCGGGAGAGCGTTTCCTCGGCAAGCTCGCGGGCGTTTCCGAGCCCGAGAAAAAGCGCAAGATCATCGGCGAGGAATTTATCCGCGTTTTCGAGGAGGAAGCTAAAAAAATCGGCAAGGTGGACTATCTCGTTCAGGGAACTATCTATCCCGACGTTATTGAATCGGGGCTCGGCGACGCTGCCGTTATCAAGTCTCACCACAATGTCGGCGGGCTGCCTGATTATGTGGACTTCAAGGAAATAATCGAGCCGCTGCGGCTGCTGTTCAAGGACGAGGTTCGCAGGCTTGGGATAACTCTCGGTCTTGACGAGAAGCTTGTGTGGAGGCAGCCGTTCCCGGGGCCGGGGCTTGCTATCCGCATTATCGGCGATATTACTCCCGAAAAGGTTGCGATACTTCAGGACGCGGACGCTGTTTTCCGCGAGGAGATCGCAAACGCGGGGCTTGACCGCTCCATCAACCAGTACTTTGCCGTGCTTACGAATATGCGCTCCGTCGGCGTTATGGGCGACGGCAGGACTTATGATTATACTCTCGCGCTGCGCGGCGTTACCACCTCCGATTTCATGACCGCGGATTTCTCGCGTATCCCCTATGATGTGCTCGAGAAGGTCTCCGTGCGCGTCGTTAACGAGGTCGGGAATATTAACCGCGTGGTTTATGACGTAACCTCTAAGCCGCCGGCTACTATTGAGTGGGAGTGACTTTTAAAAGCCCGCGAACCCGCTCTATCAGACGCTTTGCTAGGCTTTCGGCGCGGATTTGAGTACAAATTGAGTACAAAATCCCGAAAGGGCGGTCGCGCCGAAGGCTCTTTGCCGGTGCGTTTGCGAGCGATACCGATTGATACCGTGGCTGCTTTTTGGCTATACAAGGTGATGTGAATACTTTTTCGGTACGGTTTCAGTAGGTGCGGCTTTTCTTTGATAAAGAAAAGCCGTTGAATTTTGCTCTACGCTCCGTAGATACACCAAACTCTATGCCCCGTGTGTGTTCATTGGGTCATTTATCATATATAATATTAGCAGAAAGGAGGAAACCGAGATGGATCAAATTAAAATCGGCAAATTCATTGCCGAGTCAAGAAAATCGCGGAATATGACACAAAAGCAACTTGCTGATGTACTGTTAATAAGCGATAAGACTGTTTCAAAGTGGGAATGCGGGAAAGGACTTCCGGAGGTTTCCCTTATGCTGCCGTTATGTGATGCACTCGGTATAACAGTTAACGAGCTGCTTTCCGGAGCGAAAATTTCCCAACCCGATTATCAAAGAAAGGCGGAAGAAAATATGATCGACTTGATGAAAGAAAACGCAGAGAACAAGAAAAGGGCAGTGTTAAGTGCAGTTTGCGGTGTGATAACGGTCATTGCGGTTTGCTCGCTGATCGTTATCGCGGCATATCTTGAAATGCCGACGATTGCGAGGATAGCCGTGATCGTATTGAGCATAGCAACGGCAATAACGGGTATAGGAGCGGTAGTAGTGCTTGATGTCAAAGCGGGATATTTCGAGTGTGCGTATTGTAATGCTGTTTTTGTCCCTACGACGAGTGAGTATGTAAAAGGGCATCACACATTGAACAAACGAAAGCTGACGTGTCCCGAATGCGGCAGATTGGGAATGTTTAGGCACCGTATTATAAGGAAACAATAAACGGCTGCTAAATCATTCACGAACGTTTCCATTTAACAGATCAACCGCTCCGTGTACACGGAGCGGTCATTTCTTTTAAGGGCAGTATAAGCGATGATCCGCAAGTCTGAAAAGAAAAATCACTCGGGCGGCTCATCGTGCCACTCCTTGTCCGTGCGGAATGACGGAGCGATCCCCCTTGCAGTCAAGGTATGCTTTGCGGGCTTGCTCGCGTTCCTCGCCCGTGGGAGCGCGTTTGTAGCGCGAGAACAACTCACGAGCCAGCAGCTTATCGACCTTTGCGTCCAAGCCGCGGCGTATCTCGTTGGCGAGCCAGCCCGTTGGAAAATCCTCGCTCCAAAAATATTCGATGAGCGCATCGAAAAGCTCCGCGTCAATCTGAACTTGTTTACCCACCCAAAAGCACATCCAGATCCGTGTCGTTATCTTTGTAAAGCTCAAGGAACGACATTCCCAAACCGCGCTTTCTCTTACGGCAAGCCGCCGTGACCGCAAACGCCGCCGCGAAAATTCCCACCGCCATTATCAAACTCCTCATAACTCACCGACCTCCTCTCTTGATATGCCTTGTAGGGTTCAGGAACATCTCCAACTTTTCCTTTAGCCCCAAACCCTCCACAAAATCTATAATCCGCTGATACCGCTGCTTCCAAGTGTCGAGTTCCCTCTGCAAAGCCGACAAAGAAATTTTCAGCGACCGTGCGGCACTTGCCTTTTCTCGGAGATCGCCGTTCTCGTTGGCAAGCGCAGCGTTTTCTTCTTTCAGCTTGGCGTTCTCCTCCGTGAGCGCGTGTTCCTTGTTTTCGGCGGCAATCTGCTTCTTGGCGAGATCGGTCAGCTTGTCATAATCATCACGCGCCACCGTGACCTTGCCGCCGAATACGGTCTTTCCCGTTTCGATGTGATCAATCGTATTGATCTGCGCCACTTTATGCACACACTCACCGAGGATAGCCTGTTTTTCGGAAAGCGCAGCCTCCGTTTTGGCTTTAAGGTTCTCTTTTTCGGAGATAGCGCTGTTAAGCTGCTCGACCTCCGCGTTTTTCTCTTGGTACACGGCATCGAGCT
Organism: Lachnospiraceae bacterium; assembly: GCA_023664705.1. Taxonomy (GTDB): domain Bacteria; phylum Bacillota; class Clostridia; order Oscillospirales; family Ruminococcaceae; genus CAG-115. The sequence continues at coordinate 2,219 of JAMPFE010000003.1, read as the reverse complement.
TGTCAATGACGTTCTCCATATCCGTGAGCAGTTCCTTACGATGTTCTAACACGAACTCGGTGCTTTTCACCTTGCCCTCAAGGTACTCGACCTCTTTTTCGCGTTCTTGTTTCTTATAGTCAAGAACGGAGAGGTGTTCGTTGTGCGTTCCGAGCTGCTCCCACTCCATGCCGCGTTTAAGCATAACCTCCGCAAGCTGCTGTTTCTCGTGATCCGTCCATTGCTTGGCGGGAGTTTCGAGGTTCGTTTTCGCGGCAAAGCCCTGCTGCTCCAACGCTCCGCTCAGTGAGTTTCGGGTAGAAAGTCCGCGCCTTTGCTCCGTGGCGAACGGCACAAAGTCAACGTGCAAGTGCGGAGTAGCCTCGTCGAGATGTATCACGGCATTAAACACTCTGATGTGCGGATTATGCTCCACAAAGCCTTTATAATACTCTTGCAATACCTCGACAGCCGTTTGCGCGTCCGCCGAACCGCAAGGCGTATCGTCCTTGTTGCCGATCTGAAAGATAAGCTCGTAGAACGGCTTCTCCTGCTTGCCGTTTTCGATGTGGTCGAGGTAGTCCGCAATACGGCGATCCTTTCTTTTCTGCTTGGCATTGTATTCCGAGAGAGCGGCGCCGAAAAGATCATTGTAGGTTTCTTTGAGGGCAACATTGCAAAGAACGATATTATCCTTGACCCGCTTTTCGTCCACGTTCTTGGCAACGAATTTCCGATTGTTATGGGAAATGCTGCCCTTGCCAATGCGTATGCTGATTGTCTTTTTCAATAAAGTCACCTCCTATGTGACGGTATCAACGCAAAGTTACTTTTGACACTTCACTCGTTCCTCGTTCGTATCAAAAGTCTTTGCGGCAAAGGGGCGTTAGCACCCCCTTTGCAATCCCCCGCTGCGTTATTCCAACATTGCAAGGTTGCCCGATTTTTCAGACCCCCGCAAACGCAATCTTGAAAGCGCAACCTTGCCGCAAAAACTTACAGCAACCTTGCTTGACAACATTGTTTTTCCTAGGCTCACGAAATCTTGACATTCTTGCAATCTTCAATTCTCCACAGCCATTGATTTTGTGTTTTGAACGACTTTATTCCAAGTTCGGCTTTCGCTTTGTCGAGCGTTCGCTTGGCGATACCGAGAGCGTCGGCAGCGTTCATCACGGCGGTCTGCGGCTTTGCTCCATCGGATAAAAATTCACGCAGGAAATCCTTTGCTTCTTCCAGCTTTGAGATGCCGTCCTGCGCGGTCTCAATATCCACGAAATCGCCCCACTCGATCTTGCCCTCGCCGTTGATACGGAAAGCCAACGACCGACCCTTTGGCGCGAGGGAACTTTTGGTGTGTGCGATGATCGACTGCGATCTGTCTTTGGGTGCTGCATAACGGTGAGAACGCTCCGAGCGGCGGCTACCTGATCCATACTGCCGAGCAGCGCATTGATATCCGAATACGCTTGGTTCTTCCCTTTGTGACCAATCAGCACGATAGCGCAGCCGTTATCTTCGGCAATTCGTCCGAGCCGCGCGAAAACGGGGCGAACCTCGTTTGCCTTGTTCATATCCACATTCGAGCCAAGGTAGGCTTGTATCGGGTCGAGTATCAGCAGCTTTGCGCCGACGTTCGTAACGTTCAGCTCGACGCGGTCGTCTGTCATTGTGATAGTGTTGACGCGCTCGTTGATCGTGTGTATTCTGCTGCAATCCGCACCAGCCGCCAGCAAACGCGGCTTGATAGTATCGGAAAGCCCGTCCTCAGCGGTGTTGTAGATGATGTCGATAGGCTCGCGCGGAGCGGTATCACCGGGGAGACCCTCCCCGTGTGACAGTGCCGCCGCGATATTCAGCGCGAGCATTGTTTTGCCCTCGCCCGAATTGCCCTGCATTATCGTGATCTTTCCGAGCGGGATATAGGGATACCAAAGCCACCGAACGGGCGTGACCTCGATGTCCCGCTCAAAGTTGAGCATTTCCTTTTCAAGATTTATTTCCATTATCATCGCTCCTTTCGTTTTCGTTGTCATTGTGCAAAACGTCAAGCTTGTCGGATATCTTCTTGCTGCTTTCGGGATAGACGTGCGCATAGATATTCAAAGTCGTTTTTACATCGTCGTGACCTAACCGTTCCGCTGCCTCTAAAGGTGTTGTTCCGAGCGAGAACAGAAGAGCGCAGTGACTGTGCCCTTATGGTATAATAAAGACAAACGGAAAAATCCCATAACAAAGGG
>JAMPFE010000039.1 GCA_023664705.1 Lachnospiraceae bacterium | reverse complement strand
TAAATCGTCCGATAAAATCCAATATCGAGGCGTATGCCGCCGCGTTTATTTCGCATGGAATTTTCGGCTAGGTCGAGGAATGGATAAAGCGCGGTATGCAGGAAAGTGCGGAAGAGATGACGGCGCTGCTGAAAGGGTCGGGATTTGGAAAATAATCGAAAAAAGCTCGTAAGCTGTTACAGCGCCGCGAATTTTTTGGGAAGATTGTGAAATCGGGTCAACATTTGTTGCTGCTCTCAAACGGATATTGGGCGAGAACGAGATTGGGACAGTCGGAAAGAATATCGTGAGTTGGAAATGTGTTTCGCAGGAACGGCTCGGCAGCAAAACACTGAGCGACCTTTACAAGAAAGCGGAGAAATGTCTGTCCTTGCGTGTGCGGCGAATTTAATCGATTTTATTGCTTAGCAAAAATCAACGACGAAAAAGAAAATCAGAAAAATAAGGATGAGATGAATCGTCGTTTGCATAAAGCCATATGTGCGGGAAAAAGCATGCCTGATATGACAGTAAGATCTTTAGCTTGAATGATGGTATGTTATAGTATAATTTCAGGTGATTTATATAATACCCGTAAGGAATTGTTGTTAAACGCATTATGCAAAAAGCTTAAGGCTTTAAATTCCGGAAATTATGATATAAAGCCGGAAATGAATTTGTTTATACTTTTAGCAAGCATATAGAGCGAGTTAGCATCTGCAACGAGTTGCCCGCCGCGGGCACGGAGACGGCGTGCGTAAATCTCGGCAAGGCGCTGGCTTAAAACAAAGCAACTCCCGCGCAAACATTGAGATTGCACGGGATTATTCTATTTCTCTCACGATTTATTTCCAGTGTTTTAGCTGTGAAAGATATGTATCAAATTGCTCTCTGCGAGCCGCATCTGCCAAATTTTCGGGATTGGGCATATGGCTTACAAGAAAATCGATCAGGGATTTTTTGGAATTATACGCAAATTTTCCGTTTTCATAACACCATTTACAATAATCCTCATTGAAGCTTCCGTCCGCTTCCTTGCTTATCAAATCGTCCTCGTTTAACGGCATTCCGCAGCATTGACAAATAAGCTGTCTTGGAGAGCCGAGAAGCGTATTGATCGACACGTCAAACTCGCGCGACAGTAATTTCAAGGTTTCGGTATTGGGCTGTGTTTCTCCCGTTTCCCAGCGGCTTACCGCCTGCCGTGTAACCATTATCCGTTTCGCCATTTGTTCCTGAGTAAGACAATTTTTCTCGCGCAAATTCCTTAAAATTTCTTTTATCTCCATAAATAATTCCCCCTAAATGGTTATATCTTAATTATAATATATTTTCATGCGGTTGTCAAGCAACTGCCTGTTGCTTCAGCTCGTGGGGATATGGGAAGCGGATCTGAGCGCTTTCGGAAAACTCCATAATTTTTTCTCCCCAAAGTTTTATTTATGTTTTTTAATTGCCTTGTCGTGACAGAAATCGCCGTCGGAGAGGTCGGAATGACGGATAAATTGAACGTATTTCGTCAAGCAGGAATACACGTGCTCGTCCGTCTGACAAAAGATTTTGCAAAATTCGCGTATCCCGTAATGCCTAAACATTTCAACATACATACATTTCGAGATTTTGTGTTCGACTTTCCCGCCTGTCATATTGAAAAAATCGTAGGTGACGCTGCCGTCCTTAATGCGCTTTCATAGTCGGAAATGTTCCATTTTTGCTCCCAATACGCGTCTGAGGCATACATTTTCTCCGGTCTGCGTTTGGTATCGCGATACCTTACCGTCTTTTACGAAAATCTGTTTTCCTTATAAAATGCACCTCTTAATTATTCAGCCAGCCGATAATTTCCGCCTCCGATTTTTCGAGCGCCGCCATACACTCGGCTCTGTGCTTTCCGAAACTCTTGTACATCAGCCCTATAAACGGTGTCATTTTGAAAAGGCGCTTTTCCCGCTCTCGGTTCGGCATCATTCCCGTCAAGTGGCTGACATTCGGGAAAACGACAGCCTTAAAATCACGCGAATAATTTTTATTTTCAAGATATTTTTTAATTGCATTTACCGAATATTCCGCATCCCACATTTCGTCCGCGCCGCCCGCAATCAGCAAAATGCGGGCGTTCGTTTTTTCAAAGGGAATAAACGCCGCGTGCTCGCGGATTTTATCTTGGTACGCGTCGTGATACGCGACCCACATTCCCGTCACCTTATGGGAAACGGCGGGGTGATTTTGATATTTCATCGCCTTGACCTTGGAAAAATCAGCGCTGACAAAAGGAATTTCCCCGCCGCGCCAAACCGCGGCGCTGTGACCCGTCATGCGTTTTTTATCCGCGGTCGTTCCCTCAAACGGAACATGAGTTGGCGAGACCAGAATTACGTTTTCGATGCTGCCGACATACACGGCAGTGAGCGCGGCAAATATCGAGCCCATCGACATTCCGTAGATGCTGATGTGCGGAATTTTTTTCATTTCGCGGAGAAATTTCACGGCATTTTCAAACATTTCTATCGGACATCTGTCGGGCGAATTCGGCAGCCCCTCCGCGCCGAACAGCGACACGGACAACCCGATAAATCCGTAATCGGCGAACCGTTCCGCGATTTTTATGCCCGGCAAAATACTCTTTTCGCCGCCCATGATCACTATCACTGCATTGTCGCTCCCACCGTTTGGTTCAGCCATATGCCCGGCAAATCCGTGCGTTTTCATATTAAAATCCGAATGTTTCATTTATCCAGCCCCGTAAATTATCCCTTTTTTAAATGAAATAAATATCGGAAAACAAGCCGCGAAATTGACAAAACCGCCGACCGTCGTTAAAACGATTTCCGTTGAAGCACCGTAAAAAACGCCGCCAAAAATTCCGTTAATTCCGCCCGCAAGCCCCGCAAACATCAGCGTCCCGAAACCCAAATTCTTTTGCAGCCGTGTAGAAATTCCTTTTTCGCGGATTTTATTCAAATACGAAATATAAACCGCGCCGAAAATCACGCAAATTAAATCAATTAAAATCGCATAATTCAAAACGCCGTGAAATCCGTTTTTGCAAAGAAAAATAATTCCGAAAATCAGCTGTAAAATCCACCCGATATCGCTTATAATTGCGAGAATAAAAAACGAAATATTCGGCAGCGTTATCGTGTATCGAACGCCCGCGCGCCCCTCGCGCTCAAGCCTGCGGATATGCTCGTCGGCAGCGGCTCTTTTTTCGCGGAAAATATCATTTAAGTTCCTCATAAAAACCTCGTTATTTGCCTTTTTTCGGCGTGTGGATATAATGGCAGTCGCAGTATTCGCCGCCGCCCGCGAGGGTCTGCTCGCGGATAAATTCGGTGTTGGCGGCGTGCGCCATATCGTAATCCATTCTGCAAAGCGCGGGAGTTATCTCGGAAATGCCCCACTTTGTGAACAGGTACAAAATACCGCAGCTCGTGAATTTCGTCGTGTATTCGTTGAGCGTTTTTCCCGGCTCAAATGTGTATCGCCACGAGCAGGGATTGTTGTCGCTTTGGCTTTTGACCGCGTTTTCGGCGAGCCTTTTTTGACCCTTTTCCGTATAGTTTTCCTCGCTCGTGATAAATTTCAGAAAAAGCTTGTTGTTCATCGCCGTTTCCCGCGCGTAAGCCGTCATTTCGTCCACGGAGGGCTTTTTATCAAGCGATAAATAAATCGCCCCGTACATTGCCGCGAAAATGACGTTGAACGTAAATCGGTTGCACGGGTCTTGCGCGGTAGCAAGCAATTCCTTGTATTTCGCGCGCGCTTTTTTCATGATCTCGCCGCCGTTCGCAAGGCGCAAAGTGTCGGAGAGCTCACGCCGCAGACCGCCCTTAAAAACGCTCCAGAAGAGCTTTTCCCTAATTCCGCATTTCATAATATCACCTCGTTTATTTTTTAGCCTTGTTCAAGCCGATTTGCAAATTCCGTCATTTCCCCGAGCATTATTTGCCACGCTTCCTTTGTCGGGACATGACCGCAGTTTTTCAGCTTTACATAGCGCATATTTTCGTGTCTCGCCGCGATTTTTTCCATTTCCTCCGGAAGAATATAAAGATCGCACTCGCCTTGAAGATACAAAACCGGCGCCGTCAATTCCTCGGTAATTTGCGTAATATTCACGTCAACGAGGCTGTCCCAGAATCCCGTGTTCTTTTTCCCGACCGCGGCGGCTGTTTTCAGTACTCCAATTCGATCCCTCAGCCGATAATCCTTTGACGTGAATAAACGAAGCAGCCACTTTTTCGTCAAAGAATCGCTCGCCTCCTTGCCCTTGTAATGAGCGCAATTTGTGTATTTTTCCGCCAGATCGCAAACGGTGTTCAAATACGCGAAAGGGGTTTTGCTTTGCTCAAGAAGCGTTTTTTCTTTTTTCGATAAATGACTTTCGCAAGCGCGGTAAAAATTTTCCGCCGCCCGCTTCATATCCATGATCGGTCCCAAAATTATCACGCCGGAAACGTTGTCCCGCCGCCGATGCGCGGCGTATGTCGCGAGATACGCGCCGAAAGAGAGCCCGTTCAGGATTATCTTGTTTTCGGGGAAAATCCTGTGCATTTCATCCGTAAGGTCGACCGTCATTTTCGCGAGATCCTCAACGACCAGCGCTCCGGGGTCTTTTACGTAATTTTTCCCGCACCCGTATTGATCCCACCACACAAGAATATATTTCTCCGCAAGCTCCGGATAAAATCCGCGGTACGCCTCCCCGTAAAGCACGGGTCCCCACGGACCGCCGTGAAGCATAATCATTACGGGCGATTTTTCCGATTTTCCCTCCAAAAGAATTGTTTGCCGCTTTCCCCGCAAAACGACCTCTTTGCTTTCGTATATCATGGCAAATTCCTCTATTTAGAACCCTTGTCGCGCAGCGCCTCGGGAGATTTGTCGCCCACGTACCAATAATCGCATTTTCCGTCGCCATCGGAGAGCGTGCAGTGCCGAATCAGCTTCGCGTGGAACTGCCTCGCGACGACCTGATCCGACGCGCACAAAAACGGCAGCACGTCCATGTATCCGTGCTTTTGCGCGAACTCGTAAAGCGGGCAGGTGTCCAGCGTGAAAGCGATTCCGTTCTCGTGATTTTCGGGATTTACCCGCACCTTCCAGGTGTTCCCCCAGACGTTCCCGCGCTTTTTGTCAACCTGCTTTTTGTACCTTTCGAGGAACGGATAAACCGACTTTATCAGCGGCTTTTTATCGTAAAATTTATTGAAATCGAATTTATTCATAAGCGCGAATTTTTCCGCCATCGCCTCGTTGAGCAAATCGTCGAACTCCTCGGCAGTGAACTGCCTGTCGATCGCCTCGTAAAACGCGCAAACCGCGTAGCAAAGCGTGATATTCGAGGACATCATATTCGCTTTTCCGCCGAGGTCTCCCTCCTCGAAAAGCCATTTATTGTATTGCTTTACGACCTTGTTCCAACGTTTTTCGACCTCGTTTTCGGGATAACGCGAGCGCAAAAAATTCATCATCGCGGGACGCAATTTTTTCAGCGTTTTATCCGGCTCGATTTTCACGTCGTCCGACTCGGCATTTCTGACCACGCAGTGCAGCCGAAAGCCTTTCCGCACCTCGTAGCGCTCCAGCGTCATTCCGCTTAAATCGCAAAGCCGCTGAATGTCCGCTTTTGTGTAAACGTGAACGTCGCCCTTGCGCAAAATCCTGTTGACAATCGGGATTTCCACGCGATTGAAAAACCGCATCAGCAAGCCGCTGCTCGAAGCCATATCCCGCAAAATCAACCTGCCGCCGGGGCGCAGAACTCTGTGCAAACTCGCGAAAAATTTTTCGGGGTTCGGGTAATGGTGGAAGCTCATCGAGCAGGTCACAACGTCGAAGCTGCCGTCCGCAAACGGCAGATTTTCGCAGTCTCCCGCGACAAATTCAACGCCGTCTAGCCGCTTTCTCTTCGCCGTTTCAATCATTTTTTCGGATAAATCGATCCCCGTGTAATTTTTCTCGGGGTAATCTCTTTTAAATAAACTCAGCATCGCGCCCGTGCCGCAGCCAGCGTCCAGCAGGTCGGTGAACGGCTCGCTCACCGCTTCCGCCAGCACGTCTGGATAATCCTTGCGGCACATATTGTAAACGCTCGGGTCGTTGTCATCGAATTTCTCCGCTGCCTCGTCGAACTCTTTCAGCGACAGCTTTTTGTAATCCTCGCCCGTCATTTTATCCTTCTTTTTCGCAAGAAAGGCAATCGCCCCGATACCTATTCCGCAGACCAGCGCCGCTATTGCAGCTTTTTTGTATGTACGCATAAAATTACCTCCTATTTTCTATTACTGTTCAAAAAATAAACCGAACAATCATGAGTTTTTGCTCTTTTCCGAATTCCAAAAAATTCATATTTGCCCTCCAATAAGCGTGAATATCCCCGCAAGCGCGGCACAGTAAATCGGTATTGCGATGCACTGCCGTATTTACTGTTTTCGGTTAAACCCGAAATTTTTCCACCCCGTGCAATTTAAATAAGATTGCGCTCCTATCATCAGTGCGGCCGTAAACACCGTTCCCAATTTTTCCTTTCGCTCATCGCCTTGAATACCGCTTTTTCGGTATCGGAATATTTATTTTTTTGAAAAGTGAAAATCACAGCAATCTCCGCCGAAGCCGAGCGAGCTCGTCCTGCTGAATTTCATCTTGTTCAAGCCGCCGTAGGTCACGTCGTCCACGTCGCAAAATAATTTGCATAATTCGGGGCAGCCGTTTTCAACGCAGGAGTCGTGCCACAGGCATTTCGTAATGGTAACGTCGAAATATCCCTCGCCGCGCTTTTGCGTGCTGCTCCACAGGTCGCTCGTCCGCATGACTTTCAGGAATATTTTTCCGTAAAGGTCAAAAAATCCCGGCACCCTTTCCATTCTTTTCATCGAGCCGTTTTTGGCAGCGCCGACGACATTTATCATATATTTGCGGACGGTATTCATGGCGTTTTCGGGTTCAAGCTCAGCGAGAGCCTTATACATGGCGACCACAGGCAATATCGTCTGCGTCAGCGTTTTCATTTGGCTTTCGCTTTTTCCGCTTGTTTTTTCGATAAGGGCGCGGAAAAGCGCTTCTTGCTGCTCAAAAATAACGCCGCCTTTTTCGCCGAATTTCCTAATCAAAAATGCTTTTATCTCCGCTTGCCGTTTGTTTTTCATTGCCGCTCCCTCACATCAAATTGACAATTCCGATAAGCCCCATTATCCCCAAGTCCAAGGACGGCATTACGATGCCGGGCAGGCCGTTGAACAGCCTCGGATTTATCTTTCGCATCGTCATACCGATTATCATAAACACGACGGAATTCAGCAGCGCGAACCACGTCGGCACGGAGAGATACCCCGCCGGAACCGCGATAACGCTGCACACGCACGGTATCATAAGCGCTGTGTATCCGAGGAAAAACGTCGCCGAGCAGTCCATTCATAAAAGCACCTCGTTTCCGATTATCCCGGCGCCGCGAAGCCCGTAGAATAATCCCTTCGTTCACGCTTCCGCGCTCTACGCACTTGCAGGTTAGAAAGCGCTAACCCAAAGTTAGCATTGTCTAACCATATTATAGCACATTATATTCCGTATGTCAATCCACCCAACAGATATTTTTGTTGTCGATTATGCAACAACGATATTTTGCAAGCCCAATCCAATATAATTTTGTACAAAACGACGAAATTTTCGTCAAGGTAAAGAGTTTTCGGAAAATAATATTGACTTTTCCCGCAACTTTGTGATATATTCATAACAGAGTTATGAAACATTGTTATGAATGGAGTTCACAAATGGCAAAGCAAAAAGAGGGCGTTTACGAGCGAATTATCCAATGCGCGGCGCGGGAATTTCTGGAAAAGGGCTACACAGACGCGTCGCTGCGGACGATAGCCGCCGAGGCGGATACGAGCACCAATTCCATTTACGTCCGTTTCGGCGACAAGGAGGGGCTGTTCGCCGCAATCGTCGAGCCCGTGTACAAAGAGTTTTTGGCGCGCGTACTGGACATTCAAGAGACGTTTCACGGATTTTCAAGCGACGAGCAGCGGGCTCGGGTCGGGCAGTATTCCACGGAGGGATTGCTGCGGCTGCTCGACTACATCTACGCGCATTTCGACGAGTTTCGCTTGCTGCTGGACGCTTCCCACGGAACGCGCTTTTGTAATTTTGTCGACGAGCTGGTCTCCATTGAGGAGAACTACACGCGCAAGTGGCTCGATGCGACAAATTCCCGCTTGGAGCTCGAGGGAGAGCTTCCCGCCGAGTTTTTCCATATGATGGTAACGTCCTATTTCGAGGGGATATTCGAGATAGTCCGCCACGAGATGAGCCTTGAAAACGCCAAAAAATACGTCGCCATGATGAGTAGGTATCACCATGCGGGATTTCTCGCCATTATCGGGGATAAATAATCCAATAGGACCGCTTTTGCGGTCCTAAAATAAAGCAATGAGTTAGTTTGAACTAACATCAATAAGGAGGAAGACCAATGAAAAAGAAGAACCCCGTGCTCCGAATTTGGGAGCTCGGACAAGACGAGCACGGCGCGCTTATCCGCGCGGTCTTGGGCGCGTTTGTCGGCGTGGCGCTGGGAATGCTGCCCTATTTCGCGGCGGCGAGGATCATCGTGCAAATGCTCTCGGGCGAGCGCGAAATCTCCGCGTATCTGATACAGTTCGGCATCGGACTGGGCGGCTACGCGGCGCGGACGCTGCTGTACAACCTCGCGCTTTCGACCTCGCACAAGGCGACGTTCTCCGTGCTGAAAACCGTGCGCCAACGGATACTCGCCAAGCTGCCGCGCCTGCCGCTGGGAACGGTCGCGGATATGCCGAGCGGGCGCGTGAAGCAGATCATCGTCGACCAAGTGGACGCGATGGAGACGACTCTCGCACATCTGTTCCCCGAGCTTACCGCCAACATCGGCGGACCGCTGCTTATCGTCGTGTATCTATTCGTTCTCGACTGGCGAATGGCGCTATTGTCGCTGGCGACGATACCCATCGGAATGATCTTCATGGGCGCGATCATGGGGAGCTACGGCAGGGACTACGAGGGCGCGGTCAAGGCGACCGGCGAGATGACCGCGACAGTTGCCGAGTACATAAACGGCATCGAGGTCATCAAGGCGTTTAATCAAGGGAAGTCGTCCTACGCGAAGTTCACCGAAAAAGTGACCGCGAACGCGCGGTACTACTACGATTGGATGAAAAGGTGCCAGCTCCCGATGTCGCTGGGCTACGCAATCATTCCCGCCGCGCTGATAACCGTGCTGCCGTTCGGGTGGCTGTTTTACAGCGCGGGAACGCTCTCCGCGGACGTTTTCATCACCTGCGTGATACTGTCGCTGGGGGTGGCTTCGCCGCTCATCGCGGCTATGGGCTTTGTGGACAATCTCGCGCAGGTGAGCACCACCGTCGCCGCCGCAGACGAGCTTTTAAATGCCGAGGAGCAGCGCCACGGAACCGATAAAGTTGAATTAAATTCAACAAATATCGAGCTTAAAAGCGTGACCTTCTGCTATCACGAGGGCAAAAACATTCTGGAGAACGTTAGCCTTTCCGTTCCTGCGGGGAGCATGACGGCGCTGGTCGGACCGTCGGGTTCGGGAAAATCCACTATCGCCAAGCTGATCGCGGGCTTTTGGGACGTGAAGAGCGGCAGCGTGACGCTCGGCGGAGTCGATGAGAAAAATATTCCGCTGGATCGGCTTTACGGCGCGGTGGCGTTCGTTTCGCAGGAGAATTATCTGTTCGACGACACCGTTCGCGAAAATATCCGCATGGGGCGGCTTTCCGCGACGGATAAGGAGGTCGAGCAAGCCGCCGAAGCCGCGGGCTGCGGCGAATTTATCCGCGCCCTTGAAAACGGCTACGACACGAAAGTCGGCGGCGCGGGAGCGCACCTTTCGGGCGGCGAGCGCCAGCGTATAGCGATAGCGCGTGCGATGCTCAAGGACGCGCCCGTCGTCATTCTCGACGAGGCGACCGCCTATATCGACCCCGAAAACGAGGCGGTCATTCAGCGGGCTATCGCCAGGCTCGTGCAAGGCAAAACCGTGATTGTCGTCGCGCACAGGCTTTCCACGATAAAGGACGCGGATAAGATCGTTGTTGTAAAGGACGGCAAAATCGAAGCGGAGGGCAGGCACGAGGAACTGCTGAAAAGCTGTCCGCTGTACGAGACGATGTGGAAAGCGCATATCGGAGCAAAGGACGGTGACGCGGCATGATAGAGGTCATATTGAAAATTTGGCGCTTCGCGGGAGCGGAGCGCGGCAACATCGGCAAATCCGTGCTCGTGAGCTTTCTTAACGCGGTCTTTCGGATGTTCGAGGTGAGCGCGGTGTATTTCGTGATAGCGGCGCTGACAAGCGGAAAATCGGGCGGCGGAACGGCGTGGCTCGCTCTCGCACTGATGCTCGTGAGCATTGTCGGCAGCGCGGTCACGGGCAGCGTTTCCAAAATGCAGCAGACCCACGCCGGCTATTTCATGGCGGCGAACGAGCGCATAAAGCTCGGCAGCCTTTTAAAGGGCGTGCCGATGGGATTTTTCGGCGAGAACAGCCTCGGCGAGGTGACTGGCGTCTGCACAACGGTTCTCGGAAACATCGAGATGTACGTTCCCATGGTGCTGGTGAACATCATGAGCGGACTTATCGGCACGTTGGTTTTCACTGTGATGATAATCATCTTCGAGTGGCGCGTGGGGCTTATCGCGGCGGCGGGGATTACCGCGTACTTTTTCATTGTTTCCGCTATGGAGAAAAAATCGGCGGCTGCCGCGCCGAGCACGCATAAGGCTCAGACCGCGCTCACGGCCGCGGTGCTGGAATACGTCCGCGGAATGGGCGTTGTCAAGTCGTTCAACCTGAGCGGCAAGGGCGATAAAGCGCTGCAGAACGCCTTGGAATACAGCCGCAAAAGCAGCCTCGAAAACGAGCGCGTGCTTACGCCCTACACTGTTTTCGAGGAGCTTGTGCTGCAAATCGCGGCGGTGGCGATGACGCTCATTTCGGTTATCTCTTGGGCAAACGGCGCGATGCCGCTTGCCAACGCGCTGATGTGTATCGTGACGTCGTTCCTCGTGTTCGGTCAGGTGAAATTGTTCGGCATGGGTATGTCCATGATGCGACTGGCTTCGGCGAGCATAGACCGCGTTCTCGAAACCGAGAATATGGAGCAAATGGACGAAAACGGCGAAGAAATTTCCCCGAAAACGCACGAAATTGAATTCCAAAACGTGCGCTTTTCCTACGAAAACAAGGAAATTCTGCACGATATAAGCTTGATAATCCCCGACAAAACGACGACCGCGATAATCGGTCCGTCGGGTTCGGGCAAGACCACGCTGTGCAATCTCATCGCGCGGTTCTGGGACGCGGATTCGGGCAGCGTAATGATAGGCGGCAGGGACGTTCGCGATTACACACTCGAGTCGCTGATGTCGCAAATAAGCATGGTGTTCCAGAACGTTTATCTGTTCGCGGACACGATTGAAAACAACATCAAATTCGGCTGCCCGAACGCCTCTCACGAGGAGGTAGTCCAAGCCGCGAAACGGGCTTGCTGCGCCGAATTTATCGAGGCGCTCCCCGACGGCTACGACACCGTTATCGGCGAGGGCGGCGCTGATCTTTCGGGCGGCGAGCGGCAGCGGATCTCCATTGCGCGGGCGATGCTCAAGGACGCGTCGATAGTGATACTCGACGAGGCGACCGCCAACGTCGACCCCGAAAACGAGGACAAGCTGCAAAAGGCGATCGAGGAGCTGACGCGCGACAAGACGATAATTATGATAGCGCACCGCCTGAAAACCGTCCGTAACGCCAACCAAATTCTCGTCGTGGACAACGGCTCGATAGTTCAGCGCGGCAGGCACGAGGAGCTTATCGGGCAGTCGGGAATTTACGCCGATTTCGTGACCGGGCGCAGGGAAGCGGCGGGGTGGAAATTCAAGGTATAAAAACCGAAAAAGCCCTTGACAAATAAAAAAATATGTGATATAATAATACCGTTATCGATAATAATGTTATTGATAACGGTATTATTATATGGAGAAATTAAAATGGCTGTAAAAAATCATTCGCTTGACGACGGGATAATCAATGCCGCCGCCGAGGAATTTATGAAGCACGGCTTCGCGGCGGCTTCTCTGCACAAAATAGCGGAGCGCGCAAACGTCACGACGGGCGCGTTATACACCCGCTACAAAAGCAAGGACGCGCTTTTTCTGAGCCTTTTGGAGGACGTTTTCGCCGTGTTCAAGGAGCGCTCCGAGTACGTTGAGCGGAAATACCGCCAAGCGGAGCAAAGCGGCAGCGCCGAGGATTTCCTCGCGGCAATGGAGTTTGAAACGCGGATATATACGCAGCTTTTTTCCGAGCGTTACGAGGCGTGCATGCTGCTGTTCTGCAAGAGCGGCGGCAGCTCAGCGGAGAAGCTTCTCGAAGAGATGATAGCCCAAAAGGTCGAGACTACCGCGGAATTTTTCGAGCGAAACGCAAAGCACCCGATAGATACCGAAGCGGTTCGCTTGCTTATGGACGCTCATTTTCATATTTTCCGCAAGGCGATGGAGAGGAGCGGCTCGAGCGCGGAGGCTGTCGCGGGCATAAATAACGTGCAGCCTTTTTTCAGCGCTGGTTGGCTCGAATTGTTCAAACAGGCTCATATATAACGGCGGACATATCCCGCGGGATAACGTCCGCTGCTTTTCGGCAATCGGTTAGCTTTGGCTAACGAAAAGGCTTTCGGAGGTGAGTGCAGGGTGCTGGACTTTGACTTGAATTTTCGCTATCAAGACGAAAAGGTTTCCGCCGTGAAGGGCGTGTCGGGGCGGATAGAGCGCGGTAAGTGTATCGTTCTCTGCGGCGGCAGCGGCTGCGGAAAATCCACGCTGCTGCGCTGTTTTAACGGGCTTGTGCCGCAGTTTTACGGGGGCGAGCTGAACGGCTCCTGCCGTATACGCGGCAGAGACGTTGAGGTGATTTCGAGCGCAATTCAAAGCGCAGTTTACAGGCTCATTCTCGACCAAGCGGTGGACGCGATGAAAAGCCTTGCTTGCTCCGATACGTTGGCGGACGCGCTCTTTCGGGGCGGTTACAATGATGACGGTGACGATTGATGTCGGAATTGTGTATTGACATTTCTGTTTAGTTGTGGTATAATTATATTATCGGGGGTTGCCCGTTAAATTGGAATTAAAGGATTAGTGAAAAAAGCATTGAAAATTATATTAGATGATACCATATACAAGATGATATGGCAAGAGGTAAACAAATTAAATTATCCCAATATACACGGCAATTTTGTTTCCGATTTACCAAATAAACAATACAAAATCCCTTTTTGGAATGAAACACAAGAAAAAATAGTTAATGGTTTTTTTGTAAACTTATCGGAAAAAGACTTGTTTGCCCTTGATTGGCAGCACGATTGTTTTATTTTCAATCCCAGAGAAAATATTCCACTAAACACTTGGTGGGAGGATAAAGCGAGGAATTGTAATGTTTATTTTCCTTCATATTATCCTAATGGTGATTATCACGCTTTTGTATCTATGGATTATTCTTATGGAATTTATGGTCATCCGTGGCGTAAAGAAATATATGTTGTTGGTTTATCTCTGATAGAATTATTTGAAAATAATAAACTTGAGTTGGGACTAATATGTACATAAATTCTGATTTATAGTGGACTTTACTCCTCCGAATCGAATAACTAAAAACGGCATCGCCTATTAAAGCAATGCCGTTTTTGTTGTCAATCACTCGGTTGCCTGTCGTCCTGCTCTGTTGCGTTATGTCAACAAATAATGGTCGCCGCGTGCGGTCTGGCTTTCGATGTACGTCCTTATCGGCAAAAACGAAGCCGCCCGAACGCTCGCCGCCCTGCGGAGCGTACATATTCCCGAAAAATTCATTATGATATGCTCTGTGATATTTCGGTTTTTCCCCGTCCTCTCGGAGGATATGAAGCTTATGCGGCAGTCCGTCCGCACACGGCGGACGTTTCAAACGCTCGGGCAAAAGCTGCGTTCACTGCCCGAATATTTCGAGATACTGACCGTGCCGATGGCGCTGCGCGTGATCCGTATCGCGGAAACGCTCTCGGCGTCCGCCGAAACGCGCGGCATCAGCCTGAAGCGCAGGCGCAGCTCGTACGTCGCGCTGCGGTTCGGGACGCCCGATATAATTATTCTGATACTGCTGACCGCCGCAATTGCGTTCGGTCTTATCTGCGGTAATTTGTAAAGGAGAATTGCTATGAAATCAAACAACAAGCTCAAGGTCAAGGACATTATTACTGTGGTGCTGCTCGCGATGATAAACGTCGTGCTGTTTTTCGCCAGCTCGCTGCTGTACGCGACCTCCGTTACCATTATGCTTATGCCGATTTTCTTTTCCCTGTTGGAGGGGATAGTGTTCTTTATCATCGGCGCGAGGGTAAAAAAGCCGGGCGCGATACTGATTTACTGCGTCGTCCGCGCGATTCTGGGCGGCTACCTGCCCTATGTGATATTGTTTATCCTGTCGGGCGTTATCGCCGAGCTTATTTTGTGGAGAACGGGCTATGGAAGCGCGGGCGGACTTACCGTGAGCTACATTATCAATCAGCTTTTCGCGGGTACGGGCAGCACGCTTTTCCCCTACGTTATCGCCGCGAGTACCATGGAAGACCACGCCGTGACCGACGGGCGGCAGGACAACATCAACGCCGCCTCCGAGATACTGCGGTCATGGGGCTGGATCGCCCTGCTCGGCGGTATTGTCGTTGCTTCGTTTATCGGCGCGCTTATCGGGCGGCGCGTGGTGAAAAAGCATTTGAGCGCGGTTTCTTCGGAAAAATAACGCCTGAAATTATCGGCTCAAGGCTGAAAAATTCGTGAACGAAAAATGAAAATCCGTTTATTGATTTCCGAAAATTTATTTTGATTATTGATTTTTTAAATCGCAAGTGATAAAATAAAATCGGCAATTAAAATAAATTTTACGGAGGGAAAGTATGATCATGAAAAAGAAATTGATGTGTGCGTTGTTGGTTTCGGCGCTGCTGCTGACGGGCTGCAATGTTGGCGAAAGCAGCTTCGAAGCGCAGTCAGAAGCAAGCTCCGACAATTCGGACAGCAGCGTTTCCTTGGCTGGTGGCGAAAGCGAAGTGTCGGACGGCAGTGCGGTCGGCGAGCCCGAGGTGTCCGAAATAAAGACAAATCTCGATAAGATAGATATGACGAAATGGCAGTACAACGCCGAAAACGACGTGTACTGGCAGTGCGGCATCGTTTATTGCGAGACCCCCGCCGACGAGAAGTACGAGAACCTCGGGATATACGTTCCGGGCGCGTATATGAGCGCGACCGAAAATGGTGACGGCACCTACGCCTGCGAGGTCAACGCCGCGGGAACGGTGAACGGATTTACCGCCGAGACCGCGCCGATAGTCATCCCCGTCGAAACCCCCGGATATTCGGCAATGTCCGCGCCGACGGGCTATTCAAGCAACACCGCCGACTACACGAACGCGGGCTTTGTTTATCTGTACGCGGGCTGCCGAGGGCGCGACGCGGGCGCTCCCGCGGGGGTCGCCGACCTCAAAGCTGCGATACGGTATTTCCGCTACACGAGCGACATTTTGCCCGGCGATACCGAGAAAATCTTCTCGTTCGGAATGAGCGGCGGCGGTGCGCAAAGCGCGCTTCTCGGCGCGACGGGCGACAGCGAGCTCTATACGTCGTATCTGGAGCAAATCGGCGCTGTGAGCGGCGTCAGCGACGCGGTAACGGGCTCTATGTGCTGGTGTCCGATCACGAATCTCGACCTCGCGAGCGAGGCTTACGAATGGAATTTGGGCGTTACGCGAAGCGGCTTGGACGAGGATATGCAAAAGCTCTCCGACGCGATGGCGGAACGGTTCGCGCTTTATATAAACGAGCTCGGCTTGACCGACGAAAACGGCAATGCCTTAACCTTGACGGCTTCCGACGAGGGCATTTATCAGGCGGGCAGCTATTACGATTATCTGAAATCCGTCGTCGAAAATTCGCTGAATAATTTCCTCGCCGACACCGAATTTCCCTACACCGCGTCCTCGGGAGGAATGGGCGGTCACGGCGGCTTCGGCGGCGGAATGGGCAATTTCGGCGGCGGCAACGGCGGCTTCGGGAATCGCGGCGAATTACCCGATTTGAACGGCGAAAAACCGAATTTCGGCAACCGCGGTGAAATGCCGAACATCGGCGATAATATTTATGAGCAAGACGGCATAAACCGCGACGAGAACGCAAGCGGAGTGACCCTTTCGGGAACGTATGAAACGGCTCGGGACTACATCGACGCGCTAAATTCCGAGAAAACTTGGGTGACATATGACAGCGTTTCCAACACGGCAACGATAACGAGCGTCGCGGACTTCGTTTGCGCGTTCAAGACGGCTTCCAAGAGCTTGGGAGCGTTCGACGCGCTGGACGGCTCGCAGGGCGAGAACACGCTGTTCGGTTACGGCAACGGCAGCGGCGCGCATTTCGACGCGGTAATGGCGGAGCTGCTCAAGGATAATTCCGAATACGGCGCGGCTTATGCAGCCGACCTCGCGAAAACCGACGCGCTGGGCAACACCGTCGACTATCGCGTGGATATGTACAATCCGTTGTACTATCTCTGCGAATATTACGACGGCTGCAATACCTCGAACGTCGCCGATTTTTGGAGAATACGCACGGGTATCAATCAGAGCGACACGGCGCTCACCACCGAGGTAAATCTCGCGTTGGCGCTGGAGAGTTGTGGCGCGGACGTGGATTTCGAGACGGTGTGGGATCAGGGTCACACGCAGGCGGAGCGCACGGGCAGCAGCTCGGAGAACTTTATCGCGTGGGTGGTCGAGTGCTGCAAATAACCGCCGCGCGGGCGGAAATGTCCTCTGTAAGAACACATATTATGCAGGGGCTGTTATAGCCTCATGCAGTTTATTAAGTGTTTTCTTGTAGCGGTCTTGACTATCGGCGAATGTTGAAGACTGCGCGTCTGATACAAGCCGCAAGCGCCGAAAAAACCGTTTTCATCGTAACCCACGACCCCGAGCTCATCGAGCGCTGCTGTACGCATATCCCGCACATTGAGGGTGGAAAATTCGGCTAGGACGGCAGAGAAATTCTCATGCCGTCCCACGTCGGCATAGCCTTTCCGAGCTTTTCCGCGCGGAGCTTTTGCAAAAATTCGTCGATTATTTTCATCTCGTCCGCGCCGTTTTTGCAGTGGTCCGTGAGCATCAGCTCCCCGAGCACGGTTCGGCTCATAATAAAGTACAACAAAAACATCGCCTTGGATTTTATGCCGCCGCCGTAAAATTCGTCCTCTTTGGGCGGCATTACCTTGACATTTACGCTTTTCAGATATTCAAACATCTCGCGCGAAGACGTCATTACGCGCTTTATATCCTTTCGGGAAGCCCTTTTCAGCTCGTGGTTCAATTCAAACGAAAGAAACGCGTAGGGCATAATTTCCGCCATATGACACAGATAATAGCCGTACATATCGTCAAGCCATGTGACCTTATAGCCCTTAGCGGAAAACAGCGCGGAAACAAGCCGCTTATCCTTATCGCTTGCGGGAGTGTGCAGACCGCCGATAACGAGCTCCGTCACGGGAAGCCTGCC
This sequence comes from Lachnospiraceae bacterium, assembly GCA_023664705.1. GTDB lineage: Bacteria > Bacillota > Clostridia > Oscillospirales > Ruminococcaceae > CAG-115. The sequence goes on along the minus strand of JAMPFE010000039.1, from coordinate 983 downwards.
GCACACGGCAATGCCGTTTTCGAGGTGTCCCGCCGAATTTTGAAACCCGAACAGCACGCGCTTTGACGGCGACTTTTCGAGAATATATTTCTCCAATTCGTCGGCTTCGGTGTTGTTGCCGATGAGGACGACGACATCCGTATTCAGCTCCGCGAGATTGTCCGCGACGGCTCGCTGCTGTTGGCTCTGCATTACCGAAAAAACCGCGTCGTAATGCGCGTTATCGGGCTCTCTCACCACGGTCACTTTATCGACCGTGGTTTTCTTTTGCAGATAATGTCGGATAACTATCCCGTTTTCGCGGAGAAAATCGTAATTTCTCCACGCGGCAACGGTCACGTCGTTCCCCGATTTCACCAAAAAATGTATCAAAAGCGAGCCTATCGCGCCCGCGCCGTACACCAAAACATTCATAATTTTTGCTCCCCGTAAAATTCAATTAAAAGCCGCTTTATTTCCGCAAATTCAAAATCGATAATTTCATCGGTTATCCCTCCGCTCATCGCGAGGACGTTCAGCCCGTGAACGGCGGTGTAGATATGATTTGCCAACAGAAATATTTCCTCGGGATTTTTATAAACGCGCCGCAATATCGCGCCGATTTTATCTATCGTTTCACGATAGGCGGCGTTCATTTTCCTCTCGCGTTCGGCAGCGGGGAAGCCGAAATAATACTGAAAAAGTATGCAGTTCAGCGAGTTGTTGAAATCGAGCATATCCCGCTTTTCCAGCTCGAAATATTCGTCCATGCGCCGCAGCAGCCCGTCTATATCCTCAACGTCCGCGAACAACTCCCAGACGTTTTTCGTTTCGTCGTCGATGATGTCAAGCAGAATTTCCTCGACCGACCGATAATGGTAATAAAGCCCGCCGACCGACAGCTTCAGGCGCTCTCCGACGTCCGTCATCGTGACCGCCGTGTAGCCCTTTTCGAGTATCAGCGCCTTTGCCGCCGCGCGGATAGCGGCTTTTCGTTTGTTTCC
>JAMPFE010000038.1 GCA_023664705.1 Lachnospiraceae bacterium | reverse complement strand
CTTGTTCGACGAGCTTTCCTCTGATTGCTAGATCTAGGATTTTGGATTTGGTTTGATAAATGGCTGTTTTCAAGTTGTTTTTTTCGTGATCAATTTTATCTACTAAATTCAATGATTTTTTGGCTTTATCATTAATGGTTGTCATCTCATGTGTTGGTGGAACAGGAATAAGAAAACGAATAAAATCCTTAGCTGCAAGGTTTGGTTGCGCACTCCCATTGTCATATTTTTTTATTTCATTTTCTGCTAAAAGTGAATTAAGATATAAATATACATATTCACTAATATCGTGATTTTGAATAACCGAACGTATTATTACAAGTGAAGAAGCAATGGCGCCTTCTTGAAATTTGAACACTCCACACTTGCCTAATGACCCCCGAATACAGTAAACTATATCATTGTAAATTAATTTTCCAGCTCCTAAAGCATCATACTGCTCTTTAGATAAGCAAAGCAAATTTTTGCTGGATACAGTTCCATTTTCAATATTTGAAGCACTTACGAATGGAATCCCATCGGATTGTAATTTGTTCTTTGAAGGATAATTTTGCCCTCTATCACCATTGAAAATAAAAACTAAATTTGAAAGATGACTCCACTCCCACCCCTCCGGCAGCTCGAACGGGATCTCATCCTCGATGCATTTCACGGAGCCGTCGGCGAATTGCTCATAATACAAATTATCCTCACCTTTGAAGATGATTGTATCATTCTTTATGTCCTTGGCTTTCAGCTTACCGTCCTTTACCATCTGCTGTTTTTCCGTTCTGATTTTTTCAAGCAAAACCGAAGCAGGCTCGTCGTTTGGGTCTTGCGGAACGAGCTTTCCTCTTATAGCGAGATCAAGTATCTTCTGTCTTAACGCTTTTGTATCCATTATTCGTCTACCTCTCCGATCAATTTTTCAAGTTCCGCAACCGCTGATGCGATATTGTTGGATTTTTCTTTGATTATATCAAACAATTCCGACAGCGTGTAATCGTCGCTCGAATTTTGAGTTTTGATCCAGCTTATATCAAGACTGGTTTTATCTCTTGCGAGAATCTCTTCATAAGTGAATTTGCGCCATCTTCCGTTGGGATTTTCCGTGCTGTATGTTTCTTTTCGAGCGGACGAATCGCCATTAGCGTAACATTCAACAAACTCATCAAAATGGTTTTCCTTAAGAGGATTAGTCTTACCAAATGACGGCATATCCGAACGCAGATCGTAGATCCAAACCTCTTTCGTGTTTCCCGTATCGGTTTTCCCTCTGTTGAAAAAGAGAACGTTAGTCTTTACGCCTTGAGCATAGAAAATACCGGTAGGAAGCCGCAGAATAGTATGCAAATTGCACTTCTCCATCAAGTCTTTGCGGATTTTCTCGCCGTCGCCGTCCGCAAACAGCACATTATCCGGCAGAACAACGGCGGCTCGCGCATTACCGTTGGTATTCAAGCTTCTGTAAATATGCTGTAAAAAATTAAGCTGCTTATTGCTCGTTGAATATGTAAAATCGTCACGGGTAGCACGTTCGCCGCCTTTCTTGGTTCCAAAGGGCGGATTCGAGAGTACCACATCATAACCTTTCATCTGTTTTCCGAAATTGGAGAGTGTATCGCCAAGATAAATCGGGCAGTTTATATTATGAAGCATTGCGTTCATAAGAGCAAGCCTATGAGTATCGTGAACCAATTCGCAGCCCGTAAAGGCTTTTGTTCTTTGAAATTCCTGTTCTTCCAAAGAAAGTTCAAACAAATCATCGGTACATTGCTTGACAAATTGATCGGCAGCTATCATAAATCCGAAAGTTCCGCAAGCGGGATCGTTGCAGTATTCTCCGGCTTTTGGCGCGATCAGTTTGGTCATAACATTTATCAAAGGACGAGGCGTAAAATATTGACCCGCACCGGATTTCTTTTCGGTAGCGTTCTTTTCCAATAACCCCTCGTACAAATTGCCAAGCCCCTCCTCTTTGGCATTGTACCAATCAAATTGATCGATAGATGTAATAATCTTTTCGAGATTAGCGGGCTGTCTTATGCTTGTTTGAGAGCCTTGATAGATTTGACCGATCCTGCCGCTTAACTTTCCGAGTTCCGTCAACATTTGCTTATAGAAATTGTAAAGATCAATGCCTTGTTTTCCGACTAACACATCCCAACGATATTCCGCCGGTATTGTTTCTTCAGAGTCGGTTTCTTTACACATTTTCAAAAACAAAATATATGTAAGCTCGGTAACGTATTGCTGATAAGTTATGCCGTCATCACGCAGAACGTTGCACAGGTTCCATAATTTCGCCACGATTTCTTGATTATTCATGCTGCATTTCCTCCGTCATCATAAAGATAAGTATTTATTTCGTTAATTATTTCGTCTAATTTGCCGCCAAAGCGCTTGTCAATGTTTACGAAGCCGCCGGCATTTTTGTATGCGCCCATATCGAAAATCTGCTTGTCAAGAACCAATTCCTCAAGCATAGTTTTCTCAATTCGGTTAAGCCAATTGAGCTGAGCGGTATTAAATTGATGGTTCAGCCTAACTTTGGCAAATGCGTTCTTAACGCGAGTTTCGTGACTTACCAGCGCCGAACCGATAGCTTGTTGACGAATAAAAGCGATAATATCGGCAGCCATATCTTGATTCGTCATTTCTTTCCACGCGGAGTTTAGCTGTTTCTCCGTAAATTCATGCCGCCCCAATTCCAATTGTAATTTCTTTAAATCCTCACGAGTAAGCTCGGAAGGCTTCGTGCAAACGATTTTCAACGCGGCTATATCGTTCAGATGTTGCGTCACGAACTGTTTAAACGATTCGATGTAATCTTCGGGCTTTTTGCCGTCGCCGTAACCGCGTGTATGTTCAACAAGTTTATCCTCATGGTTGTCGATAACAACAGAGTGTTTTGTGTAATGCTGATCATTATCAAGCACAACAAACGCATCACGAAAAGAAGCGATTTTCGCAGCTAATTTGTTAATTCTTTCGGATTTATCGGTCGTGTTATCGGCTAGCTCGGATTTGCTCAAATTCTCACTTTTGAGAACTTTGGCAAATGCTCCTATATCTTGTCCGCCGGTCAAATACACAAATTGCTCAAGAGCTTTTTTGCTTGTACCGGAGCGTTTGCGCTGTAATTTTGCGATGATTGTATCAACAAGATAAGCCTTTTCCTCGTTGGATCTCACAACCGAAAGCCCGTCAAGCAAGTCCGAAAACGATGTGCTTGGGTTCATCACCACGGGTTTCATATTGGTGACATCTTGTAACGATTCATATACCCCGACCGGATCGTAAATTTCAAAATGAGTTTTGCTGATAGACGGACACAGTCTTGTTGCTCGTCCGAGCATTTGCTCAAACAAAATACGTGATTTTATTCTGCGCATAAATACAAGGTTGGTAATTTCGGGAACGTCAATGCCCGTTGTCAGCAAATCCACTGTAACGGCGATCATCGGATATTTCTCGTTTTTGAATCTTTTGATAGCCTCAAGCACTCTTTTCTTATCGCCGGCTTTTCCCGTTATTTTTTGTACAACATCGGGAGATACTCCGCCTTTTTTATAAATATCCCGCAGAATTTCAACTATAAGCGTAGCGTGGTCGTCGTTAACCGCATAAATAAGAGTTTTCCCTTGACCGTCGGGATCAAAATCCCATGCGATCTCCTCAAAAACCGTGCGATTAAAATTCTCGGTGATAATCCTACGATTGAAGGAATCAATCTCGAATTTCATATCATCTTCAAGGTCGGCACCGTTGGTTATTTCGTTTGTTATGGGATCGAACAATACGAGCTGCTCACCTTTTGAGTAATTTATTCCTTCTATTCGCAGTTTTGTTTTAATGTTATGAGGCGCATCGTGATCAACCAAATAGCCGTCAATCACAGCAGCGCGATATGAATAATCAAAAATCGGCTTTCCGAATATCTCGGTTGTGTGCAATGCAGGAGTAGCCGTAAGAGCGATTTTCACAGCGTCAAAATATTCGATAACCGTTCTGTATTTGCTGATATATTCATCCTGATTGCGGTAAAGAAGTTCCGTTTCGCTCATCTCTTTATCAAGAATGTAGCCGCGATGCGCTTCGTCTACAATTATCAAATCATAATCGCCAACGGAAGGCATAGTATCTTCCGGCGAAAACAAGCGTTTAACAAGACTTTGAACGGTTGAAATATGTATTTTGGTTTCTTTGTCGATCTCCTTGTCATCCAAGCCTTTTATGTTATAAATATCGTCAAGCGTCATAAGCTCCTCGATCTTGACTTCTTTAAAAACGTCCCACGCCTGTTCACCGAGTGCAGTTCTATCGACCAAGAACAAAATCCGTTTAAAGCGGTTGCTTTTTATAAAACGATATATCATTCCCAAAACGGTGCGGGTTTTTCCCGTACCGGTTGCCATAGAAAGCAATACAGTCTTTCTTCCCTCGATTATTGCTTTTTCGGCTGCTTCAATCGCCGATATTTGATAACTCCTAAGATTCAATCCGTCCTTATCACGCAAAAGATCAAACGGAGTATTTTGCAAAACATTATTTGCGGACGCAATATCTTTTTCGAGCCACTCCATTATTCCCGTTGGACTTACCCAACCTTGAAGCGCTTTAGGGACAGAATTATCCCGTAAATCCTGAAACCAAATGCCCGATTTCGTCTCAATTTGTTTAAGATATTTTCTGCCGTTAGTAGCAAAAATGAACGGTACTTTATATTTCCCCCATTGCTTTATAACATATTCGTTATGCTCCGGTTTTATCGTGCCCGCATAGTCCTTGCATTGATAGTCCAGCACTGCCGGAACATCTACTTTTGCTTTTTTGGCTTCAACGATACCAACAAGCTTTAAACCGACAAACAGAGCATAATCCGCATAGCCGCCGCTTGTAATTTGCGAGTCAACGGGCCATTCGGCTATTGCAAGGCTTTTTCCTTTTTGAGGACGAGTTCCCTTTGAGTATTTAAAGTTATTTGAATCTGCTTCCCATCCACACCTGCGAAGCTGCTCGTCTATTATCAAACGTGTTTCGGCTTCCGAAAGCTCCATATTTTCGGAAGCTGTTTCGGATTTTTCAACACGCTCCTTGGTTGATTTGTCGGATGCCGAGGTATTTACTTTTTCGATCTGCTGAGTTAATTCCGAGATTTTTTCTTCCTGCTCCTTTATCATTTTCTCATAATCGGGAGTAGTGACCTTTTGGGGCATAACAAAATCAGGTGCGTTGAAGTTCCAGTCACCGTAGACCTCCATAAACCACGCCGATAGGCTATATGTCATTTCAAGCAAGGATTTCGCAGTTTCGACCGAGTCCAATCCGGAGTGTACTGCGTCATTTCTCTTTTTGCGAAGAGTGTAAAGTATATCATCAATTTTTTGCGGGATCAAATTCTCACGCTTTAAAACGATAATACGATTTGCGTGTGTATTGTCGGTATCGGGTTGAGGAATATTCTCAAATGCAAATATCTCCAACACGAGCCGCTCGGCAAGCATACCGAGCTTTATCAAACAAGAATTCGGATCGGTAAACAGGTAGTTCTCAGCTGTTTCGCCGATTTGAGCAAGTGCAGGCCAGTATTTTCTCAGAAATTCAAAATTCGACATAATACCCTCCAACTTCTCATAATTTTTACTATCCGGAACTATTATACCACATTTTTCCCTAAAAAGCAAGTCTAAAAATTAATTTTTAGGTAATTTTATACAAAATTGTTTGTGAAAAACAGAGAAAACTGCAAAACGACCTTGTTTTTGCAGCATTTTTTATCCGTTTATATGAGAGTGTAAATTAGCGCAACTTGTTCACGTCGTTTTAAACAACATAAGATGAATAAAAATGCCGCAAATTGTACAAAGCCACGAAATTTCACAAAAATCTTAAAAATCTTGCCAAAACACACTGTAAAAATGGGCAAAAAAATTCCTATAAGTGAAGGGGAAAATTCTGAGAAGCTTTAAGCTGCGTCAATTTGCACTAAAATCCCGCGTAAAATTGTGCAAAGTTACGAAAAGCTATGAAAATCCAAGAAATCTTGCGAAATAGGGTTTACAAAATCCGCAAAATTGTAGGTATTAGTGAAAGGATAATTTTCCGCTGTTCGCTGCCGCAGATAATATCCGAAAATCAATGAGGAGGTCGATCAAATAAACGAATGAGAAACGCTTTGGTTCACGTCAATCTGCACTAAATTACGCCAAAAAGTTATGCAATGTTACGAAATCTTAGCAAATTTTAAAAATAGGTTTTAAAACAAGGGTTCAAGTGACCGTAATCTATGAGAGCCCTATTCTCGCAGAAATCAAAGGAGGTCTACATTATGACATTGAGAAACAAGCAAGAACTTATACAGCGAGAGGCTGATTTGCTGAACGCAATGATCACAGTCGAAGAACCGCAGCCAACTTCACCGCCTAACAACGAGCAGTTCGAAATGCTCACCATCAAGGAGTGCGCTCAGCAGATTGCCGGACTCTCCGAGCATACCGTCAGACAACTCGTGCTCCAGAACAAACTCCCACATATCCGAATGGGTCAGAGCAAGCGTGGGAAAATTCTTATCCCGAAGTCGGCACCGCTTGAGTATCTTCAATCGGCAGCGTAACGACTGATAGTGATATGTCACTGCTTCAACAAAAACCAGCAAGGCAAGGAAAGCGAGGTCTAGATTATGACAATGAGAAACAAGCAAGAACTTATAAAGCAGGTGGTCAAACTGTTGAACACAATGATTACAGTTGAAGAATCGCCGCCTATCGCTCCGCCGCCGAGCACTGAGCAAGTGGAAATGTTCACTATCAAGGAATGCGCTCAACAGATCGCCGGACTCTCCGAGCATACCGTGCGGCAGTTGGTACTCCAAAACAAGTTGCCTCATATCAGAACCGGTCAAGGCAAGCGCGGAAAAATTCTTATCCCGAAGTCGGCGCTGCTCGAATATCTTCGGTTGGCGGCATAACGATTTGCGACGGAGGAGGTTGGCTCTTCATTAAAGAAAATGGGAAGGCAGGTGTTGAACGGTTGGTTGCTGCAAAAGTTCTTTCGTTCAAGTAACCGCCTACCGATGTGCTGCCCGTCGGTTCATTGAATGATTGCAGTCGAAGAGTCACCGCCAACTCCACCACCGCCGAACAACGGGCAAGTCGAAATGCTCAACACCAAGGAGTGCGCCAAGCAGATCAGCGGACTTTCCGAGCATACCGTCCGTTGGTTCTCCAAAACAAGTTGTCTCATATCAGAACCGGTCAGAGCAAGCGTGGGAAAATCCTTATCCCAAAGTCGGTGCTGCTTGAATATCTTCAATCGGTAGCGTAACGCTTGATGATAGAGACATCATTTATCGGAGCGCAAACGGAACAGCGGCTGATGTGCCACCAACAAATACACGTAGCAGATCTGCGATACTCCGTGCATACACCTCCGACTTTTCGGCGATTGAAAAAACGTCGCGCATTTAAGAGGGTCAGGGCAAGCGCGGAAAAATTCTCATCTCGAAGTCGGCATTGCTTGAGTATCTTCAACTAGCAGCATAACGTTTGAGAACGGAAGAACTCCCGTGCCTATTATCGGTCGAACGAACCTTATTTCATGAGTTTGTAAGGTTATCACTTTCAAAATCCCAAACAGAAAAGAGGAACAGCATTGAAAGAAAAAATTATCATCGGCAATTTCCCACGCCCACCGCCCTCATACTCAATCAGCATCAAGAATGAGGGAGGTGAGGTGCGCCACGCAGCGAGTTCATCGCCGCCGAAAAATAGAGGGGGCATACCACTCGCAGGATTAACTCTCGAAAAAATTTGGGGTAGGGGCATACTTTTCCGAAAGGGAGAGCAAAAAATGAGTACGGTCATACTTTGGTTTTTTCATACCATAGCAAGCAGAGAAAGTACCGTATTCTTTGGTACTTTCTTCCAGCTCGGGAGCAGACCCCCTCGAACACTTTTAGGGAACCCATCGCCCTAAAACAAATAACCCCCAAACCACTAGGCATTGAAAGCCAAACTCAAAAACGATAGGAGGTCAAAATTCTATGAGAAAGTACAAGCAGGTAAAACGCAAAGAAATCATCTTCTCTATGGACGAATGGAAAGTGATTGAAAGCAAGGCAGCCAAAGTTATGATGAAAACGGGAGAGTTCATAAGACACATAGCCCTCACCGGTCACGTCGCATATTACAATATGGAAGCGGTTGGCGATGTGATGAAAGCCTTGCGAATCATCGGGGCGAACATTAACCAACTCGTCAAGAAAGCAAACGAGACACACAACGTCTATGCCGATGACGTTGAAAATTTGCGGAAGGAGGTCGAATCGCTATGCCGATCCTTAAATCAATATCTATCCACGCTACCGTTGATCGCAGCTTAAGCTACATACTTAACCCCGACAAGACCGAAGATTTACTCTACACCAACTCGGTCAACTGTCTGCCGAACGCAAGAGACGCATACATGATGATGAAAGTAGTCTATGAGCATTTTTCAAGTCACAAGTTCGATGAACCTATCCCGGAGCAAGGCAAAGGTCGAGTGAAAGCGATCCACTACATCCAGTCATTCGATCCGAAAGATAAAATCTCACCGGATGACGCTCACAAGATCGGTCGGACTTTTGCGAGAAAAGCTTTTGGCGATTCGTGCCAATTTGTGATTGCAACCCACACCGACAAAAACCATATCCACAATCACATCATCATAAACACTTACGGTATCGATGGACAAAAATTCAATGACAACCTAACCACTCGAAAAAATCTCCGCGAGATTTCGGACAGGGTATGCCTTGCCTTTGGAATAAAACCTATCGAGCCGAAAGCACGGGGTGTCGAATACAGCGAATGGGAGCATAGGCAGCGCGGCACATCATGGAAAGAAAAAATCCGCGCCGAGATTGACCGCTTGATACTCAAAGTCAAGAACATTGACGAACTGCTCGCAGAGTTAGAGATGTTAGGCTATACGGTTCGGCGCGGAAAATACATTTCGGTCAAAGCACCGAACCAACAAAGAGCCGTGCGATTGAAAACTCTCGGCGAGGACTACACGGTAGATAGCCTTGCTTCAAGAATTTTGTGGAAAGATGTAGGTTCGGGCAGCACGCTCTTGTCCGCACCGTCCGAAATGAGCGAGAGTTACGCCGCGACGATTTTCGACGTGGAGCAGCTTGCTCTTAACGGCAGAAAGGTTCAACGGAAACGCGATCCGTCTGCGCCATACTCGCCGCAAAACGATATGGACTTGTACAAGCTGTCTGCGCAGCTTACGGTCATCAACCGCGACAACATCCGCTCAATCGGAGAGGTCGAGGGGAAAATCCAACAACTTGAGCGTGAAGTCGAAAAAGCTAGGCAGACGCTGAACACTCTCACCGCCGAACTCGACAACTTAACGGCACTCGCCGACCAAGCAGAGGAATATTTTGCCTTGGTTGACAAGACAGAGCGTTCTCCAGCCGATGAGCTTCGCCTAAAGATGTACAAGCCTATCCTCGAACGCAGCAATATTGTAAGTCGCTCAGACTATGATTATCTCAAATCCGTAATTGCCGATACAAAGCAAAAAGCCGCACCTCTCAAAGAAAACTTTGAAAAGTGCAGCCGATTGTGTGACATCTACTCGGAGATTGCCAAGACTTATTACGAGATTTCGCAAGGCGATTACATAAGCAAGCTTATTAAGCAACAAGAACAAAAAGAGGACGCACCGACAAAGCGTTCTCACCGATAAAAATTTTTTGGCGTACCTCGAAAAATATCTTGACTTTAAAGCGAGAAAGTGATATAATATAGATAGCAGAGATACGCCATGTTGTAAATTGGAGGGTTTACTATGGCAACAATTCAGAAAAGAGGCGGCAGCTACTCGATCAGGGTAAGCTGCGGCTACGACACACAGGGCAAGCAGGTCATCCAATCAAAAACGTGGACTCCAGAACCGGGAATGACCGAGCGGCAAATTCAAAAGGAACTTGAGCGGCAGAAAGTGTTGTTCGAGGAAGAATGCAAAAAGGGATTCCAATCGCGTGCAGTCAAGTTCGAGGCATTCTGCGAGGAGTGGCTGGAGGAATATGCGAAGCCCAACCTGCGCAACACTACATACGAGCGCCTGCGCCAGCTGCGCGGACGGGTCTACAAGGCGATAGGGCATCTGCGAATGGACAAGATCACGGCGCGGCAGATTCAAATGTTCGTGAACAGCCTTGCGAAAGACGGAACGAACGAGCAGAACGGTAAGGGGCTCGCGCCGAAAACCATCAAGCATTATTTGAGCCTAATCTCAGACGTGTTCGGCTTCGGCGTAAAAATGGGAGTGGTCGGCGAGAACCCGTGCGGCAAGGTGACGATCCCCAAAATCGAGCAAAAGGAGAAGGAAATTTACTCTCCCGAAGAGGTCGCGCGTTTCTTCAAAATGCTTGAGGACGAGCCGCTAAAGTACCGCGTATTTTTCAAACTTGCGGTTTACAGTGGTTATCGGCGCGGCGAATTGCTGGGTCTGGAGTGGAAGGACGTGGATTTGGAGAACGACATCATCACCGTTCGGCGAACCTCTTGTTATACTCCGAGCCGAGGAATCTACACGGACACAACCAAGACGAAAAAATCCCAAAGGACGCTGAAATTCCCGCGTGAGATTATGGAATTGCTCCGCGAGCTGCAAAACGAACAGTCCGAGGAGCGCGCTAAGCTCGGAAACCGTTGGGTCGAGAGTGACCGTCTGTTCACCAAAGACAACGGCGAACCGCAGCACCCGAACACCACTTACACTTGGTTAAAGCGGTTTTGCGAACGGCATAATTTCCCGTTCCATGGGATCCATCAGTTCCGTCACCTCTTTTGTTCCCTTTTGGTCAATCAAGGCGTGGACATCGTGACGGTATCGAACGCTTTAGGACACTCAAGCGTAACAACGACAAGTTCTATCTACTGTCACGTCTTGGCGAATTCAAGGGCAAAGGTTTCCGAGGCGATCAGCAGCGCTCTGAATTTTTCGGGCGAGAAAGGAGCGTGATTACCAAATAAAGAACAGGTAAAGAACAAAACCGAAATTTTGGCAAAAAGAAAATCTCCGAACCGGCTCTGTGAGCCGATCCGGAGATCATATCGGTGGTGCGAGTGACGGGACTTGAAAGTCCTTGAGGGGCTATTGTAAATTTTTGGAAATCCTTGAAACGCGCATTGTAAAGCCAAATTCCGTGCTCGTTCGACATTCGCTTTTCCGTAATTTTCAGTAGTTTTTCGTCCGATTAGCGGACAAACAGCGGACAAGAATTTAGCATATCCTCTGCATTATAAGTAGGTTTTGGACAATGTATTCGGACAAGGAGGAACGATTTATGAATGACAACATCATCAAAGCCGCGGACGATGAACTTGAAATCGGTCGTTGGGGCGAGGCTTGGCAGAAATTTATGAGGGAGAACTACCCGACCGAGAGCGCGGAGCTTATGAATACAGAGCGTTGGAACGAGCTAGCGCTTGAGGTAGAGCGCGAAGCCCTCGGATTGTGGGAGCTGCTCCGCAGACAGTACGCAAAGGCTAACCCCCGACCGACAGATTTTATGGAAACAGTAAGGTGGGAAAATACGCGTGGTTTCTACATTGACCACGAGATTATGGAGCAGATAGTGCTGCAGTTTAGGGCTTAATCACAATCACTCACCGTATCTTTTCAAACAGGCTCTCCGAGCGAACGGAGAGCTTGTTTTTATTTGTTGTTATACCTAATTATATCGCTCGGAGAGCAGTTCAAAACATAGCAAATCCGCGCCAACACGTCCAAGTCGAGTTTCTCAACCTTGTTGGAATACCACTTGTTGATTACCTCAAAGCGTGTGTTAGACGCTTTTGCGAGGTAGTTTCTCGTCAAGCCGCGTTCGTCCAAAATTTCTTTCAGACAGACCTCGATTTTCCCATAGTCCTTGATAGTTATGATTGTAACCGCGTTTTCCATATCATCACTCCCTATAAATATTCTATAATTATAGTTACCTCTTGACAATATACATATTTATGTGCTACTATATACATAGTAACTGTTTTGGAGTGAGGTATATGGTGGTATCATTCTTTGGGCATAAAGATACTCCAAGCACGGTAAAACCGTTCTTGGAGCAGACCGTACAACGCTTGATTGAGGAAAACGAGGACATCACATTCCTTGTCGGTACGCACGGAGCATTTGATTTAATGGCGCAAAGCGTCCTCAAGCAAGCATTGAAACGCTATCCGAGGATTATCTGTTACATAGTCCTTGCATATGTTCCTGTTGGCGATAGTTCTGAACGATATATTTCGCCCACGCTTGTTCCCGAGGGGATAGAGAGCGTTCCAAAGCGGTTCGCTATCACTTTCCGTAACAATTATATGGTCAAGGAATGTGATACCGTTATCTGCTACATCACTCACGATTGGGGCGGGGCTTGGGAATTTGTTCACAAAGCGCGGCAAAAGGGAAAAAATATCATAAATCTGGCACAATACGGTTTTTGTTGACTTTTACGGAAAAATCTGCTATAATGATTATAGTATAGCCGTTTATAGGGCTGCGGTTGAGAGCGGATGCCATATTGGAGGTGAAAAGATGCTCTATGCGCTTTGGAATGGTGAATTGCTGAACGCAGAAGATGTCGCGAAAATTTACGACGTGGAAAACACAATCAGACTTGCAAGCAGCAATAAGGAGCTGCGCTGTAAAGACCCTAATTGCACAAACCCTATCGTTCGCTATAAAAACGGTCAAAAGCGCAGTGCGCACTTCTCGCACATCAACAAAGGTAATTGCGATTATGCCGATTTTGATGCAAACGACGTGTCCGTGGTAAGAGAGGCGAGAAACCTCTTATTCGACCACTTTGCAAAACTCGGATATGATGTTCATCGCGAACAGAAGCTCCCCAACAGCAGACGATACTGTCATTTGCTTTTCCATATCGACGGCAGGAATGTAGTACTCCAAATCGCACAATCAACCACCTTGGCAAAAGATACGGAAGCAATGACAATAGAATGTGAGAATTGCGGCTACGAATTGCTCTGGATTGTTCTTGACAGCTCCGATGTTCATCAATACGAAAAACACAACTATCACGCAATGCGTCACTCGTTCAACCGTTCCGCGGGAAACGATTTGCTTGTATTGGATATAAGCAAATAGTAAAATTTCTCAAACCAGGTGGGATAATAGTATAGATTATTCGTATCGCGGTCAAACGATGTCCCAATACGGCGGACAAGATGTTCATTATTTCCGTGAAGTTAAAAGCGTCGATGATTTAAGAATTGAAAACGGCAATCCGACGCTTGACGGCTTTAATCAAAGGTTTACGGATTGGACAAAAGCTAAAAATGCCGCTTTTGAGGGAATGAAGCGGCGAATAGATATGGAATATCAGAGAACGCTTGAAAGCGCAAAGTCCATATCTAAGAAACCGATTATTCCAAAGTCGCGCCCCGAACCCGAAAAGAAGGAGTATCCGCTCCTTTCCGAAAGCGAACTGAAGCAGTACGGGGTGGGTATGCGTGTTCATCATAGAAATTTTGGCAACGGTGAAATCGTTAGTATTGATTATGCAACTCAAAGGGTTGAAATCAGATACGATAAAAAAGTTAATTTTACGAGGAAACATAGCCTAGCTACACTAATTGGGGCGGGTACATTGAAGAAACTTTGAAATCATTTTCGGAGGTCACTATGGCTGATTTAAAACAAAAGGCGGCTGCGAAAAAATTTGTTGACAAATGGACAGGGCGCGGACAAGAGGACGAAGACTGTCACAAATTCTGGCTCGGTTTAATGCAGAACGTTCTCGGAATGGAGGACGCGCTTACCTGTATTGATTTTGAGAAAAAGGTCAAGCTGAAGGGCGTGGCTGCTCCCAAACGTATCGACGGTTACATAGCGCGTTCAAAGGTCTTGATTGAGCAAAAATCTCTTGAGATAGACCTTGACAAGCCGCAGTTAGGGCATAATGGTCAAACGCCTTTTGAACAGGCAAAATTCTACAATGATAATCTCAATCTTGATGATAAAGCCCGTTGGATAATTGTGTCGAATTTTCGCGAAATACGCATACACAATATGAATGACGTGCTTGCTGACCCTATTGTCATACAGCTTTCCGAGCTGCCCGAAAAGCTCTCCGCATTTGATATTCTCAAAGTCGAGAAAAAAGATAAAATCAAGTTTGAAGAGCAGATTTCCGTTCGTGCGGGCGAGATCACGGGAAAATTGTACGATGCGCTTATTGAGCAGTATTCGGTCAAGGACGAGGAAACGCTCCGTAGCTTAAATCAGCTTTGTGTGCGGCTCGTATTTTGTCTTTACGCCGAGGATGCGGGCGTTTTTTCGGATAATCAATTCCACGATTATTTGGAGAATTTTGCGCCCGAACACATCAGAACGGCATTGAAAAACTTGTTTAAAATGCTTGACACTCCCGACAGCGAACGCGACCCCGATGACGAGCCGAGTTTGCTTGCGTTCCCGTGTAAACGGCGGCTTATTCGCGGACGAAACTATCAGAATACCGCAATTTAACGAAGAACTGAAACGGCTTTTGCTTGACGAGGCAAGCCTCGGCATTGATTGGAGCGACATCTCGCCCACGATTTTCGGCGCGGTTTTCGAGAGTACGCTGAACCCCGAAACGCGCCGTTCGGGCGGTATGCACTACACGTCGATAGAGAACATTCACAAGGTTATAGACCCGCTGTTTTTAGACGATTTGCGCGCGGAGCTTTCCGAAATTCTGAATTTAAAACAGGGCGCGGCAATTAAAAAACGTGTGAGTGAATTTCAGAAAAAGCTCTCGGAGCTTACGTTCCTTGACCCCGCTTGCGGTTCGGGAAACTTTCTCACGGAAACATATTTGAGCCTGCACCGTCTTGAAAACGAGGCTCTCGCATTTATGCACAAAGAGCAGGTCGTGATCGAAACAGGCAACGTTATCAAGGTTTCTATCGGGCAATTTTACGGCATTGAAATCAACGACTTCGCGGTAACGGTAGCAAAAACCGCGCTGTGGATCGCCGAGAGCCAGATGATGCACAAAACCGAGGAGATTGTTTTTCAAAAACTCGATTTTCTGCCGCTTAAAACCAACGCGACAATTATCGAGGGCAACGCTCTTCGCCTTGATTGGGCTAAAATCGTGCCGCCCGAAAAGCTGAATTACATAATGGGTAATCCTCCGTTTGTGGGTTTCAAGTTCGCAACAAAGCAACAGAAAGACGATATGCGATATGTATTTGACGGTAAAATAAAACCCGCGCTTTTGGACTTTGTGTGCGGTTGGTATGAAAAAGCGGCGGAGTATATCAAAGATGTAAAAAATGCGAGGTCGCTTTTGTGTCCACAAACTCTATAACGCAGGGACAAATGGCAGGTGACTTGTGGTCACACTTATTTGAAGCATATCAACTTCATATCAATTTTGCGTGGCGTTTTTTTGTTTGGTCAAGCCAATCAACCGATGAAGCTAGCGTTCACGTTGTCATTATTGGATTTGCGAATTTTGCAAGAGAAAAGAAAATCATTTATGCGGAAAATGCGAAAAAACAGGTTGAAAACATAAATCCGTATATCATTGAGGGCGAAAATATTGTCATAACGAGCAGAAAATCCCCCATTTCGGATGTTCCGCAGATTGTAATGGGTAATCAAGCAATGGACGGCGGCAACTTGATCATAGAAGCGAACGACTTTTCAGATTTCGTCAAGAAAGAACCAGCAGCCGTTCCGTATATAAAACGCTATATGATGGGGTATGAATTTATAAACAATAAACCCCGATACTGTTTATGGCTTGTAAATTGCACTCCCGCCGAGTTGAAGAAAATGCCGTTGGTTTATGAGCGGGTTAAAAGAGTTCGTGAAATGCGCCTTGCCAGCAATGACGCGGGAGCAAGGAAAAAAGCAGATACGCCTACGCTTTTTCGCGAACAGCGCAATCCCGAAAGGTTTATTGCAATACCTATTGTTTCATCAGAGCGCAGACAATATATTCCTATGGGTTATTTGGACGAAGGCACAATTGCAGGAAATAAACTCTTTATAATACCCGATGCGGAACTATATCATTTTGGAATATTAACATCGCATATTCATATGGCGTGGACAAGAGCCATTTGCGGACGAATGAAAAGTGATTATACGTATTCCAAGGACATAGTTTACAACAATTTCCCGTGGTGCGAACCCACTCCCGAACAGCGCGCCGAAATCGAGAAAACCGCGCAGGCTATCCTTGACGCTCGCGCGCTCTATCCCGACAGTTCCCTCGCCGATCTGTACGACGAAACCGTTATGCCGAAAGAACTGCGCAAAGCTCACGCCGACAACGACAAGGCCGTGATGAAAGCATACGGGTTCTCCGCGAAGATGTCCGAACAGGAGATAGTCGCGGAGTTGATGAAGATGTATCAAAAATTGACGAATAACGGAGGTACCAACAATGGATGATAGAATTTATAGAATAATTGATTTTCCTTCCTTTGTGGACTTAATCACCAATAAGAAAGAACGTTTCGTTCACCCAACGAAGTGGGAGGACACCTATGAGGGGATATTTTTTGCGTTTAAAAAACACCCCGAAAGGTGCGAGGCATTGCTCCGCGATTTATGCGGTAAGTATTCCAACGATTTGGATAAAATGCTAGTGAATTTTATTAAATGTCTGTATTTTCCTGTTTTTTCGTATGCGCAGTGTTGGAGCAATGACGATGACAGCGATGCGCTATGGAGAATTTATGACAATGAAAAAAAGTCTGTGCAGATATGCACCACAGTTGATACATATCAGGATTTATTAAAAAAACTCCTTGACCCCAAACCAGAAATCTCCAATTATGCTGTGCAGATAAAAGATATTGAATACGATTTGACGGGAGACAACAAAGAGGAGATGGTTAAAAAACTCCGAGAAAGTCTCTTAAGTGAGAATGATTTGTGTGATATGTATTTTCATAAGCGTACCGCATTTGAGCACGAAAAGGAAAAGAGAGTATTGATTTTTAACAAAGCTGGGGCATCCGTCTTTGACTACTTCGGACAATATCCTATATATGATAGAATAAAGGTATTATGTAATAATAACCTCGATAATGCGACTTTGGATATTATAATCGCTGCCACAAAGGAATATATACCAACGCTTAATTTGAATAATGATTATGACTTAAACATACCTGTTTGCTCTAATGGTGGTAAGCTTTCGGATTACATTCTCTCGGTTA
Source organism: Lachnospiraceae bacterium (assembly GCA_023664705.1). Taxonomy (GTDB): domain Bacteria; phylum Bacillota; class Clostridia; order Oscillospirales; family Ruminococcaceae; genus CAG-115. The sequence continues at coordinate 1,422 of JAMPFE010000038.1, read as the reverse complement.
GATTAAATCCATTTGCTGCCGACTGGATAGATGATTTGGTTGGAACATTATGTCGAAATAACGGTTTAAACTATGAGGGTAAATCAAAACTTTATGAGGAGGATTAAGCACTTTTTCATAATTGTTGCGAAATTCTACTCTCCAATTCAGACCTCTCACTGTCAATATCCTTAAGATACTGCCTAATATCGCGCTCCAAATCCGCGCTGCCGCTCTGGTCATACTCGTGTAGCATAGCAGCGGTTATGCCAATGAAATCTTTGCGGAGTGCCTGATACTCTGCTCTTTCATCATCGGAAAGCGCGCTCCACACCTTGCTCTTATGAATGAAATTTTCGAACCGAAACTTTACCCTCTGCCGCTCGTTATGTACTCCTTCGGCGCATTTTTCGGCATAAATTTTCTTGCTGTTCTTTTTGCGGAGCAGCTTGCACTCATTGCAATACCGCGCGTTACGCGAATTTGCGATAAAATAATTGTCGCATAATCTGCAACGAATGCAGAACACGTTATTTTACAATAAGTAACGTGAATATTCTTCAAGAAAAACGTCAATTTCAAAGCAGTTGCCTTTAATAATTTGTGTTATCTCCGCGTTATCGTGCGGAGATATTTTCTTTTTCAGCGTTGTAAACATCATTTCAATAAGCGCAGTCACATCTTCGTGGAACTGCTCTCCAAGTTTTGCGCGTTCTTTTTGCGGTATCGGAATGCCGATTTTGCCGTTCATATAGTAATCCGTAACAGCGGCATACCACACCAAAATCGTCCGCGCAAGAACGTGGATAGCCGCGCTACGTTTCTCGGAACAAGCCAATGCGTCAAGGCTCAATTTCGTATCGGCAACCTTGGTGTTGGTAGAGTTTTTATCAATCAAATTAGCATACAATTTTTCGACAAGTTTTTGAATTTCCTCGACCTCCAAAGCGCCTTGATGTACCTCTACGGCAAATGTACCGAGAGGTTTATCTTGATAATAAACGTCCAAATCTTTCGTTTTGATATTTGGATTTTCTTTATTTCCAAACGCTCTTTTTAATACCTTTTCAGAGCCGCCGATAAGCGTTTCGGAACGCTCCGAAAAGCACATAATTATCGAGTAATCATATTTAATGTCAAATCTGCGCAAATTATTCATAATCCGTTCCTTTCTTGTCAAAATGTTTACAAGGATAAAATACTTGAACTTATCCGTTTTAATGCAAATTTATAATAAACTGCTATTTAAAAAATGCAGTAATAAAGCCATTTGCAAATAAATATGCAAATTTACAAGGATAAGACGAAAACGCGCCGTCAAGCCGCTTTATTAAACGCTTTATTATTTGTGAAAATTCAAAATTTCAATAATTGTATCCTTGTATATAATACCACAAAATCTTGAATTTGTCAAGGGATTATTGTAAAATATTGTTAGCCGAA
>JAMPFE010000037.1 GCA_023664705.1 Lachnospiraceae bacterium | reverse complement strand
GAGGAGACCGCGCGGCTGTGCGGAATTACGATCTCGGCGGCGAGGATACGCTTTTCGGAGCTGAACCGAAGCGCTGTCGGCGAGGAGGATCTGCTTATTATAACGCGGTTTGCGGGGTTTATTGACAGGTATTTGCAATATAGGGGCGGCTGTCGGGGGGCGCGCGATTTGCGGCTGACGTGAGGGGGAAAGCGGGGAGTTTTTATTGTAATGGGGTTGTTGGGGATTTGCGATATGGGGGCGGCTTGCGCGATTTGCGGCTGCCGTGAGGGAAAATCGGAAATTCCCTATTGTAACGGGGTTTGTTGGGGGCGATATTGATAAAATTTATAGCCATCCATAAAATATATGAATTTGACAAATACATAGTAATGTGATATACTTGATATAGAAAGAAAAGGGCTTTAAAGCCGTTGACGATGAAAGGAAGTAATTAGTATGGCAAACAAATACAGATTTGAGACTTTGCAGGTGCACGCGGGGCAGGAGCAGCCAGACCCCGTGACCGACGCGCGCGCCGTTCCCATTTACGCGAGCACGAGCTTTGTGTTTCATAACTCGCAGCACGCCGCCGACCGCTTCGGGCTGAGGGACGCGGGCAACATCTACGGGCGCTTGACGAACCCCACGCAGAGCGTTTTCGAGGAGCGCATTGCGGCGCTCGAGGGGGGCGTGGCGGCTCTGGCGACGGCTTCGGGCGCGGCGGCGATAACCTACGTTATCGAGGCGCTTGCGGGCGCGGGGGAGAATATCGTCGCTTCCGAGACTATTTACGGAGGGACGTACAATCTGCTGGCGCATACGCTGCCGAGATACGGAATTACGGCGAAGTTCGTTTCTCCCGAGCCGGAGGAATTTGAAAAGGCTATTGATGATAAGACAAAGGCGCTGTATGTGGAGACGCTCGGCAACCCGAACTCCAACGTTGCCGATATAGAGGCTGTCGCGGAGGTCGCGCACAGGCACGGTATTCCGCTGGTGGTGGACAGCACGTTCGCGACGCCGTATCTGGTGCGCCCGATAGAGTACGGCGCGGATATTGTGGTGCACTCAGCGACCAAGTTTATCGGCGGGCACGGGACGGCTATCGGCGGCGTTATCGTCGACGGGGGGAAGTTTGACTGGGCGGCAAGCGGAAAGTACCCGTGGATATCCGAGCCGAACCCCTCTTATCACGGCGTTTCGTTTTCGAAGGCGGTCGGCGCGGCGGCTTTCGCGACGTATATCCGCGCGATTTTGCTGCGCGACACGGGCGCGACGCTCTCGCCGTTCCACGCGTTTATCTTTTTGCAGGGGCTGGAGACGCTTTCGCTGCGCGTGGAAAGGCACGTTCAAAACGCGCTGAAGATAGTGGAGTACCTCGCGAAGAACCCCAAGGTCGAGGCTGTGCATCATCCGTCGCTGCCGAGCGAGCCGACGCACGAGCTGTACAAGAAATACTTCCCGAACGGGGGAGGCTCTATTTTCACGTTTGAGGTCAAGGGCGGGGCTGCCGAGGCGCAAAGGTTTATCGACAACCTGGAGATTTTTTCGCTGCTGGCGAACGTCGCGGACGTGAAGTCGCTTGTGATACACCCAGCCTCTACGACGCACTCGCAGCTGAACGAAAGCGAGCTTGCCGAGCAGGGCATAAAGCCGAACACAGTGCGGCTCTCCGTCGGCATTGAGAACGCGGACGACCTTATAGAGGCGCTTGACAAAGCGCTTAAATCAGTTGAAAGTGTATAGTGTACAGTTGACAGTTAAGGAATAATCCCTTAACTGTCAACTTTTTATTTTACCATAAATTTGTTTTTCTGTCAAGTGCCCGAAAAGGCGGCGGTATTGACAAAAAGCGCCTTTTATAGTATATTAGTACTATAGGGGGGTTATTATGAACGAAAAGATAATGGTCGTTGACGATGAAAAGGAGATAGCGGATCTGGTGGAGGTTTGTCTGAAGAACGAGGGTTATTCCGTGCGCAAGTTTTACAACGGCGCGGACGCGCTATCCTATGCGGGCGCGTGCGAGCTTTCGCTCGCGATACTGGACGTGATGCTCCCCGACGTGGACGGATTTACGCTCGTGCAGCGGCTGAGGGAGCGCTTTGTGTTCCCGATAATAATGCTTACCGCGAAGGTCGAGGACACCGACAAGATAACGGGGCTTATGCTCGGCGCGGACGACTACATTACCAAGCCGTTCAGCCCGCCCGAGCTTGTGGCGCGCGTGAAAACGCAGCTGCGGCGCTATACGCGCTACAACAGCGGCGACGTGAGCTCCAAGGCGAACGAGATAGACGTGCGGGGGCTGTATATCAATTCGGACGAGCACCGCTGCACGCTGAACGGAAAGGAGATAATCCTAACGCCGATAGAGTTCAGCATTCTCTGGCATTTATGCGCGCGCAGGGGGAGCGTGGTTTCGAGCGAGGAGCTTTTCGAGACGGTATGGGGCGAAAAGTACCTTGACAGCTCGAATACCGTGATGGCGCACATTGCCCGTCTGCGGGAAAAGCTCGGCGAGCCGCCGCGCCGCCCGCGCTACATAAGGACGGTGTGGGGCGTGGGCTACACTATCGACGACGGGGGTGCGCGGAAATGAAAAAAGCCGAACACGGCGCTATCAAAAGGCGCGTGATCATGCGGTACGGTCTGGCGGTCGCGGGCTTTTCGGCGGCGCTGCTGGGGATCGTGGGGGGCTGTTACCTGATATGCAAGCTGCAAATCTGGTATGCCGACGACCCGCTGTATCAAATTCTGGACTTTATCCGCGAAAATCTTGTCGAGTTCTGCGCGGCGATAATGTTCATAGGCTGGCTGTGCATTGCCTATTTTGTCGTTATCAGACCGCTTGTGAACTACCTCGGGGAGATAGCCGCGGCGGCAAAGCTGCTGACCTCGCCGAGCGAGGAGGAGATAACGCTCAGCAAGGCGCTGTACGAGATACAGTACGAGCTGAACATCGCGCGGGAGCGCGCCCTGCGGAACGCGGAGCTTGCCCGCGAGGCGGAAAAGCGCAAAAACGACCTTATAGTCTATCTTGCGCACGACCTGAAAACGCCGCTGACGAGCGTTATAGGCTATCTTACGCTGCTGCGGGACGAGCCCGAAATTTCCCCGGAGGCGCGGGCGCGGTACACGGGCATTGCGCTTGACAAGGCGGAGCGGCTGGAGCAGCTGATAAACGAGTTTTTCGACATCACGCGGTTCAGCCTGACGACGCTTACGCTGGAAACGCAGACGATAAACTTCAGCCGTATGCTGGAGCAGACCGTGAGCGAATTTTATCCCGTGTTCGCGGAAAAGAACCTCTCCTGCCGCGCCGAGATACAGCCCGACACGGAGCTTGTCTGCGACCCCGACAAGCTTGCGAGGGTGTTTGACAATCTGTTCCGGAACGCGGTGAATTACAGCTATCCCGACAGCGAGATTACGCTTGCGATGACCGCGGAGAGCGGCGCCGTGACCGTTTCCGTCGCGAACCGCGGGGCGACCGTTCCGAGGGAGAAGCTCGACCGCATTTTCGAGCAGTTCTTCCGTCTCGACAGCGCGCGCTCCACGGGAACGGGCGGCGCGGGGCTGGGGCTCGCGATAGCAAAGGAGATCGTCGCGCTGCACGGGGGGACTATCGCCGCAGAAAGCGAAAACGAGCGCATTGTCTTTACCGTGACGCTGCCGAGAAACAAAATATCATAAAAATATCATATTTGCGGGAAAATCTTAAGAAATCCCCTTGACAAATAGGGAGAAACGTGATATAATATATCTGTAATATTTTAAATGCGTTGAAGGGAAAAAAGTCCGTAAACCGCGTTTTCAGAGAGCCGCCGTTTGGTGCGAGGCGGCATTGCGCTGCGGATACAGCTCCTCCCCGAGCAGGGTGAATGAACGGCGCTTTTGCGCTGAGTAATTTGCTTCGGGTTCTCCCGTTACAGAGAAGTGCGTTGCTTGACGCATATGAGCGGGCGACGCCGTAAGGCGTTGTCAACGAGAGTGGTACCATGGAGTGTTTAAGCTTCATCTCTCGCCTTAACGGGCGGCAGATGAGGCTTTTTTGTTGCCTTGAACGCCCCCGAACCTATTTTCAACAGGAGGAAACAACAATGAAATTTGCAGACAAGTATCAAAGACGTTATTTTATGCCGCCGTATCCCTGTCTCGACTGGACGAAAAGGGAATACGTCGACAAGCCGCCCGTGTGGTGCTCCGTCGATTTGCGCGACGGCAATCAGGCGCTGATTATCCCGATGAGTCTGGAGGAGAAGCTGGAGTTCTGGAAATATCTGGTTGACGTGGGCTTCAAGGAGATCGAGATAGGATTTCCCGCGGCGAGCGACACCGAATACGAGTTCTGCCGCGCGCTTATCGAGCGCGATCTGATCCCCGACGATGTTGCCGTGCAGGTGCTTACGCAGTCGCGCGAGCACATCATCAAAAAGACGTTCGAGGCGCTGGAGGGCTGCAGGAACGCGATAGTGCATTTGTACAACTCCACCTCCGTGGCGCAGCGCGAGCAGGTTTTCCGCAAGAGCAAGGAGGAGATTATCGAGATAGCGGCGAGCGGCGCGAAGCTGATGAACGAATACAAGGCGAACACCGAGGGGAATTTCCGATTTGAGTACTCGCCCGAGAGCTTTACGGGCACCGAGCCCGAATTCGCCGCGGAGATCTGCAACGCCGTTATCGACATCTGGAAGCCGACCGCCGACAACAAGGTCATCATCAATCTGCCCGTGACCGTGGCGGAGAGCATGTCGCACGTTTACGCGCAGCAGATAGAATATATGTGCAAGGAGCTGCACGACCGCGAAAATATCATCGTGTCGTTGCACCCGCACAACGACAGGGGCTGCGCCGTTGCCGATACGGAAATGGGCTTGCTGGCGGGCGCGGACAGAGTTGAGGGCACGCTTTTCGGAAACGGCGAGCGCACGGGAAACGTCGATATAATCACGCTGGCGCTGAATATGTACACGCACGGCGTGGAGCCCAATCTCGACCTTACAAATCTTCCAGAGCTTACGGAAGTCTACGAGCGGCTTACGAGAATGCGCGTTTACGAGCGTATGCCGTACAGCGGGCAGCTGGTGTTCGCGGCGTTTTCGGGGTCGCATCAGGACGCTATCGCGAAGGGCATGAAGTGGCGCGAGGAAAAAGACCCCGACCACTGGAACGTGCCGTATATCCCCGTCGATCCGCACGACCTCGGGCGGGAATACGAGGGGGACGTTATCCGCATAAACTCGCAGTCGGGAAAGGGCGGCATAGGCTACCTTATGGAGCAGAACTACGGCATTATTATGCCGCCGAAGATGAGGGAGCATTTCGGCTACACCGTAAAGCGCGTTTCCGATAAGGCGCACAAGGAGCTCAAGCCCGCGGAGGTCTACGAGATATTTGAAAAGACCTACGTCAACCTCAAGACCAAGCTGGAGGTCACGGAGGCGCACTACACGCAGGGCGAGCAGATAACAACCGAGGTCACTGTGAAGATAAACGGCGAAAAGCGCGTTCTGAGGGGCGCGGGCAACGGACGTCTCGACGCGGTCTCGAACGCGGTAAAGGACGGGCTGGGCTTTGATTACACCATTTCGACGTTTACGGAGCACGCGATAGAGCAGAGCTCCAAGTCCAAGGCGGCTTCCTATATCGGCATTACGCTGCCGAGCGGCACGGTCGGCTGGGGCGTGGGCATCGACACGGATATAATCAACTCCTCGATAAAGGCGCTTATCTCGGCTATAAACAGCTCCGCACTCTTGTAACGGTTGACGGTTAAGTAAAAAAATACGCGGTCTCAAAAAAAATAATTGTGCAAAACTGCCGTTGACAATATTTTTTATTTTCCTTATAATAATATTAAGACGTGTAGCTTACTGCGTAATTCCGATCGGTAAGCTGCACTTTTTTTGTTTTTGGGGGGTTATGACAATGAATTTGAAAAACGAGAAAATGGCGGCGCCCGTCGGACGGCTGATGCTTTCAATGGGCTTGCCGATGATAGTGTCGATGGTTTTGCAGGCGGTCTACAATATCGTGGACAGCGCGTTTGTCTCAAATATGCCGACGGGCGGCGAGGACGCGCTGAACGCGCTTACGCTGGCTTTTCCGCTGCAGGTGCTGATGGTGGCGGTCGGGATAGGAACGGGCGTGGGGGCGAACGTCCTTATCGCGAGAAGCCTCGGGCAAAAGGACGAGGAGCTTACCGGCAAGACCGCGGGAAACGCGGTGCTGCTCGGGGCGGTTATCTACGCGGTGTTCTTGAGCTTCGGGCTGCTGGGCGCGGGCGCTTACATAAACTCGCAGACCGACAACCCCGTGGTTTCGGCTGTGGGAACGGATTATCTGCGCATTTGCTGCGTGTTTTCGTTCGGTATGTCGATGTTCGCGGTGTTCGAGAAGGTACTGCAGGCGGCGGGACACTCGCTTTGCTCGACGATAGCGCAGATACTCGGCGCGGTAACGAACATCGTCCTTGACCCGATTTTGATATACGGTTGGCTCGGGCTGCCCGAAATGGGCGTTAAGGGCGCAGCTTACGCGACGGTTATAGGGCAGGTCGTTTCCTTTGCGGCGGCGCTTATTTTCCATTTGAGGTTCAACAAGGCGGTGCGGATAAGGCTTCGGCATTTCAAGCCGTCGCTCGGGACTGTCGGTATGATATACTCCGTGGGCTTGCCGGCTATCATTTCGCAGGCGCTGATTTCGGTTATGACCTACGGAATGAACCTGATACTCAAGGACGTGAGCGAAAATATGGTCACGGCTTACGGGCTGTACTACAAAATACAGCAGTTTTTGCTGTTCGCGGCGTTCGGCATGCGCGACGCGATCACTCCGATAACCGCGTTCAGCTACGGTATGAGGGACGGCAGGCGGATAAAGGACTGCGTGAGGTTCGGGCAGCTTTACACCGCCGTGATAATGCTTGTCGGGCTTATTGCTCTGGAGGTCTTTGCCGAGCCGTTTTCCGGGATATTCGACCTTTCGGGAGAGACGCGGGAGCTCTGCATAAGCGCGATGCGCATTATCTCGATAAGCTTGGTTTTCGCGGGAGTGAACATCGCGTTTCAGGGCGTTTTTCAGGCTGTCGGCAGCGGGGTAGGCTCGCTTTTGATTTCGGTGTTCAGGCAGCTTCTGTTCGTGTTCCCGTTCGCTCTGGTTTTCGCGCAGATTGCGAAAGCAGACGCGCAGGCGGGTTGGCTTATGTGGGCGGTTTTTCCGATAGCGGAGCTGCTGACGGCGGCGGCCGCCGTGGCGCTTTGGAGGAAAATATCGGTTAAGAAGAACTTGAAATTCACCGAATAATGAGGAACGGAAAATGTGGAAATATGTAAAAAGGTATCTGCCGTTTGCGGTCATTGCCGCGCTGTTTATGGTCGGCGATATGGAGCGTCGGTCTGAAGATGATACTGCCGGCGCTGTTCGGGTGCTTATGCGGCTCGATGAACAACGTGTTCGTGCATATCTCGTCGCAGAATATCGGCAACGAAATGCGCAAGGACTGCTTTCGGAGAATTATGGCGCTTTCGTTTCCGCAGCTTGACGGGCTCGGCACGGGCTCGGTCGTGACGAGAGTTACTCCCGTTTGCGGCGGGGATCATGGCGTTCTGTCTGGCAAAGGCGAGCCCGCTGTTCTCGAGGCTGCAAAATCAGCCGGATACCATAAACTCGATAATGCAGGAGGATATTTCGGGGATACGCGTCATTAAAGCGTGCGTCCGCGAGATATACGAAAAGGCGCGCTTCGGGAAGGCGAACGGAGAGCTGATAAAAACGCAGCTGAGGGTGCTGACGATATTCGCGTTTATGAACCCCGTGATAAACGCGCTGATGTATATCGTTATCGCGCTGATACTGCTTGCGGGCTCGTTTCGGGTCGGCGGGGGCGCGTCGAGTTTAAAAATGTGACGTTCGCTTATCCGAGCTCGTGCGGAAGGACCGTTTTGAAAAATATCAGTTTGAAAATAGAGCGCGGAGAGACTGTTGCCGTTATGGGCGCGACGGGCTGCGGGAAAACCACTCTCGTCGACCTTATACCGCGCTTTTACGACGCGACTTCTGGGAGCGTTCCGGTGGACGGCACGGACGTGCGCGAATACGACCAAAGGGCTTTGCGGGAAAAGATAGCCGTCGCGCTGCAGAAAAGCGAGCTTTTCAGCGTGACCGTCGGCGAAAATATCAAGTGGGGCGACCCCTCCGCGGACGAGCGGGCGATACGCTCCGCAGCGAATACCGCGCAGGCGGAGGAGTTTATCGACGCCGCGGCGGAGGGCTTCGATACCGTTGTCGCGGAGCGCGGAATGAGCCTGTCGGGCGGGCAGAAGCAGCGCGTTTCCATTGCGAGGGCGGTCCTTAAGCCCGCGGAGATACTCATCTTCGACGACGCCACAAGCGCGCCGGATTTAAAGACCGAGGCGGATCTGTATGAGGCTCTCGACAAATACCGTCCGAACGTCACGAAGATAATCGTGGCGCAGCGCATCGCGTCCGTCCGGCGCGCCGACAAGATAATCGTGCCGGACAACGGCGGGATCGCGGCGGTCGGCACTCACGATGAATTGAGGGAGAGCTGCCCGATATACCGCGACATCTGCCGTTCGCAGCCGGGAGAGGAGGATTGACCGTGCAGGAGAAAAAAGGACAGAGCGTTGCCGAGCGCAATATCCCCGGGATGATGAACCGTGCGCAGCGCTTCGCGGAGGTCGAGCACGCAGAGAACGTCGGGGGCACGCTGAAGCGCGTCGCGGCGTATTTTGCCAAGGAAAAGGGCATGGTTTTCGGCATGCCGGCGGTCGTTATTTTCGGGACGCTTTGCGGCGTGTTCGCGCCGACGCTGCAAAGCAGCGCTATCGACATTATCGCGAAAAGCAAGAGCGGGAGCCTCTCCTTTACGCTGCTGCTGATGTCGGGGGTTTATCTGCTGTACAGCGCGGGGCAGCTCGTGCAGGGGCTCATAAGCGCAAGGCTCAGCCAGCGCATCGTAAGGCGCATGCGGGAGGAGCTTTTCGGGAAGATGATGGACTTGCCCGTGCGCTATCTCGATACGCACTCCCACGGCGACGTTATGAGCCGCATGACGAACGACATTGAAAACGTTTCCGCGACCGTATCGCAGTCGCTGCCGTCGCTGTTTTCGGGTGTGCTGACCGTGACGGGGACCGTCGCCGTAATGCTGTGGTACTGCCGGCAGCTGGCGCTGTTGAGCTTCGCGACAGTTTTCCTGACCGTTTTCGCCACGAAAATGCTCTCCAAGAACGTAAGGAAATTCTCGAGGAGGCGGCAGACGCTGCTCGGTATTCTCAACGGGACGGTCGAGGAAACGGTATCGGGCTGCCGAACGGTATGCGCGTACAATCATCGGGACATTACGACGGAGGAGTTCTGCGGAACGTCGGACTCGCTTACAAAGGCGGGGATAAAAACGGACGTTTTCGGCGGCGTAATGGGTCCCGTTATGAACTGCATCGGCAACATCGGCTTCGTGATAATCGCGGTGTTCGGCGGGTATTTTTCCGTAAACGGGCTTATTTCGGTGGGGGTCATCTCGGCGTTTATCGTGTACGCGAAGCAATTCAGCAGTCCCATAAACGAGATAGCGCAGGTGTACGGGCAGCTTCAGACGGCGATAGCGGGCGCGGAGCGCGTGTTTTCCGTTATCGACGAGGCTGACGAGGACAAGTCGGGGGAGAGCCTTAGGCGCTCGGAGCGCGCGGACGTGACCTTTAGGAACGTCGATTTTTCCTATATCGAGGGAAAGCCCGTGCTCCGCGATTTCTCGCTGACCGTTCCGTCGGGCAGGAAGGTCGCGCCGGTGGGGGCGACGGGCAGCGGAAAGACGACCGTCGTCAATCTGCTTATGCGGTTTTACGATATTGACAGCGGGGAGATCTCGATAAACGGTCAGGATATAGGCGGCGTTTCGAGAGACGAGCTGCGGAGAAACGTCGCGATAGTTTTGCAGGATACGGTCTTGTTTTCGGACACGGCGGCGAATAATCTCAAATACGCAAAGGAGGACGCGAGCCCCGGGGAGCCGGAGGCGGCTGTCAAAATGAGCCTTTGCGGGGATATGATAGCCGCGCTGCCGAACGGCTTCGACACGGTGCTGACGGGCTCGGGCGAAAATATCAGCCGGGGGCAGCGGCAGCTCCTCGCGATAGCGCGCGCGTTCGTTGCCGACCCCAAGATACTTATTCTCGACGAGGCGACCTCGAACGTCGACACGCGCACGGAAAAGGCTATACAGAACGCCATGCACACGATAATGCAGAACCGCACCAGCATCGTTATTGCGCACAGACTTTCCACCATACGCGACGCGGATATTATCGTTGTAATGGACGGGGGGCGTATCGTCGAATCGGGCGGTCACGACGAGCTCCTTTCCCGAAAGGGCAAGTACTACGAGCTGTATATGACGCAGTACGCGGGCGCGGAGACTTAAAAAAATGCCTTAAATGCCTTGACATGTACGGGGAAAAGCGATATAATGGGGATAAGAGGATTTAGAATTTGAGAAGGGGTGATCTTATGAACAGAGAAGCTGCTAAGGCGGTCGTTATAGCTTTGACGCTGTCTTTATTGACGGGCTGTCTCCCCTCGGGCGGGCTTGAACGGGCGGGGCTGTTTCCCGTGGATAACGTAGGCAGCCGAAGCGCCGTCGAAAGCGTTTCCTCCGAGCAAAATACGGCAGCCGCCGTGCCTAAATACAACAACACGCTCAATATCGGAGAGCTCGAGATTGCCGACCTCACGGGCGTGGTGTTTTACGGTCAGTATTTGCCCGTCACGTTCGAGATGAGCCGAGACGACGTTTTGGAGTATTTCGGGCTGAGCGCCGACCTCGATTTGTCGGGCATTGCTCCCGAGCTGCATGAGACGGCGCCGATGGGAATAATAAATCAAGGGAAGCACGGTATCCCGTCTTATCAATATATGGACGCCGACGGAAACGAATGCTGGGAACCCGTCAGGCATCACCAGGACAGCGACGAGTTTTGGTTTGAAAGCGCGGACGGCTCGCAGAGCGCCAAGGTCATTTTCCAGCGCAGATACGGCGACACTAAGCACGTTTACGAGGACCGCATTTGTTCGGATATAATCACTCTCCTTGAGGACGGCTCGTATTCTACCGAGACGTTTTACGGGCTGCCGACTTCGACCGTCGCGGGAGTGGAAATGAGGATAGCAAAGAAAAGCACGGGCGGATATTACGCGGAGTTCGGCACCGACCGACTTTATGTCGGGCTTATTACGAGGGGGCTCTCCGAGGAGAAAACCGTCGCGGCGCTTGAATATCTCGCGGAGTACGTCGGCGCGGCGTGAGACGTTTTTCGGAGCCGCCTGCCGTTCGTTTGAACGGCGGGCGGTTTTTTATCGCCAAGAGCGTGTGTTCATAAAATGTTGCACGCATCTTTTCGGCAAATTTTGCCGATTACTGCGTCAAAACTCCTTGGCGTACATACAGTACGCCCGCGTCGTTTTTCCTTGTACTCGACAAAATTATGCTCGAAAATCTACGCACAAATCCTATGAACACAAGCTCAAAAAATGCAGTTTTTTGCAGTTTAGGCGGTGCTAGACTGTTATCACGGAGCAGGGAGGTGATAACGTGGCATCGAAGAAAAAGCTTACCGTAAAGGAATATTTTACCGAAAACAACCCGCGGATAATGAAATTCTGCGAGCGCTTTCTGTGTCTGCTCGGCGACGAGGAGCTGATAACCATGTATGCCGAAAGGGATCTCGAAAAGCTGGCGAAGGTATGGAAGCTGGTTATCGAGATGTTTGAGGAGCACACCCGCGAGGACGCGCTCGGACGGCTCGCGGAGCTTATCGGCGAATACAAGGACATTGAAAGCGGCGGAGAGGAGTGATAAGATGAGATTTTCACCGAAGCAGGAGGAGGCGCTGCGGCTGCTGAAAAACGGCAGACTGCGGCGCATAAATATTTTCGAGGGCAGCGTCCGCAGCGGCAAGACCCATGTTTCCATGATATTGTGGGCGTTCTGGGTCGCGGGGTCGCCGAGGGACAGGTCGTATCTTATGGCGGCGAAAACGCTCTCGACGCTGAAAAGGAACGTCCTCGAGCCGCTTTCGGAAATTCTCGGCGACGGCTTTACATACAGCGCCGCCAAAAAGGAGGGGCGGCTTTTCGGCAGGCGCGTTTATCTGGAGGGCGCGGCAAACGCGCTCTCCGAGAACAAGATACGCGGCATGACGCTTATGGGGGCGTACTGCGACGAGCTTACGCTTTTCGACGAGGAGTTTTTCGCCATGCTGCTGTCAAGGCTGTCGGAGGACGGCGCGAAGCTTTTCGCGACCACAAATCCCGACTGCCCGTCGCATTGGGTAAAGCGGGATTATCTCGACAACGGGAGCCTTGACCTGCTGTCGATGAAATTCGGGCTTGAAGACAATATTTTCCTGCCCGAAAAGTACGTTGCCGAGCTGAAAAAGGAGTTCAGCGGCGTGTTTTACGACCGCTATATCCTCGGGGATTGGGTCGCGGCGGAGGGCAGGATATACGGCGATTTTTCCCCCGCGTGCGTTCTCGCGGACGGCGCGCTTAAAGGCAGGCTGTCGGAAAAGCCGCTCGTGCGCTCGGTTATCGGGGTGGACTACGGCGGCAGCGGCAGCGCCTCGGCGTTCGTGCACGTCGGCTTCGACGAGGGCTTCCGAAACGTATACGTGCTGTCGGAGTTTTACGACAAGCGCAACCGCTCCGCGGAGTGCCTTATAAACAGCTTTAAGGAATATGTCGGGCGCGAGAGCGAGCGCTTCCCGACGCTTTCCGCGGTGTACTGCGACAGCGCGGAGCAGCTGCTCGTGAAGAGCTTTCGCGCCGCGGTGCGCACGGAGGTCCACAACGCCAAGAAAAAGCCGATAAACACGCGCATAAATATGCTGAACAGGCTGATTTCCTCGGGGCGGTTTTTCGTGTCCGGGGAATGTCCGCGCGTTATCGAGGCGGTACAAAGCGCCGTTTGGGACGAGCGCTCGCCGAATAAGGACGTGAGGCTTGACAACGGCACGACGAACGTCGACAGTCTGGACGCTATGGAATACGCGATAGAGCGTTTTGAGGATCTGCTCTTCCGATGATTGACTTTGCCCGAATAATATAGTATAATATTATTCGGGTGAGGTCATGAAAAAATACAAATCGTGGAAGTCGCTGAAAAAGCGGCTCGAGGGGCTGCTCTGCGAGGGGCTGAGGGGGCGCGTGACTTATTTTCTCACGCGCTATCACAGGGTGCATAACGCTTACGGGCGGGCGGCTGTGCTGCTCGACGGGCGCGAGCTTGTCCGATTTTCGTGGACGGAGATGTATCGGCAGGAAATCGACCTGTCGAGGCTTTACACGCGGACGGGCGAATACGACGAGAGCTGCTTCAAGGAAAAATGGGACAACGACTGCACGTATTCCGAAACGGACTTTTTGTCGGCAGCGCTTGATTTTATCAATATGCCGATAGCGGAGGCGCTGAAAAGCGAAAACAGCGTCATCAGAGTCCTCGCCGTAATGGACGGGCGCGTCGGCAGGCGGACGCTGCAAAATCTTGACGAGGGCGCTTTTCCCGAATGGGCGAGGGCGTTTTACAGGCTGCGGCTTGAGGTCGAAAATATAGGAGGGCAATAATGGAGGAATTTGCAAGAACGGAGCGCCTGCTCGGAGAGGGCGCTATGAGCCGCCTCGCGGAATGCCGCGCGGCGGTTTTCGGCATAGGCGGGGTGGGGGGTCACGCCGCCGAGGCGCTCGTGCGAAGCGGCATAGGGGCGCTGGATATCGTCGACGGGGACGAGGTGGCGGCGTCGAATATCAACCGCCAGATAATCGCGCTGCACAGCACGGTCGGGCTGCCGAAAACGGATGCTGCCGAAAAGCGCTTTCTCGACATAAATCCGAGCCTGCGGCTGACAAAGCATCAATTCCGCTTGTCCGAAGAGACCGTCGGACGGTTCGATTTCGCGGAATACGACTATGTTGTCGACGCGATAGACGACGTTCGCGCAAAGGTGCTGCTCGCGGTGAAATGCGCCGAGAGCGGAACGCCGCTGATAAGCTCCATGGGCACGGGCAACAAGCTCGACCCGACGAAGCTGCGCGTGTCGGACGTTTACGAAACGTCGGTCTGTCCGCTTGCGAGAGTTATGCGGCACGAGCTGCGAAAGCGCGGCATAGAGCGACTGAAGGTCGTGTGGTCGACGGAAACGCCCGCCGCTCCCACGCGCGAGGGAGAGCGCGTCGTGCCCGCGTCCTGCGCGTTCGTGCCGTCCGTCGCGGGGCTTATACTCGCGGGAGAGGTCGTCCGGGAGCTTGCCTTGTCAAAATAAAGAAATAATTGAGCCGATCTCCGCATATATTCTATAAGAATATTTTTACGGAGGTCATACTATGGACGATACCAAAAAGCTGATAGAGAAATACAAGCGCGAGCTTATGGAGCTGAGCCGCCGCTCCGCGAAGCCCGCCGCCGAGCCCGTCCCCGTCGTTGAGGATAAGCCCGAAAGGGCGGCTGCCGAGCCCGCGCCCGAAGAGAGAAAGCCGAAGATAATCGGCTACGTAAGCGAGGAGAGCGGCGAATTTCCCGCAGTGTACGACCGTTTTATCGCGGAGATAGTCGACGGCGACGAGAGCTCCGAGTCCGAGGAGATCGTCGAATATGACGAAGAGAGCGCGGAAACAATTCCCGACGAAGCGCCCGAGGAGGATATTGTCGAGACCTCGGACGTGCTGTTCACGCCGCCGCGCTTTACGGAAATACCCTCGACGGAGCGGGTGCGCGGGGAGATAACCGAGCAGAGCGTTCCCGAGAATAACCGCCCGGAGGAGGACGTTTCGGGAGTGACGGACAACTCCGCGACCGCGCCGAGACCCGATTTCGCGGACGTGCAGAGCGTTTCCCCGGAGCGCGCCGAAACGCTTGCCGACCAGCCGATAAGCGGCACTGCCGAGGGGGAGCAGCTCACGGGGCGCAGCTTCGAGGACGAGAGCTACCCGCAAAATCCCGAAAACCCACCCGACAGCATTCTTCGGCAGGGCAGCGGCGCGGAGCCGATAAAGTATCCCGAGCCCGTTTACGGCAGCTTCGAGGAGTTCGAGCAGAGCAACGCGGGCAGAGGCACGATGCTGTTTCGGGTGTATACGGCGCGCGAGGCGATGCCGATAGCGGACGCGCGGTGCGTTATCTCCAAAAAAATCGGCGGCGAAACGCACGAGATATGTTCGCTCGTTACCGACGGCAGCGGTCAGACGAGCGCCGAAACGCTCCCGGCGCCGTCTAAGGAGCTTTCGCAGTCGTTTGAGAACACTGTGCAGCCGTTTGCTTTGTATGACGCGGAGGTGACAAGGGAGGGCTTTGCCGACGTGGTGCTGAGCGATATACCCGTGTTCGACGGGGTGCAGTCGATACAGCGCGTGGCTATGGTGCCCGTGCCGTCCGAGGGCGGCGCCGCGGGCGCCGATACCGTGAACATAATGGAGGTGGAAAATGCCCGCTAACTTACCGTATATCCCCGAAAGGATAGTCGTGCACCTCGGCACGCCGAACGCGAGCGCGACTAACGTTTCCGTGACGTTCCCAGACTACATAAAAAACGTCGCCTCCAGCGAGATCTTCCCGACGTGGCCCGAGGCGGCTCTCCGCGCGAATATTTACGTGCAGATATCGTTCGCGCTCAACCGCGTGTACACCGAGTGGTACCGCTCGCGCGGGTACGATTTCGACATCACCAACTCCACGCAGTACGACCAAGCGTATGTTTACGGGCGCGATATTTTCGCGAACATCGCGAATATCGTCGACGAGGTTTTCAATAACTACATCGTCCGCCGCGGCAGCGTCGAGCCGCTGTTCACGATGTTCTGCAACGGCACCACCGTCACCTGCGAGGGGCTTTCGCAGTGGGGCACCGTGCCGCTCGCGAACCGCGGCTACACGCCGTATCAGATATTGCAGTACTACTACGGGAACGACATCGACATCGTGTACAACGCGCCCGTCTCGCCGAATATCCAGAGCTACCCCGGAACGCCGTTCGGGTTCGGGGCTTCGGGCAACGAGGTGCGCACCATTCAGGTGCAGCTGAACAGGATAGGCACGAACTACCCCGCTATCCCGAAGATAGTCCCCGCCAACGGCATCTACGGCGAGAGCACGGTCGAGGCTGTGCGGACGTTCCAGAGCGTGTTCAACCTGCCCGTTACGGGCGTTATCAACAAGGCGACGTGGTACAAGATAAAGTACATCTTCACTGCCGTAAAGCACCTCTCGGAGCTCACGAGCGAGGGGCTTACGGCGGAGGAGATAGAAAACCTCTGGGGTGAAAATCTTCGGCAGGGCGACTACGGGCAGCGCGTGCGCTCGCTGGCGTACTATCTGAACGTAATCGCGTATTTCAATCCCGAGATACCGACCGTAAACTCGGGCGGCGTTTTCAACGCGGCAATGGACGAACAGGTCAAGGCGTTCGAGCGGTTCTACGGTTTAAATCCCGACGGCGTTGTCGATTTTCGGACTTGGCAGATGATAAACCAAATTTACACGGATATTCTCAACAATCTTCCCGAGGGCTACGAGGGCTCGACGGCGGCGCTGTACCCCGGCTACAACCTCACTCCCGGAATGCGCAACGACGATGTAAAGGAATTTCAGACGTATCTGCGCGTTATCGGGCAGAACATAAGCGGCATCCCCGTTATCGAGGCGACGGGCTATTTCGGTCCCGAAACGGAGCGCGCCGTTATGACGTTTCAGCGGCTTTACGGGCTCGAACCGTCGGGGATAGTCGGTTCTCCGACGTGGGACGCGCTCGCCAAGGAGTACAATTATATCCGCTTCGGGACGGAGAGAACGGGATAAAAATATTTTTAATGAGCATTGCCCCCGAGCCTTCGGGGGCGTTTTGTTGTGTGCTGTCAAACGGGAATTGCCGTTCATTTCCAGTTGAGAGCGATGCCCTCATACACCGCCGCCGCCGCGATCATCAGCGCATAGCCGAAAAACGCCAGCGCGTAGCTCCGCAGCGGCGAGCTCTCGCGGTACAGGCTGCCGCCCTCGGACAGCCGCAGCAGCGTCTGCGAAAAGCTTGCCGAAGCGGCAGCCGCGAGCGAAACGGCGCATATCCCCGCCGCCGCGGACGGCAGCAGCACGGCAGTTCCCGAGGCGGCGACGCGCAGGCTCGTTCCCATGGCATAGCACAGCGGCAGCGCCCACACGAGCCAATCCCCCAGCGCGAAAAAACCCAGTATCAGCTCTGCCGCGAGGAACACAGCTCCCGTCGCCAGCGCGCGCAGAAAAAGCTCCCCGACGGTCCCCTCAAGCGAGCGCGAAACCGCCTCGAGAGCGGCGGGGTCGGCTTTCCCCGTGAACACGATGACCGCCCCCGAGACCGCTCCGCACACAGCCGTCAGGCCCATAAGTATCCGCGTTCCGCCGCGGCGTATCTCGGGCGCGCGGACGTGCGTGTAGATCTCGGGCTCGTTCGGCTTGTCCGTTTCTTCGTATGTCTCGGCAAAATCGGGCGTTTCTATCTCGTCCCTTTCGGGCTCCTCGGACATGCTCTCCGTTATACGCGGCTCTGTGCTCTCCCTCGGCAGCGCTCCCCTGTTGTGCGGCGCGTTGACAATATTTTCCATTTGAACAGCTCCTTTGCTTTTTAAAAAATATATGAGCGCGAACCGCGCGAAATGTCCCAAAAATATTGACAAAATCCGAAAAATATGTTAAATTATTAGTGTGGACGTCAACAGAGAAAGGACTTGATATTATGGTATTCGACACGAATATGGCGACAAAGGACGGCAGGAAGATGATGTACCTCATCTCCATAGGCGTAAACAAGGATTGCGAGGACTATGACGCGATATGGGCTGAGCTCGAAAGAAGAATGAAAATCGTCGACATCGTGCGCGTGGATTGGCTCCTGTACGACGACAACGGAAACTCCTGCGACTGCAGCGACTGCCTGTTCTATGCGCAGACCTTTGAAACGGGTATGGGGTTTGCAACAGGTATTATGAAAATTCATGAAATTCGCTCGAGCTTGGAATTTTGTAATTTTTATAATGGCGACTCCTATAAAAACGATTCTAAAAAATACATTGCCGAAAATTTAATCGACATCACGAAAAAATTTATTGCCAAACACCACCCCGACGAAATATGGTGATTTTCGGCAAAAACGGGAAAAATAAACAAAAAAGGTGATATTATGAAATACGACGTTATAATAGTTGGCGCGGGACCCGCGGGAATATTCACGGCGATAGAGCTGCTGCGGCAGGGCTCGGAAAAAAAGGTGCTGATAATCGAAAAGGGACAGCCCGTCGAAAAACGGCACTGCCCGAAATCGCAGACGGGCAAATGCATGAGCTGCAAGCCCGACTGCCACATAACCACGGGCTTTTCGGGCGCGGGGGCGTTCTCGGACGGCAAGCTCTCGCTGTCGCCCGAGGTCGGCGGCACGCTGCCCGAGCTTATCGGCGAGCAGCAGGCGCGGGAGCTCATCGCCTACACAGACAAGATTTATCTCGAATTCGGCGCGGACGAGCGCGTCGAGGGCGTTTCCGAACCCGACAAGATTCGCGAGATACGCAAAAAGGCGATAAACGCGAATTTGAAGCTCGTCGACTGCCCCATTCGTCACCTCGGCACGGAAATGGCTCAGCAGCTCTACGCGCGCATCGAAAAGTATCTGCTCGACAACGGCGTGGAGATAATGTTCGGCACCGCCTGCGACGACATCGTTGTCGAAAACGGACAATGCACGGGCGTCGTCTGCTCGGGGAACGTCATTTACGGGCTCGACGTCGTTATCGCGACGGGCAGAAAGGGCGCGGACTGGCTTGAAAAAATATGCGTCGCTCACGGCGTCGAGCACCGCTCGGGGACCGTGGACATCGGCGTGCGCGTCGAGGTGCGAAACGAGGTCATGGAGGAGGTCAACGCGGTGCTGTACGAAAGCAAGCTCATCGGCTACCCCGCGCCGTTCCGCAACAAGGTGCGCACGTTCTGCCAGAACCCGGGCGGCTTTGTCGCGCAGGAGA
>JAMPFE010000036.1 GCA_023664705.1 Lachnospiraceae bacterium | reverse complement strand
AAATGCTCAAAGCGCCGATAATAATGCCCGACGGAAATATCCAATATCCAACAAAGGGCACACCGCAGGGCAGTATCCTGTCGCCGCTATTGGCGAATATCGTGCTGAACGAGTTGGATTGGTGGATAAGCAGTCAGTGGGAAAGCATGCCTACGCACAGAATTTATAAAAATGAGGTCAAGTCAAGCGGCACAGTAGGAAGGAGCAGTGCTTTTTCTGCTCTCAGAAGAAGCCGTTTGAAAGAAATGTTTATCGTAAGATATGCAGACGACTTCAAAATATTCTGCCGAAAGCGCAGTGACGCAGATAAAATTTTCATTGCTGTTAAGCAATGGCTGAAAGACAGATTATCGCTGGAAATCAGTGAGGAAAAATCAAAAGTTGTTAATCTCAAAAAGCACTACTCTGAATTTTTAGGGTTTAAATTAAAAGCGGTTTGGAAAGGAGGGAAATTTGTTGTAAGGTCGCATATGTCAGACAAGGCTGTAAAGCGTGAAACCGAAAAGCTGAAAGAACAAATAAAAGCTATTGAGCATTGTAAAGATGCCGAGGACGGAGTAAAGCAAATACTGTTGTATAACTCGATGGTCATAGGCACTCACAACTACTATCAATATGCTACATTCGTTAATAAAGACTGTAAGTCGATACAATTTCAGCTTGATGTTGTTTTATATAATCGGTTGAAATGGCGGCTCGAAAAGAGCGGTACAATACGCCGAAAATATATAGCTAAGAGATATGGGGCAAGCCGAATGGTAAGGTTCATAAACGGCGAAGTCCTATGTCCTGTCGGATATGTTCAGACCAAGAACCCAATGTATAAAAAGAAAAAGATATGCAAATATACGGCAGAGGGCAGGGAGGAAATTCATCGAAATCTGAAATTCGACGAAGCGGTGATGACCGTTCTGCATATGCTCGCGAGAGCGTATCTGCCAAATCGAAGCGTGGAATATATGGATAATCGAGTATCGCTCTACGCCGCCCAATACGGAAAATGTGCCGTTACAGGCAAGGTGTTGTGGATTGATGAAATCCATTGTCACCATAAAAAGCCGTTAAGTCAAGGCGGTACGGACGAATACAAAAATCTGATAATTGTCCATATTGACGTTCACAAGCTGATACACGCGACAAAACCCGAAACGATACAAGCATATCTGGGCAAAATCAAACCCGATAAATCTCAACTTGACAAAATAAACAAACTTCGAGTGTTGGCGGGTAACACCGCTATTTAATGGTTTTGGTAACTTTGAAAGTGATACCAATCCGATGAAATTGTAATATTGATGGAACGCCGTGTGCGGTGAAAGCCGCACGCACGGTGTGGAGCGGGGGAAAAGGCAGAGATTATTTCAAAGCTTTACCTATCGTTATCAAAACACTTTTTGATCTCGCTGATTTTTCAGCAGCTATACCGCGAGATACTGACGGTCGCTGACGAAAAGGGCGGGCAACTCGACAAACGTGTAATGTTCTATATGGACGAGATAGGAACGCTGCCCAAAGTTGACGGCTTAGAAATGATATTTTCCGCTTCGCGCTCGCGAAAAGTCTCGATTGTCGCGATCATTCAATCGCTCGCGCAGTTCGAAAAAACCTACGGCAAAGAGGGCGCGGAGATCATCGTGGACAACTGCCAATGCACGCTATTCGGAGCGTTTGCGCCGAACTCGAAAACGGCAGAGGAAATGTCCCGCAACCTCGGAAAGCAGACGGTTCTCAGCGGATCGGTGTCCCGATCTTCAGGGAACGGCGGCGGTTCGCGGCAGCTTCAGATGATCGAACGACCGCTCATGACTGTAGACGAGCTGAAATCTATGCCCAAAGGTCACTTTATCGTGATGAAAACCGGATGTCACCCGATGAGAACGCGCCTCAAGCTGTTCTTCAAATGGGGGATACAGTTTGAGGACGCATATTCGATTGAGGAAAAGTCCGAGCGCAAGGTGCAGTATGCCGACTGCCGCGAGGTCGAGGCGGCGGTACTGGAGCAGTTTCCTCCGAAACCTGTTCCCGTTGAGTTTGTGAAGGAATTTGACGGTATGACGGTGCAAGAGGAACTGTCGGGAAAGCATCCGCCTAAAACTCGGAAAAGGGCAACATAACATGATAATTCCACGTTTTTAAAATAAAAAGCAAGTACATCGCCCGTACTTGCTTTTTGTTTTCGCAAATTCTTCAAATAAGCGAACGTGATTACAACACGCTTTCGGATAATGCGTTATAATTTAAGCACAGCCTATCTGCTTTATTATATCACATAAAAAGTGATTTGTAAAGCCTTAATTTGAAAAAATCTCAAATATTTTCACGGTTGGATAAGTATTTCAGCCGTCAGAAAACAGTCGGAAAGGAAGCGGAAAATGAGAAACGCAATGAACATTTACAAGAGAAAAGACGGTCGGTTCGAGGGGCGGATTCCTCTTGGATACGATGATAATGGGAAAATCAAGTACAGATATCTGTATGCAAGAAGTCTTTCGGAAATAAAAGAAAAAATGCTTTATGCCCACTCCGACACGGAAGGCTCGGAGCGGATTTCCTGCAATAAAGCCTTTAGAGAGCTGTGTGCCGAATGGCTTGCCTCCGCGAAGCTGCGCGTTAAACATTCAAGCTATTGCTGCTATGAAAAGCTGATAAACAGGTATGTTCTGCCATATTTTGAAAATATCCGCTATGGCGATCTGGGCACACCTATTATAAATGAGTTTGCGGATCATATGCTGAAATGCGGAAGAGTGAACGGATTTGGCGGTCTGTCCGCGAAAAGCGTACACGATATCCTTGTTGTAATGCGCTCTGTAGCGAAGTACGCGGAGCGAGAGTACGGTTACAGAAATCCTATGCGCAATATCTCCATGCCGAAATCCGAAAGCAAGGAAGCGGAGGTTTTCAATAAAAAGGAGCGTGGCAGGCTTCAGGATTATCTTCAAAGAAACCCGACCGAAAGCAATCTCGGAATACTTCTGGCAATGTATTCGGGGCTGCGCATAGGCGAGCTGTGCGCGCTCACTTGGAACGATATTGATTTTCGAAATGGGATTGTACACGTTTCAAAGACGGTTCAGCGTGTTGCGAGAAGCTCCGGCAACTGCAAAACGGCGGTCATAATGACCTCTCCCAAGAGCAAGACCTCTGTGAGAGATATTCCGCTGCCCGCGTTTGTCTGCGATATATTGAAACATAACAAGCGCCTCGGGAGCAGCTATATTCTATCCGGCAATAATAAGCCCGTGGAGCCTCGCACCATGCAGAACCGCTTCAAGGCGGTCCTCAAGGAATGCGGTATTCGAAGCGCGAATTTTCATCTGATTCGTCACACCTATGCCACGGTTTGCATTGAGAGCGGTTTCGATGCAAAGACCGTGAGCGAGCTGCTTGGGCACTCAAACGTCAACATCACGCTCAATCGATATGTTCATTCGTCAATGGAGACCAAGAAAAAGTGCGTTGACAAACTTAACCTCGCGGCGTAAGTTTTCAGCCGTCAGCATCAAAAATCTTTCTCTCCGTAAAAGCGCATTTTAAAGGCAAATAATCGGTTCTTTACTTGTATTTGAAGAATTTGCGAAACCCGAGCCTGTCCTTGTATCATTAATATTATACCTTATTTTTTTGATTTACGCATTGATTTTATCGGAAATATATGGTATAATAATGAACAAAGGCGGGTGATATTATGGTCAGGGTGGCGGTTTGCGATGATTTTCAGGATGCGGTTACGCAGATAACAGAATATTTGGCGGAATACCAACAACTGAAAGATCAGGTGCTGGATATAACGTCTTTTTTCAATGCCGAGGATTTATGGGAACATTTAAAGAGCAGCGCATGCGATCTGATCATACTTGATATTGAGCTGGTTGAAATGAACGGCGTCGAGTTGGGGCATTTGATAAGAACCGAGCTGGACGATCATGCCGTAAGCATAATATATATTTCCGCTATGGATACATATGACAGACAGCTTTTTGATGTTCAACCGTTGAACTTTCTTCCGAAACCGATTGACAAGAACAAGCTGTTTGAAGCAGTTGATTTAGCGATTCGCCTTTTAGATGACAGAAATCATATCTTTGCTTTCAAGGACAAAAACGGTTCGCATAGGCTCAAAACAAAAGAAATATTGTATTTTGAGAGCTTTGCACATGATTTGCAGATTACTGCCGTTAGCGGGAAATATGTCTTTAGAGCAAGTATGTCAGAAATAATGAATGCATTATCTGACTTTGGCTTTATACAAGTACACCGTTCATATATCGTAAATTACGATCAAATCAAGTCAATCAGGTATGATGAGCTCACTATGGCAAACGATGAGCAAATCCCTATAAGTAGAAGCAAAAGGGTCGAAATCAGAGATATTTTAATTAAGTTCGGAGGGAAACGGTTATGATCGCACTCACTTTATATAATATAACTTATTTACCGTCACAAGCGCTGGGGGTATTTGCACTATACAAATTAATGACAGCCTTTTTTGAAAATGCCAGAGTTAAGAAAAGCCTGGAAACGCTATTATATGTTGCGTATTACTTATTAACATCATCGATTTACTTGATTATAAATATTCCTCTTTTGAACTTTGCAGTGAATATAATAGCAATTTTCTCCTTAACTTTTTTATATACGGCATCAAATAAAAAACGAATTCTCGTTGGATTATTAATATACGTGTTTTTTATTTGCACCGAAATGATTGCTGTCACTTTAACGGGTTACATTAATTTTCCAATCACGGAGGTGAATAATTACAATTCCGTATTTGGCGCTGTTTCAGCAAACGTCTTGATATTCATTATATCAATGGCAGCTAATGGCTTTAAGAGCGTAAAAAGAGGAAACATACTTCCGAATGCGTATTGGGGAGCACTTTTTGCGGTCCCGGTTTTATCGTTATACATTCTTGTAATAATCTTCCAATCCGAAGGACATTCAGTGTTTGGAGTTTTTTCCTCGGTAGCCGCTATTTTGGTTATGAATTTCATGGTATTCTTTTTATTTGACAGAGTGTCGCTGTTATACACTGAAAAGCAAGAAAACGCATTGATAAGGCAACAAAACGAATACTATGCAAATCAACTTTTACTTGTGGAAAATTCACATAATACAACAAGCAAGTTGCGACATGATATCAAAAATCATTTGGTGACCATAGATTCATACCTTGAAATAAATAATATTGACCAAGCAAGAAATCATATTTCAGAGGTTCTCGGTATTTATCAAAATAAGGCGGAAATCGTTCACACAGGGTTTCCGGCAGTGGATGGATTGCTGAATTTTAAGTTTCGCTCCGCAGAGAACTTGGGGATAAAGGTAAACATCAAAGCTGATTTGCCCTCGGACTTTAACTTTTCCACCTTTGATCTAACCGTTATTTTAGGGAATCTGGTGGACAATGCCCTGCAAGCCGTTTCCCATGTCGAGCAAGAAAAATTCATAGATTTAAGAATGAAGTGCTCAAAAGGAATGCTTATAATAAAGATAGCTAACCCCTATAAAAATCCCATAAAAAGGGAAGCAGGTAAGATCGTCACCACAAAGGCAGATAAGGAAAATCACGGTTTTGGATTAAGAAATGTTAATGAGGTGTTGGAAAGATATAACGGAACGTCAAGCATTGACGAGGGAAGCGACATCTTTACGGTTACCGTAGCATTGTATTTGGAATAGATGAGAGCCGGCTCAAAGGATTTGCAATCCTTTGAGCCTAATTTTTACCATTCGTGCCATATTTATATACAATTCGTGCCAAACGTATTGACATGTTTATTCAAAAAATGTAAAATATAATCAAAATTATAGAAAGGAAGTAGCTATTATGAAAAACAGCAAACTGGGCTCCAAAAGTATTGCCAAGAAAGCAATTGCCGCGGCTGCGAAAATGGCAACGTCGGTCAACGTAAACTCGGCTTGTGCTTTTGTCATCCATCAGCCGAAGTTGCCGAAGGGCGCTGAAAAGCTTCGCAAGTTCTGATCATGGGATTACTTGCAAAGCTATCGCAGAGGATTGGTAATGATCTTGTGCGCAGCAACGTAATTGAGGCGGATGATGCAGAGATATACATATACGGTATCAATCAAATATTGGTATCGGTTATCAATGTGTCCTCCGCCTTAATTATAGGTCTGCTGTTCGGGACAATTCTCGAAATCGTGGTGTTTATGGCAGCGTATATTCCGCTCAGATCGTTTGCGGGCGGCTTTCATGCCAAAACGCCGTTGCGATGTTATATTTATTCATTGATTATGCTGATTATCGTTTCAATGGGTTTAAAATATCTTCATATCGAAATATGGGGGTACTATGCCGTTTTATCGGCATCAGTGCTGATCGTGCTTGCGCTTTCCCCGGTAGAGGATAAAAACAAGCCGTTGGACGATTTGGAATATAAAGTTTATAAGAAACGCGCAATAATTATCGCGGCAGTTGAACTTGTGATCTCTGTTTTGTTAAAACTGATAGGACTTGACAACTTGTTCATTGCCGTGGTGTATTCATTTGTGGTGTTGGGTTTTATGCTTATTATAGGCGCGGCAAAAAATGCTCTTGAAGCGAAAAACACCCCCGATTAAAATCAGTACATCCAACTGTTGGGTTAAGAGCAATAAAGACTTGACTTTTGCTGCTGTATGTGGTATTGTTTGTATAAGAGATAAAGATAACGTCAGCAGACGATTTCTTTAACCTAAATCTTATATGAACTTTGGGAGGACACTATGGGAAAGTTTTTTACGGCACTGCACGTTAAGAGCAACAGCAAAGAGCAATTTATTAAAGAGTTTACGCAGCTTATGAAAAGGGACGGCTATGTACCGTGCTCGGAGGATGCAGCCGCGCTTTCGTATGCGGCGGCGTTCTCGGAGGGCAGTTGGGTTACACTGTCCAACGGCGACGACAGCACAAACGAGCTGTCAAAAACGGCGGCGAAAATCGCCGAGGTCATGGAAACTCCGTGCTTTACCGCGGAGGCGGTTGACAGCGACTTCGCGATACTCGAGCTTCACGCGCCGAACGGCAGGACAAGCAGGGTTGTCGTGGGCGACGGTGAGGGTTATGGAGTGAAAAAAGCGCCTTTTTCCACCGACGATTGGAAGCCGCTTTTTCAAAATCAAAACGGCGACATTGAAAAATTCCTTGTGGCAATAGGACGGACCAGCACTTTTGTCGAGGACGATCTGGCGGAGATCGGCGGCTTGCTTGGTATATCTGGATTTGCAATGACTGCCGATTATGACGAGTTTTCGGAGAACGAGGGCGCTTTTAACCTGTCATTCAAGAAAGCGGCGGAAAAAAAGCTGTCTCTCAACGCGGCATTTAAACAGGTGTTCGGAGAAGCGCTTGAACCGCTTGGGTTTAAGTTGATTAAGAGCAAATATCCTTATTTTGTGAGGGTCATTGGCGACGAAATAGTTCATGTTATTACATATATTGATAAAGCCTCGGGAATGAGAACGCAAAAATCTTTTGACATATTAGGCGGCGTTGCTACAGTTTATAGGAAAGATTTGAACCTCTCTAATAGCCCGAAAGATAATTTAAGATGGCTAAGCACACTGCAACAGTTTTACGGTAAGTTGAATTCTGGCAATGGTGGTGTTGCCGTTAGTAAATTTGAGTATGCTGATGCAGATGAAATATTAATGTGTAATGAAATTGAGTGTTCCCTTGAAATTACAAAGCAAGTAATTCTGCCAGTTTTGAATGAAACAATCGATCTTGAATCATGCATAAAATATTTTTATCGGTTTCAAAGTCCTTTGATGAATATAACCGAAGACGAATTCGAAAATAAAAATCCAAATCATTTCTGTTATGAAGGACTTCTGCTGGTTAAAACTAAAAATCGTGACAACGGCGAGGAGCTCATGAAACACTCTTTAGCTGAGGTAAAAAAAATGATGGTGGATGGGAAAATCGGACTTACACAGTCTGAATTTGAAAAGCAGTGCGAATTACATAATAAGGGATGTCTTCAGCAAAATGCAATTCGCAACAAATTACTCGATACACCGGAATTATACAAAAAAACAGTTTTAGAGCTTGAACAACGCAAAAATGCAAACATTCAAGTGCTAATTTCTTATGGGCTTATACATTAAGAAATCATTAAGTGAAAGGACGGATTGTTTAATATGAAAAATAACCGCGTATTTATTAGGCTTATTTCTAGCTTGTTGACGATTTCCATGCTGATTTCGTCGTTATTGACTCCGTATTCTGTCGTCTATGCAGATGAGGTGGCAAGCTTTAGCATTTTGAACGAGGTAGAGGAAGTTGTTGAAGCAATTGCCGACTCTGAAATGCCTCTATGGTGTAGTGCCGGTGATTGGAACAGCGCACGGAAAGATGGCTTGGCTTATAATTATTTCCACATAGAAGTTCAAAAATATATATTGGATAAGTATTCTAGTCTTGGAATGGGAGCAGAACTTCCAATCACACACAATCAAAATAAAACACTATCTTCTGGTAAAAAGATCAAAGTCGGTGACAAGGGTAGGGCTGATTTGTACGCGGACATTGGGAATAACACCCATCTTTGGGAAGTAAAGCCATTCTCCTACTCGGCGGAGCCTAAAAAGACATATGGAATCGAACAGCTTCAGACTTATGTCGATAGCGACCCTAATTATGAAGTTGGTGGTGCTACTATTGATGATGACCACTTTGTGCGTGAAATCAATACCGTGCGCTTTGAAGGAAAGTATATTGTTCGTAGACATATCGAATATACAATTAATTTCTTTAACCAGGGCAATGGTATTATACTTTACTCTTTTAAGCGTAAGATACTTAAAAAAACTAAGGAACGACTTCCTGATGAGGTACCCGTACCATCAAAAGCTTATGAATCTGCTTCAGATAAAGTAGCATCCAAAGCATCGGATAACCTAGAGCGGGTTCACGACGGTCAACGCAACACAATTTCATCTGTTGCTCTTGCAGCCTTGACAGCAGGTGCAGCCGGTTTCCTTGCGTATCATGGACGTGTACAGAGCGGAAACGGCGACGACGTTCTCAAAGCTGTTGTCGATGATTCGATTATGCACGCTTTCGGCGGCAACGATACAGTTTACGGCAGCGACGGAAACGACATAATTTACGGTAACGATGGCGATGATGCTATCTACACGGGCAGCGGCGACGACCTTATTTACGGAGGCGACGGCGACGATATTCTCGACGGCGGAGAGGGTGATGACTTCCTCTACGGCGGCTCGGGGAGCGACACATATGTTTTCGGCAGATACTACGGCACGGACATTATCAGCGACGGCGAGGGCGTATCCACGATAAAGATCGCGGCCAGTATTTCGCTTGACGAGCTTGACATAATTTCCGTAGGAGAGGACATCGTCATCGCGATCAAGGACAGCGAGGACAAGCTTATTATAAACGGCTTCGCGGATAATGCCGATAATTACATTCTTGAAGTCGGCGGCGAGAGTATTTCGCTCAGGGATAGCATAATCGCGGACGAAAGCGAGTTCCTTTCTGGCTCGGAAGAAAGCGATTATATCGTCAACGAGAACAGCTCCGTAATAGCGGGCGGCAGCGGCGACGACCGTATAATCGGCAATGACGAGGACGAGATCATATTCGGCGACAGCGGAAGCGATCAGATTCTCGCGGGCGGCGGAAACGACGTTATTTGGGGCGGCAGCGGCGATGATTACATCAACGGCAGCGACGGAAACGATATGATAGACGGCGGTTCCGGAAACGACTTCATCGACGGCGGCGCGGGCGACGACACCTACTTCTTTAACCCCGGCTGCGGAAATGATTCGATCAGGGACAGCGAGGGAGCGAATACCATTATGTTCGGCGACGGTTTCACGGCATCGGGTATAAAAGCATACCGCTCCAATTGGAACGACCTGCTTATAACCTTTGACGGATTTGACGACTCCTTGATTATCAAGAATTACTGTGTTAACAAAGACGCGAGAAATTTCACACTCGTGTTCGCGGATGGCACGGTGGTCGAGGCTGCGGCAAAAGAAAGTCCGCTCAGAAAAATCTACGGTACGGATGGCAGCGAGTATATGGAATCCATCTATGATGACGGGATCACAAATGACGCGCAGGAATCCAACGATCAAATAGTTGGCAGCGATGGTAATGATATGCTCTACGGCGGCGACGGTGACGAGCGTATCACTGGTAAAGCCGGTGATGATGTTCTTGACGGCGGCAGAGGTGATGATTACCTTAACGGCGGCGCAGGAAACGACACCTATATCTTCAATAAAGGTTACGGTGTGGACACCATCAGTGACGGCGAAGGACTGAATACTATCAATATCTACGGGTATTCGGCAAATCAGATCAAGGCATACCGCACTAATTGGAACAATATTACGATTACGTTTGTAGGTTCTGATGACCGGATCGTGATTGAGGGCTTCTTTAATTCGGAGGCAAACAGGAACTTCTACCTCACTTTTAACGGCGGCGGTAGAATACACGCAACTGCGTCCAACAGTCCGCTGAGAACAATCTACGGCACGGACGGCGATGACTATATGGCGGCTATGGACGACAGAGGCGTAACCCTTTACGGCGAAAACGGAGCGGACAACCTCAACGGCGGCAGCGGAACTGACAGACTGTATGGCGGTATCGGAAACGACCAGCTGTACGGAAACGGCGGCAACGACACGCTTGACGGCGGCGAGGGTGACGATATGCTCTACGGCGGCGCGGGAAACGACACATATATTTTCAATGTCGGCAGCGGCACCGATACAATTGTCGACAGCGAGGGTATAGCCACGCTCTCGTTCGGAGCGGGTCTGACAGAGAATGCTATGACCGCCTACAGGCACAACTGGAACGACCTCATGATCACATTCGAGGGCATTGAGGACAAGCTGATAATTCAGGGCTACTTCGGCTCGGAAAGCAACCGCAATATTGAGGTAAGATTTGCGGACGGCACACGCTATGCTTATGATGACGCTGAAAACCCCATTAAGCAGGTTCACGCGACCGAGTATGACGATTGGATGACCGCATGGAGCGACAACGGCATTGCACTGCACGGCGACGGCGGCAACGACAATCTCACGGGCGGCGCGGGCGATGATATGCTGTTCGGCGGCGTCGGAAACGATACGCTTAACGGAAACGACGGCGACGACACTCTTGACGGCGGCGAGGGCAATGACTTCCTCTGCGGCGGCTTGGGCGACGACACTTACAGATTCGGTATCGGTTACGGTTCGGACATAATCGAGGACAACGACGGCGATAACATGGTAGAACTCCTCGGGATAAATTCGGATGCGGTTTCGTTTGAGCTGACGGACAACGGAGAATTGCTCCTCACTGTCACCGAAAGCGACGACATTCTGACGATCCGTAACTTTGACAGCGAGCGCTTTACGTTTGAGTTTGCCAACGAGGCATCAGGAATGTTCAATGTTGAAACGGGCGCGTTCGAGAGAACGCTTACCGAGGAAGAACTTGCGGCGCTTGAAGCGGCTAAAACAGAGGACGAGCTTGCTCAGGCAAACGCGGATATTCTTGACGAGCTTTATGCGGACGAGAATACCGTTCCCGATTTGCTCACGGAGAACAACGATACCGTGATCTCCGAGGTCGCCGACAGCGCTTCGGCTGACGAAAGCGAGAACCCGTCGGACAACATTGACGTTCAGGTGATGATACTCGCCGAAAATATGGCGGCGTTCTCAAACGAGAGCAATATTTCCGACAGCGTGAATGTGCAAAATCCCTCGGATAATTTTATGCCCGTGGATCAGCTTCTTGTTGATACTCTGGCATCATAATTATAAAAAATTTTAAAAAGGAGTGTTGAACCATGAACCCCGGCATTTTGGAACTGGAAAGCAATCCGGAGGCGCAGAAAGCGTATGATTATTTCGGCGTTTTAAAAACCTCGGAAACGGCTTCGGTGAACGACGACACAAAAATCACTTTTTCGGGAGTAAACTCTTGCGGAATGGTTGATTTTGTTCAGATGTTCAATCAAGCCGCAGACTCTACGGCGGACGGCAGCGACGACAACCTAACCTCCGTAATGGAATCGTTAAGCAACATTCTGATAGCAGCGGTTTTAAAGCACGCCGGCTCAAGCGAGGAGCAGCAGGTTTCTTCGAAAAACTGGCAGGAGGGCTTTAACGCCATGGCGGGGCTTTTCTTCAGCACGTATTCCGTCGACGAGCTTAAATACAGCGATAAAAAGGTCGGCAAAGACGTCGTTGAAGAAGTCATCAAGGTAGCCTTTGACGTTAACGGACAACCCGAGGGAAATCTTAAAGCAGCTATTGAAAAATACCTTCAAAAGCAAGGAAAGCTGATGGACACGCTCTCGTTCAATTCCGCTCAGCAAAGCGATCCGTATACACTTATGGGCTTCGTCAACTTCGTCAAGGATAATACTCACACCTGCAGTCTTCGCGCGTATTTTACGAATTTCACCACGGATACCGTGAAAATCAGCCACAGCTGCTCGGATGATGAGAAGAAATTTGACTTCGACTTCAAAGTGACGCATTGCAACGCGGATTTTATGCTGACCAAGTGGAATACCGACTCCGATTTCAGGGATCGGGTGAACAAATTTATCAAGGATCACACCCCCGGCTCCTCGTATTTTGACGACCTCGAAACGTCGCATACGTTTACCGTAACATAAGGCATATGCAGCAGCTTCAATGCTGCTGCATATTTTTTTGAAAAGAGAGGTCGAAAAATGGAGAAAACGCGGGACAGCGGACTTACCTGCTTTATGATCGTGATGAAATTTCACACTGAGGGAAAAGCATCATAGAGCGTTTGCCGCAACATTTATTACAGGAGGATTTTAATATGAAATTGATAAAGGAATACGGACCATCTATAATTGTAACTTTTATTATTGGGTTACTTGTTTTCATTGCTCAATTTCCATATTTGGCAGGTGCAATATCTTTTGTTTTCGCTGATTGTGTAATAGGATATTGGTACAAAAGTAAAATAATTAGTAACAAAGCAAAACTTAAAGCACAGGCTTCCATTACGGCAACCAAGGCGGAAGGAACCGAGAACAAGTGCTTTAATTCAGATTATTATGATTTATATTATGATTTTAATTATAATCAGTTGATGCTTATGCTTAAAGCTACTTGCATGGCGTTTTCGCTGTGCCCCATATTATGTGATCTTGCCGGCGATACAATTTCCTATATTAGTACAGGAATGACATTGGCAGTTTGCATGTGGGCTATTGCATCTATAGTATCGGTATCCGGCAAAGGAAGCAAAGTCATATTAAAATTGCGCGGCAAACGCAAAGACAACTGGTTTAGCGAATATACGCAGGAAGAACTGGATATTCTGAATGAGCTCCAAAAATAAAGTGACTTGTTATGAAATTGAGATTTAGTGGGGGCATGTTTATGAAGAACGATGGTAGAACTGATGCTCAGAAAGAAAGAATCGGCGCTATTCAAATAGAGGATGACGATAACAATTACAAACAAGAAGCTGTAGTCGATGTTAATTCCTCGCAAAAGGAGAAAAGAGAGGGTAATCTTCTACCGGGGATTATAATTTCCCCTATCACCACTAATGATATGTCAACACGATCGAAGAAATTAGACCGAAAAAAATAGGCGCAATTGTTACAGGAATTGCAACTTTTTGTACTATTAGCGGAGTAAGCGTTTTTTTCTGTTTACAACTGTATTCACGATGGAACAAGTGCACCATCGGATTCAATCAAGCAATCAGAATCAAGTGATATATCCGAGTCAAACAACAGCTTTGAGTCGGAGGAACAAATAGGAACAGTCGAATCGTCTAAGTCAAGTGTGTCTGAATCAAGTGTGGCATCAGAACCGAATGAATCCTATGAATCAAGTGACATTTCCGGTGTAGAGGATCCGCCCGAAGTTGATGATTCGTCTGTAATCGATAACACTACCGTAACAGGCGAGCCAACGCAATCGGTGGAATCAACACCATCAATTGCAACAACATCATCAAATGTTGCATCAGAGCCTACAGTTCCAAGTGGATACACGTTTTTTCTTTACTCCGAATATAGCCAAATAACGTTATACGGAGAAAATAATATGACCGCAACACTAAATTTTGATACTGATGAAGTTGCTATAACCGCCCATCTTGCATCCGGAAATGTTGACACATTATACATGAATAGAAAAAACTCAACCGAATGGGGCAAGAAGGTAATATTCGATGAGGTCGGCACTCATAAGATTGTTGCTACTGCGGTGGCACCAGACGGAAGCATAGTGGAAGGCACCACGAAAATAGAGGTGATCTCAATAAACCTAGATGATTACAACTTTGGTCAATTGTTTCCGTTTAACTAGTTAATTCTTTTTACAGCATAATAGGAGTTGATTATCATAGCCAAACCAGCCTGTGGAATCAAAAGGCTGGTTGGTAGCGCGACACAAATTATCCAATCGGCTCTTTTAGATAACTTTAAATCCGAGGCTACATACCGCCTCGGATATTTTTTTGTCCCAAAACGGGTAATACCTCGGTGCAGGTCGCCTCCCGTAATTCGGATTTTGAACGAAACAAAATTCTGAATTACGGGAGGGACTGACAATGTCCAAAAAGTACATCATCAAGAACGGTAAAACCGTTGAGGTTTCCGATGAGGTTTACAAAATCCTCAGAAAATGGGATCGGCGCATCAAGTACGTCGAGCATGACCTCAAGGAAACGCAATACATCATCGACCGAAAGAAGGAAACGGTCAGGGAGATACCGAGCCGCGAGGATTCACTCGACAGACTGACGGCGCTCGGGTTCGACTTCGCGGATCGCTCCGCGGACTTCCGAGAATCGGTCGCCGAAAAAATAATGCTTGATCAAGCGCTCGAAAAGCTGAGTGACGAGGAACGATACCTCATCACTCAGCTTTTTTATTTTGGTCGAAACGAGCGGGAGCTGGCGGCGGAATTGAATGTGACCCGCCGCACGATAAATAACAGGAAACGCAAAATCCTGTCAAAGCTTCGTGAACTTTTCGGAAAATAATTTCATTTGTCCCTCGCTTCGGCGAGGGACATTTTTGTATTCGCAAAATGCATATATTCCTTGCGACAGAATTTGCCGGAATTGTGCAATATTACTGAAAAACATAAATTTCAAAAATTTTTTTCAAAAAACCTTTCCAAAACCACCTCTCCCAACGGCGAATATTATAGAGGGGCAAATTTCCCTCTCCAGTTCTTTGACAATTGAATAGCGGTACTTCAGATACATTCCCCTGCGCAGCCTGACAAGGAGGAAGCGGTAGGATTCGGCACGATGCCGAAAGGTTCACGCCAAAAGCGGCGCATGATGCGCCGCAAGCCAAGCGTGAACCTGCACTGCGCCAAGACGTGTGTGACAGCGGTCGGCGAAATTCGGACGAACGTCCACGGCGGTTAGCCAAATGAGTTTTACTCAAAATGAAAGTTCATGAAGAATTTCGCGACGCGCCCTCAAATGCACACTGAGCGACAAACAGGAGCTCCCGAAACCGACGCGGCAATCGGTGCGCGACGACCTGCACAGGGGGACAATGATACTTCCGTCTCGCCATAGAATGACGCAATGGGGGCGGCTTCATGAGAACCATGTTGGGGTGAAAGACCCATGTCGCTGTGACGCTAAACAGCGGTCTGGAATACTCCCTTTAGTCGGGGGAGCGGGGCAAATACGACAGTTTTTTACAGGCAAACAGCGGAGAAATCCGCTTTAAAATACAAAGTTTCGGCTCTGTGATTTTTCGCGGAGCCGAGATTTTACATAAAAGAAAGGTCGCAAAATGAACGAAAAAACAAGCAAGAAAAACATAAGACGCGGCGAAATTTACCTCGCCGATTTAGAGCCGATAATCGGCAGCGAGCAGGGCGGAATTCGCCCCGTTCTCATAATTCAAAATAACAAGGGCAACAAGCACAGCGGCACGACGATCGCCGCTCCGATCACCACAAAGCGCATTCCGAACAGGCTTCCCGTACACGTTTTCACGTTTGCGGGCTCAAGCGGACTGCCGCAAAATTCGAGCATACTGCTTGAACAAATTCGGGTTTTGGATAAATCGAGATTGACCGATTATGTCGGCAGGATCAACGATTTTACAATGGACGAGGTCGACCGAGCTTTGAAAATAAGCGTCGGTTTGAATAAAAAATACAATTGAGGTGTTTTATGGTCAGCGAGGCAATAATTCGATACAAATTCCGTTTGTGTCACAATTTTCTGGACAAGCTGTTGAGCGAAAACCTTATCACAGAAACGCAGCGCAGAAAGATAGAAAAGGCAGTCATAAAGCGGCTCTCCGAGGTTTGAACCCTCGTCCCTTTTTGTCGATTTTGACATGAAAAATCGCAGATATTTCAGTGACATTGGTGATAGATAAAACCGAACCGTTTCGGTATACTGTGTTGTAAAGGAGCTGAGGAAATGGCTGAAATCACGATAATACCCGCAAAAGACCGCTCCGACGAAATCGTCAGAACGGCGGCTTACGCCCGAGTTTCAAGCGACAGCGAGGATCAGCTGAATTCATTTGCGGCACAGATACGGTATTACACCGAACTGCTCCAGAACAGCACCGACGCGGTCTTCGTGGATATGTACGCAGACAAAGGTATTTCGGGAACCTCGGCGGAAAAGCGCACCGAGTTCCAACGGATGATGAGCGACTGCCGAAAAGGCAAAATCGACCGAATACTCGCGAAATCCATATCGCGTTTCGCGAGGAACACCAAGGACAGTCTTGAAGCGGTACGCGAACTGAAAACGCTCGGAATTTCGGTATACTTTGAAAAAGAAAATATCGACACGGCAGAAATAAGCTCGGAGATGATGTTGGCGATATACAGTCAATTCGCGCAGGAAGAATCGATGTCAATATCAAAAAACTGTCGGCTCGGAATTAAAAAACGCATGGCAGACGGCACCTATAAAAATCCGTCTACCCCGTTCGGTTACGATTATGTCAACGGGAAATTGCAAATCAATCCCCAAAAAGCCGAAATCGTAAAACAGATATTCGACTGGTATGTGAGCGGAATCGGGTTGAATGAAATAGCGATGCGGCTGAATTCGCTTGGTGTCCGAAAGGAAATCTGGCGGCACGGAACGATCCGCTATATACTGACGAACGAACGTTATATCGGCGACAGACTGCTGCAAAAGCGTTACACCACCGATACGCTGCCATTTAAAACTGCTATAAACCGCGGAGAAAAGCCGCAATATTATGTCAACGGCACTCATGAACCGATCATTGAAAAATCGGTTTTCGACGCCGCTCAAAAGATTTTTTCCAACCGCGAAAAGCTAAGCGGATACGCGGCAGACAACAGCCCGTTCAGAAGCAAAATACATTGCGGAAATTGCGGAGCGACATTCAGACTGAAAACGCGCACAAACGGCACACGGTGGGTATGCAGAAATCACGACCAATCAGCGGATAATTGCAATATTCGGCAGATACGGGAAGATGAATTCCGTATAGCGTTCGTGAGATTGTGGAATAAGCTGCAAGCGCATTACAAGGCTATTCTCGCGCCAATGTTTCGCCAACTTGAAACGCTCTCCGAAAAGGAGAAATCGGGCAACGTTCAACTCGCCGAGCTGCGCAAAGAAATAGCAGAAATCAAGCAGCAGTCCTATCTGTTGACAATGTTGAACTCGCAAGGCACGCTTGACGGCGCGTATTTCAAGGAGCGCACCCAAGAGCTCGACCGAAAGCTGATAACAGCCCAAAAGCAGCTCCATGCCAATCTTGATGACAAGGACAGCGAACGGCTTGACGAACTGCGAAAGTTGATCGGGATATTCGAGAGAGCCGAGCCGATTGTGGAATTCGATGAAATCAAGTTCGGGCAAATAGTCGAGAAAATAACCGTGCTTTCGGAAACCGAAATATGGTTTGACTTGATTGGAAATATCGGCTTTACAGAGCGAATTGAGAGGTGATAAAATGCTAAAAAACAGGAGCATACCGTTCGGGTACTGCATGGTAAACGGTAGGTACGCCATAAACGAAATCGAAGCGGAAACCGTGCGGAAGATATTCGCGGACTACATAGGCGGAAAATCGCTGAAAACCATAGCCGCCGAAATGCGAATACCGTACAATACAGGTAAAACCGTATGGAATATAAACATGGTCTGTCGCGTTCTTGAAAACCGAAAATATATTGGTGAAAATAATTTCCCGAGAATTGTTTCAGACGAGGATTTCGAGCAAGCAAACCGTATAAAATCGGAACGCAGCACCTCCCACAAATCCGCTCAAAAAGCGGAATTGCAGAAATTTGAAATAGCAATAACGGAATACGAGCCAACCGATGAAATTCAAAGAATGACCAACGAAATCAATCGGTTACTCGATTCCGTAAATCCCGACAAGGAAAAAGCTGAGACGCTTATAATCCAATGCGCTCAATTAAAATACGCGACCATAAGAGAGGTGAAAACATGACCGGAACGGCGATACAAAGCGATATGCGCGTGGTAATGATACCCGCGAAATCGCGTGACAAAATTCAGCGCACAACGCGCCTAAAGGTTGCGGCATACTGCCGCGTCAGCACCGACCAAGAGGAGCAGGAAAGCAGCTACGAAGCGCAAATAAGCTACTACACCGAAAAAATCGGAAATAATTCCGAGTGGCAGTTAGCGGGAATTTTTGCGGATGAGGGCATTACGGGAACTCAAGCGAAGAAACGCCCCGAATTTATGAAAATGATCCGCCTTTGCCGACAGCGGAAAATTGACATGATACTGACAAAATCACTCTCCCGATTTGCACGCAACACGGTCGAGTGCTTAAAATATATCCGCGACCTCAAGGCGCTCGGCATAGCCATTGTGTTCGAAAAGGAAAATTTGAATACGCTTGAAACCGACACCGAGATGATGTTAACCATCATGAGTTGCTTCGCGCAAGCCGAGTCCGAGTCCATAAGCAAAAACGTGGCTTGGGGTATTCGTCAGAGCTTCAAAAACGGCAATGTCCCGATGCAGTACGCGCGGCTCCTCGGCTATAGGAAAGGCGAAAATGAACTTCCCGAAATCGTTCCCGAAGAAGCAGAAATTGTCAAGGAAATCTTCCGCCGCTACCTTGACGGCGCGAGCATGGAGCAAATTGCGGACAGTTTGAACGCTCGGGGATTAACGACAAAGGGCAGCGGCTCGCCTTATCGAAAAATCGCAATTCAACGGATACTCACAAATGAAAAGTATACGGGCGATGCGCTGCTGCAAAAGACCTACATAACCGACTGCATTACCAAAAAGAGCCGAAAGAACAACGGCGAACTGCCGATGTACTTGGTGAAAAATCATCACGAGCCGATCATATCTCGAGCGGATTTTAATCGGGTGCAGGAGGAAATGGCGCGGCGGTCGGCTAAACGAGTGATTGCGGACAAGCTCACCAAAGGCGAACAGGGCAAATACAGCGCAAAATATGCGCTTTCGGAATTGCTGATATGCGGAGAATGCGGCTCGCATTACAGGCGGGTAACGTGGACAGCCAAAGGATTTAAGGAAATAAAGTGGCGCTGTATCAGCCGAATACAGTACGGCAAGAAAAAATGCCATTGCTCCCCTACCGTCGACGAGCAGGTGCTCCACAAAGCGATAGTGAGTGCGATAAACGAATTCTGCGAGGTCAAGGATGATGTGGTGCGGGTGCTCCGCGAAAGCATAACCGAGGTTCTCGATCCAAATTTGAACGGAAGCGTTCACGCGGCACAGCAGCGGATCGACGAACTCGCCCGCAATATCGACGAACTGATAAAGCTGGCGACCGTCCCCGAAACTGCGGCTACTGCAATGTCCGATATTGCACGGTTCAGTGAGGAAATGAAAACGCTCCGTGAGTTCATCGAAAACGAAAAAGCGAAACAAACGGCGGCTCAAAGAGGCTCCGCCGAGTTGGACGCGGTACTAATGCGGCTCGAGAATGAGGACTTCACCATGACCGAGTATGATGATGTTGCGGTTCGGCAGCTGATTGAAAAGGTCACGGTTGAGAGCAGGGACACAATAACGGTCACCTTTAAGGGCGGCTTCGAGGCAAGGAAGGAACTGAATGGAGATTGAAATTCCGGCATGGATATACGAACTGCTTCTGATTGAAGCGGCTCAAACCGATTCCGCAGTCGAGCAGATTGCGGAATCTGCGTTTAGAAAACTTTTAGAAAGGGATAGGAACAATGGCGACTAACGAGAAAAAAGGCGTGACCGTCAAAATTGACGCGGAACTGCACGCCGAAGTCAAACGGTACATCGAAGAACACGGGATAACAATGGGAGATTTCGTCACTTTGGCATTTCAGGACGAACTGCACCCCAAACTGAATATCAAGACCTGCTAACAAAAGTCAAGCAGTTTTTTGAAAAAAATTTAAATTTTT
>JAMPFE010000035.1 GCA_023664705.1 Lachnospiraceae bacterium | reverse complement strand
TGTAATCAGTAGTTTGTTTGCCGCTTCCGAGTTCGCTCGGGGCGGCGTTTTTTATGTCGCCTTGAGATATTTCTTGACCGTCGTTTCGTCGACGTAGCATTCTATCGCGATATCGCGGTAGGTTCTGCCCTCGGCGCGGAGCGCACGAATTTTCGTGATTTTCTCGTTCGACAAGCTCTGTCGTCCGCTTTTGCGCATTTCAACGCCCGCTCTGCGCAGCCGCCCCTCGATGTTCTGCCGCGTTGCGCCGAGACGTTTCATAATTTCGGCAACGGATTTCCCGCTTTCGTACAGCTCCACAGCCTCGTCAACGGGCATTTCGACTTTTCTTCCGCCCGTATGCGGTCTAGAGTTGACGGGCTTGGGAACGGGCTCGCATTGTCTCGGACAATCGACCCGCAGCGTCGCCTGTATCGTCGACATTCCCTGCGGCTTGCAAACGTCGAGAACGTGCCGTTTGCGCTGCGTGTGGCTCGCGTACTCGCGCGCAACGTACTGCCCGTATGACAGCCCCTCGCGCTCCGCGAGCGAGACTATCTTGTCAATCGCGGTTTTCTTGTGTCTCATCGGCAGCTCCTTTCAGATATTCCTCGAACAGGATATCCTCGATATCGTCGGCATAACCGCCGCGCGGTACGCCGTCGCCGTAATCATAACTTGCGCATCTTGCTGCGGATATCTGTATCTCGTCCAGCTTGCATTTCCCGTCGCGATTGTTTTTGCAAGCGAAATTGTCACAGTGTATCGTCATTGCCGTCTCCTTTCACGTCGCGGGCATAAGCACGTCCTGCGCCGCGTTTCCGATGTCCTCGCCCGTGGCGTTTAACAGCTCGGGATTGTCGTGGATATTGCCGATTACCTCGCATTGATATGCGACAGTAAACAAAAACGGATTATAATTCGGATTGCCGCCAAATTGTCTTCCTACAAATCCCGACCAACTACCTCGATATTCAACCACATAAGTATCGCCGTCTCCCGCCAACAATATATCCCCCTCAAAAATGAGCTTACCGTTTTTGTCGCACAAGCCCGTGCACTCGCCGAGGGTTTTTGTGGCAACATACTTTGTCCAACCGTCTTCAATG
The DNA here is from genome assembly GCA_023664705.1 of Lachnospiraceae bacterium. Classification (GTDB taxonomy): domain Bacteria; phylum Bacillota; class Clostridia; order Oscillospirales; family Ruminococcaceae; genus CAG-115. The sequence continues at coordinate 20,116 of JAMPFE010000035.1, read as the reverse complement.
CTTATAATTTGAGCATTCTTTTCCGCTCGGTTTGCGAGAAAGCCCTCTACCCATGTGTTTCCTTTGCCAACGGCGTGTTTCCCGCGCCAAAGCCCCCGCAGTTCATTCATCATTCTCGTCGTCCTCGCTTTCCTCGTCGAACTCCACGTTCCGCCCGACGAACATTCCCGCGCCCATAAGCGCCAGCCCGAAGACCGCTTTCCCGAGCGCCGCTTGAAACTCCTCTACGCTGCACGTTATTCGGCACTCGTCCAGATAGTCCAAATGCCCCATACAGCACACGCATACAAACAGCCCCAGCCAGAAACAGCACGTTCGTGACTATCAGGCGTATTTTGGTTTCTTTTTCCGTCATGGCTTGTCCTCCTTGTCCGCGATGTCGCTTACGTGATTGAACTCGCGCGTGCGGCATATCGGGAAAACGCGCCCGCACTCCCCGCAATCGAGAGAAACTTCCCAGACGAAGCCGCTCCCCGCGCCTGCTGCGCTCTGCTCGTCGAGACCGTCGGCGCTGACGTGCAGTTTAAGAGCGTACGAGCCGCAGCCCTCGCATTTCAAATTTCCGTATTTGTTCATGTCGTGTCCTTTCCAAGAGCTTGTCCGCTCTTTGAACGTCCCGTTGATTTTACGCCTCGGCTTTCTGCTTTGCGCGCTCGGCAGCAGCGCGGCGGCGCATTTCGTTCCACCAAATTTCCTCGGCGGTTTTCAGCATGAGGTCTATGCGCTTTTGCATTTCCTCGTCGGAAACGCCCGCGATCGCGCTGTCGTCGACCGTGATATGAGCGCCGTTCTTCGCCGTAAATGTCCTGATTATTGCCATAAAAACACCTCCCGTTTAATTGTATGCTCGGTGTGGTTGTACAGTTGCCAAGCGCCGTTACTTGCTTTCCTCAGCCCTTTTCTCCGCTATCGCCGCCCTTTCAAGCAGGTCTATGTAGAATTCCTCCTGCTCGTCCTCGGGGAGCTTTTGCATAAGGTTCAGTACTTTTGCCGCCAGTTCCATTATTCCGTGTCCTCCTTCAACAAATTCCGTATTCTGATAACCGTTAGCAGCACCGATAACGGCGCGCCGCTTTCGTCAAGCATAAGGATTATCTGCTTCAAAAGATAGCGGAAGCCCTCGCTTGTCGGTTCAACCTTTTCGTCCATTGTATCACCCGCTCTTTCCCAAAAAGCCCTTGACTTTTCTCTGCCTTTGTGCTATAATGGTTATATCATTGATAAGGCGGCGGCAGATACCGCCATATCTTTGATTTTTGTGGGAAGCCTTAGCCCTTAGCGGTTAAGGCTTTTATCTTTGCGATCATCTCATCTTTGGTGCTGCTGTCTTTGATGATTTGGATTATCGCATTGATAAGCGTTTTAAACTGGAAATCCGTCATCTCATCCATTGCTTTCTCCTTTCTGCCATCTGCCAGCCTATTCAAGAGTATGTTTTGTATCTCTTGTAATTATATTATAGCACAAATATTGCTATTCGTCAAGAAATTTAGCAATAATATTGCTTGTAATGTTGCATAATCTTTGCTATATTTAATTATGCAATTTGCATATATTTTGCCAAATCCTCTAAAACCACTTGAATTTTAGCAACAAACGTGCTACAATATTAAAAAAGGAGTTGATTGCAATGGAAATAAACGAACGGCTGAAGAAACTTCGCAAAAGCAAGGGGATAAATCAAGAACAAGCCGCCGCCGCGCTCGGTGTTAGCTTAAGCTCCTATCAAAAATACGAGCGAGACAAAAACAGCGTTACACCGTCGTTGGAGGTGCTTATTCGGATCGCCAATTTCTACGGCGTAACGACCGACAGCCTGTTGGGAATGCCGCCGAAAGAGCCAACCGAAATGGAGCTTTTGGAAGCGCAGTACGATTTAACTCCTATGGAGCGGAAGATAATGGAAAACTATTTCAAGCTCCCCGAAAAAGACCGCGAGGATTTTTTGGAGTACCTTGAACGAATAGTGAACGGTCACAAGGGCGGTGAGGATTAAGATTTCTTCGCCGCCTTTTTTCGCGCCAAAAGCTCGGTCGCCCTCGCGATGTCAAGCGCTGCCAACTGTTCCTCCTCGTTAAGCCGCCTTAGCAGCTCGACGAGCTTTTTTGCGTCCTCTTTTCGCTCCATTGTCTCACCTCGCTTTCTTGCTTTCCGCCGCCCTCTGTGCTATAATGAAAGCGAAAGGGGGTGGAAATATGAAAAATACATTTTGTCCGTTTATTAACGGAAACTGCAGAACCGACTGTGTATTTAGAACGCGCCTAACAGTCGATGCGGACGGCGAGAAAGTCTGCCAACTGTCTATTGCCGTCTCCGATTTAAGCGAATATTGCTACAGAAAAACGCTTGAATCGGAAAACAATGTGTCTAATTCACAAGATTAGATGTAAGCTCTTTCAGAAGGGCGTCATAGTCCAAACTCGGCGCTGTTGCCATATCACGGATTTTCAGCTCTACATAAGAGAAAATCCCCGTGATGTCGGCAATAGCGCACTTGTTTTCCGCAAGAACCTCCATTATCTTGACCGCCGCCCGCGCGTTGTTTTCTGTTAGTCTCATTCCCATTGGTCTCACCTCGCTTTCGTTCCCGCTCAAGCCGCTCGGGGAGCGGTTAAGCGGGCGGTTTCAGTGGGATATCCAGAAGCTCGCATAACTTCTCGGCAGCCAGCTTACTGTAACGCTGACCGCACATAAACCCGTTGATAGTGCTTTCCGCAAGCTCGGTCGCTTTCGCGAGGTCTTTGTTCGTCATGTCGCGCAGTACCTTTTGCTTGCTTATCTCGGCACGCAGCTCTTTGTAGCCGTCCATTGTCTCACCTCCTGTTTTTAAAGAACCGTATTGACAAAATCCGCCAAATGTGATATAATAAATTTGTCAAGTTTTTTATATCCGTTGCGGCGGGTTATTCTTTGCCAATTTCCTTGACAAGTTTATTATACTCGCATTTGCGAGATTTGTCAATACATTTTCTCGTAAACGCGAATTTTCGTTACATTTGCACATAAGTAGTTGAAAATTTTTGGCTATAAATAACAAAAGCCGCCCATAGGCGGTTAAGGAAGTGGTTCTTTTGACATGGCAAGATTTGGTGACGTTAATTAGCGGTTTAATTGGAGTGATAAGCTTGTTATTGACTTTTTTGACGTTTGCAAAAACCGGAAAAATAAAAAAAGCAGTAACTGATAATCAAACTGCTTTAATAAATAAATTTAAATTTATTTCACACCGGCAGGAATGTATAGAGAAACTAAATAAAATTAGGCAAGGATTATCCCCTAACCCAAAATCAAAGCGCGAAATGAGACAAGTTTATTCAAGTGATCAAATAAAGCATTTTTATTTCGAGTTCCAAGATGTTATACTCCGTCTTTCTGAATGCACAGATCACTTGAAAGATAAGCATAAGAAAAAGATTGAAGATTGTGAAGAGTACATTAAAAAAGTTGTCGCTCCGGGACATATTTTCGATGAAGAGGATTGCAATATTCTTCAAAGCCATATTTCCGGTGTGCTGAATATTTTAGATAAGGAGGATTATCTTTTATGATTAATGCGGAAATCAATGAGTTTATTGGTAAAATAATGGAGAAAACCCAAAATAACGAGTTGAATTGGCAGCCAGCCAAAGATTTTTTTGATACCACCGACTACGGAAGCAGTCCTGCAGCCACCGAGTTGGCAATTCATTCGCGGTCGGATTGGGCTATCCTTTACGATGAAGATAGCTTTTATTTGTCTAATTCTTTATGCCAATACCTTTTCCTTTTGCACATTTGCTATACTTCGGGAAAGGATGGTTCCGTTACTGAAATATGGGGGATGTATGCTATACTAGATTGGAATGACAACAATTTTATAACAATACCGGACTACCACCCGGCAGATGAAAGCGACAGGTTTAAGAAAATCAGCGAACTTATCGTAAAGAACAGAAAAGAAGAAAAAATAAGGGAAGAAAAACGTCTAATCGACTTTTTTAAATCTTTTTTCTAACTCCTTTTGACGTTCTAAGCGTTTTTTATATTCCAGTGTCTTTACTTTTCTTTCAAGGTAACTTTCGTGCAGTTCAGCTATAATCGCAATTAAGCCTAAAACTATTGCAATTATCGCCAAAACGCTGAGCACTAAAGCAATTATAAAACCACACAAATTCATAAATTCCTGTTTCATACCTTTACTCTCCTTTTCGCCATTTCTGGCTGTCAAAATTCACGGCTCATTCCGTGTTAATTATATTATACTCGCAAATGCGAGACTTGTCAAGGAGGTTTTCTTATGGCAACAAAAATTCCTTTTTTATTTGAAGTATTAAAAGAGCGTGGGATAACCCAAAAAAAGCTTGCTGAGGATACGGGTATTTCCACGGGCAATATAAGCGACTGGAAAAGTGGAAAATCATCCCCTAAACCAGCTGCTCTAGCAAAAATCGCAAAATATCTCGGCTGTTCTGTTGATTATCTTCTCGGCAACGACACGCCGCCAAGGACAAACCCCGCCAACGATGAAAACGAGCGTAATCTCATTGCGGGCTACCGCGAGTTGAATGAGGACGGGCAAAAACTAGCGCTTATTTATGTAACGGAGTTCTTACTGCAGAACCCCCGCTATACACAAAAAAGCAGTTCCGATGCGGCTGAAGAGGCTTGACTAAAGCAAAGCCGCTCTTTCGGGCGGCATATATTGTAACTTTAAACAGCTGTTATACTTTATAAAAACGGTGATAAAATGTACAAGAAAATAAAACAGCGCACCTACGAAATCCTCGAGGTAGCCGCTCCGCACGATACAGCAAGCAGGGTCGCCGATATCGTGCTGATGATATTGATTTTGCTGAACGTCGGAATAATTATCGCCGATACCTTTAAGCTGCCGCAGGAGGCGTCGCGCGTCTGCGGAGTGATCGAGACCGTCTCGGTCATTATTTTTTCCGTCGAATATATTGTAAGGCTCTGGACGTCGGACTTGAAATATCCCGAGCTCCCGAGTTGGCGGGCGAGACTTCGGTATATCCGTTCGTTCGCCGCCGTGATTGACCTCGTTTCGCTGCTGCCGAGTTTCTTGACTTTTGTCTCCGCAAATCTTATGGTTTTGAGAATGCTTAGAATTTTCCGCTTGTTTCGGGCATTTAAGCTCAACCGATACACTCACGCGCTGCACGACATCGGCGAGGTATTTCGCCGCAAAGCAAGCCAGCTGATAAGCTCTATGATCGTGGTGTCGTTTCTTATCGTCATCGCCGCCGTGCTGATGTACGACGCGGAGCACGCGGCGCAGCCTGACAAATTCGACAACGCGCTTTCAGGTATCTGGTGGGCAATCGCAACTCTGACTACAGTCGGGTACGGCGATATTTATCCCGTGACGGTTCTCGGGCGCGTGATGAGCGGCGTGATAGCTTTGCTCGGCATTGGACTTGTCGCGGTGCCGACGGGTATTATCACAGCGGGATTTTCCGAGCAGATATCCCAGAGGCAAAAAGCCGCGGAAAGAGAGGATGAAAAGAATTTCTGCCCATACTGCGGTAAGAAATTAAAGTGATTTTTTTGCAATCGCTTGCAAAACCACAATTGTATAGAAAGGGAAAGCAATGAATAATTCTAACTTGATGAAATTAACAGATGATAAATCCTTGAAAAAAGAAATGAAGGAATATAATGCTATTATCCATTTTAAACCCAGTAAATATAGCTCATTAGCAGAAATGAAACTACAATTTATTTCCGAGATATCTACATACTCCGATGAAAAACTGGACTTTATATACGAATTTCTCAAAGCCAAAATGTTGCGAACCGATAAAGCAACAAGCGGCTTTTTACCCATATGGGCAGCCGTTGTTATTGCTTTATTTACGTCTTCAATAGATCCTATGCTGGTTTCAGTATTTGGTGGCATTGGATTAGTAGCTATTCTCTGTTTAATTTCTCATTTTAGCGAAACAAGCATTAAAAGATTGCAATTCTATTCAATGCTATTAGAGTTAATTGACAAGGAATGGGAAAATCGAGGACACACATTCAACGATACTCTAACGAAGCAAATTGATATTGATGAGGTGACCGAATGAATTACGCAATGTACCTCCGCAAATCCCGCGCCGACCTTGACGCGGAGGCTCACGGGGAAGGGGAGACCCTCGCGCGGCACAAGAAAATGCTGTTCGAGCTGGCGGAGAAAATGGGCTTGACCGTTTCCGACGTTTACGAGGAGGTCGTTTCGGGAGACAGCATCGATGGTCGTCCGCAGATACAGAGCCTGCTCCGCGCTATCGAAAAGCGGATGTACACGGGCGTTTTGTGCATGGATATTGACCGTCTGGCGCGCGGAGACACTATCGACCAAGGCATTATTGCGCGGGCGTTCCGAATGTCCGAGACGAAGATAATCACTCCCAAAAAAGTCTACGACCCGAACTCGGAGTACGACGAGGAATATTTTGAATTCGAACTGTTTATGGCGCGCCGCGAGTTTAAGATAATCGGCAGAAGAATTCAGCGCGGGCGTATCGAATCTGCAAAGGAGGGGCGCTTTATCGGCTCCGCGCCGCCATACGGCTACAATAAGGTGAAGATAAAAAAGGACAAGGGCTACACTCTGGAGCCGAACCCCGCGGAAGCAAAGGTCGTGCAGCTGGTTTTTGAGATGTATCTCAAAGGCGACGGCAAATCGGTCATTGCCAAAAAGCTCGACCTCATGGGAATAAAGCCGCGCAGCGGAAAACCGTGGAGCAGCTCCACGGTCGCGAATATTCTCAAAAATCCCGTTTATATCGGCAAGGTGCGCTGGGGCTACCGAAAGTACACAAAGGAGCTTTCCGACGGCAGCGTCATCAAGCACCGAGAGAAGAACGAGAACTGCGTATACGTTGACGGGCTGCATCCGCCTATCGTTTCCGAGAGCGATTTTGAGCAAGTGCAGCAGACCCTCAAACAGCGGACTACGGTGCCGTTAAAAGCCGACCTGTCGCTGAAAAATCCGCTTTCGGGTTTGGTTTACTGCGGGAAGTGCGGCTCTGCCATGACAAGGCTCGGCGAAAACAGCCGCTGCCGTTCCGCAACGCTGAAATGCTCCAATCGGTACTGCGATACCGTCGCAAGCAAGCTGCACCTCGTCGAGCACGCTGTACTGGATTTCCTTGACGGTTGGATTGAGGAGTACAAGATAAACGTGGAGAAAAATTCTCCCAAATTGCCCGAATCGACGCTTGAGATTTATAAAAATAATCTGTCCGCTCTTTCCGAGGAGCTTGAAACCGTGAAAAAGCAGATCGATAAAACCTACGACCTGCTGGAGCAAGGCATATACACCGCCGATATTTTCAGGGAGCGCAGCGCGGCGCTCACGGCGAAAAGGGAAGAGACGGAGCGGAAAATTTCGGAGGTTCAGGACGAGATAGCAAAGTATCGGGAAAATGTCGCTATTCGTGAGAATTTTATCCCGCATTTTGAACGTGTGCTCGCGGTCTACCGCGTAAGCGCGGATACCGCCGAAAAAAACCGCCTGCTGAAAACGGTAGTCAGACGCATCACGTACACCAAAGACGTTCGCAACACGCGCCGAAACCCCGACGCAGCGTCCTTTAATCTGCGCATTGAACCGAATGTTAAGGAATAGCATAATCACGGATATCCATATACGTACAGCGCCCCGATGTCCGTGCAGCCAATTGAGGAGGTCCGCAAGGTGCTGACCTACGCTGTGTCGGAGATACCGTCGGAGAAGATACTTATGGGCATGCCGAATTACGGCTACGACTGGACGTTGCCGTATACACGCGGAACGGCGGCGCGGAGCATAGGCTTTATCGCGGCGACGGAGCTTGCCGCGCAGCACAACTCCGAGATACTCTACGACGAAAAAACGCAGACGCCGTACTTCTACTACACCGAAAACGGCACTCGGCACGTCGTGTGGTTCGACGACCCGCGCAGCATCGACGCGAAGCTGCGGCTCATCGACGAGTTCGACCTTGCGGGAGCGTCGTGGTGGACGATAAACCGCTGCTATGTTCCGAACTGGCTCGTAGTGCAAAATCACTTTGAGGTGGTCAAATTATAAAAATCCCCGCGGATTTCGTTTTAACGAACGTTCCGCGGGGAGACCTTTTATGAGAACATTGCTGTCGAGAGATAGCGCTCGCCCGTATCGGGGAACACGACCACGATATTCTTTCCCTTGTTTTCGGGGCGCTTGGCGAGCTCCACAGCCGCCCAAAGCGCCGCGCCCGAGCTTATCCCGACGAGAACGCCCTCGGTTCGCGCGACGAGCCGTCCCGCCGCGAACGCGTCGTCATTGTCGACGCATATTATCTCGTCATAGACGCCTGTGTCCAGTATCTCGGGAACGAAGCCCGCGCCTATGCCCTGAATTTTATGTGCGCCCGCCTGTCCTCCCGAGAGCACGGGGCTGGATTTCGGCTCCGCGGCGACTATTTTCACATCCGGCTTTTTCGATTTGAGGTATCTTCCGATGCCCGTGACCGTGCCGCCCGTGCCGACGCCCGCCACAAAAATGTCGACATTCCCGTCGGTATCCTCCCATATCTCGACGCCCGTTGTCCGTTCGTGAGCGAGAGGGTTTACGGGGTTGACGAACTGCCCCGCGATAAAGCTGTTCGGTATCTCCTTGGAAATCTCCTCGGCTTTCGCGATAGCGCCCTTCATTCCCTTGGCGCCGTCCGTCAGCACAAGCTCCGCGCCGTATGCCTTCATAAGATTGCGGCGCTCGACGCTCATGGTCTCGGGCATCGTGATTATGACGCGGTAGCCCTTTGCCGCGGCTATCGCCGACAAGCCTATGCCCGTGTTTCCGCTCGTGGGCTCGATTATCACGCTGCCCGCTTTCAATACGCCGCGCTCCTCCGCGTCCTCTATCATCGCGCGCGCGACCCTGTCCTTTATGCTCCCGCCGGGGTTGAAAAGCTCGAGCTTCGCGAAAATCTTCGCCTCCAAGCCCTCTTTTTCCTCGATGCGCACGAGCTCCATAAGGGGAGTTTTCCCGACAAGCTCCGTCACCGATTTGTAAATGTTCATAGTGATTACCTCCGTTGTCTTGATAATATCATTATAACATATTATTCCTATAATGTCAATAGGTTTTTGGGATTTTTTGAAACTCTCTTGTAATAAAAATCGGCGCGTCAATTTATTTCACGCGCCGATTTTTTGTTTGTCTATAAAGTTGTCATTCCCGAGTACGTTCTCAGAATGTCCTCGGCTATCTCTCTCTGCGTTCTGCGGGTGTCCATCGCCAGCTTTTGTATATGTCTGTGCGCCTGATTTTCCGTGAGGTTGAGATATTCGATAAGGCAGCATTTTGCGCGGTCAATGGTTTTCACGTCGTCGAGCTGCCCGAGCAGCTCGGTTTTCTCTTGTTCCAAACGGTTTATGTTTTCCTTGGCGACGAGCGCCAGCTTTACGGTCTGCGCCAGCAGGCTTTTCGGGAACGGCTTCGCGAGCACGAACGCTCCCGTGAATTTTATGCGGCTTTGAACGTCCTCGGCGATGTCCGCGCGCGCTAAAACGATTATGGGCGCGGAGGTTTTCCGCGACGTTTCCGCGACGAAATTCAGCCCGAATTCGCTCCGCAGGGGAGCGGACACGATGACCGCGTCGCACTCGGGCAGCTCACGCCCGTCGTCGGCGCAGAGAACGCACTCCGCGCCGAGGTCGTCGAGCGCCGCGGCAACGCTGCCGCAGATCTCTTCGGTTCTGGCGTTTATAAATATTTTCATAACGACCTCCCCGAAACGGTTTTTCTCAGTTGTTCACGTAAAGCTGCTTGTACGGCGAAGCGGAGTTCGGCGTGAGCTTCCAGAATTTGGATCTCAGCAGCTCGTCGGTATCATTGCCGAAATGCTTGACAAAGCGCTCTATATACTTTCTTATTGTCTGCTTTTCACCGTCGGTAGCCTCCGCGCAGCAGACCTGCACGGGCAGCCCCTCGGGAGCTGTCTCGGAGCGGATGAACATCTCGCCGCCGTGCATTCCCGTGCCGCAGAACGACCCCACGGGGCAGCCCTCGACGCCGACGCCGAGCACGATGATGATGCCGCCCGCCTGATACTCCCCGAGGAAGTCTCCGACCTTGCCGCCGATGACGATTATCGGGTAGAGCTCTTGGTAGCTCTTCATATGGATGCCTACGCGGTAGCCCGCGTTTTTCTCGACGTATATCTCGCCCGAGCGCATAGCGTAGCCCGTGGTGTCGCCGCAGTTCCCGTGGACGATGATAGCGCCGTCGTTCATGGTGTCGCCGATAGCGTCCTGCGCGTTCCCGTGGACGATTATCTTCGAGCCGTTGAGATACGCGCCGAGAGCGTTCCCGGGAGTGCCGTTTATCAGAATTTCCTTTCCCGAGAGCCCCGCGCCGATATAGCGCTGCCCGAGAACGTTTTCAAGCTCCAGCCTTTCCTCCGCGCTCTCGCGGATGAGCTTGTTGAGCTCCGTGTTTTCGTAATTTGCCGCGTCTATTCTCATCTGACGATACCTCCCAGCTTTTCCTCGCGCCGCGCCTTGCCGAACATCATCATCTGCGGCTTTTCCTTGAGCAGCTCAATGTCGACGTTCCCGAGGTCGAGCTTCTCCTTTATCAGAGAGGTGTAGATACCCGCGCGGCGGACGTCGCCCATAAGAATGTACCCTTTGAGCGTATTGTCGCGGAACACCAGCTTTTTATATGTATTCTCGGTCTCCTCGATAAATTCCTCTCCGTCGTAGGAGCCCGCGCTGATGATATGCAGTCCGAAAAATCCTATGGCGTTCATGGGGATAGCGTTCGCGTAGCGCGTCTCGCGCCCCGCCATATTCTTCCCCGCGACCTCGCCCTGCATATACGCGTTCGGCAGCAGCGCGAGTATCTTGTCGCTGTCCGAGGACGCGTCGTGAGACACCGTGCAGTCGCCCGCCGCGTAAACGTCGTCAAGCGAGGTTTTCAGCGTGTCGTCTGTGATCACGCCGCGCTCGACCCTGCCGCCCGCGTCCGAGATGAGCTCGGTGTTCGGGCGCACCCCGACCGCGATTATCAGCATATCGAAATCCACGGTCATGCCGTTTTTGAGCTTCGCCGAGTGCTCGGTAAAATCGTCCGCGGAGGTCCCGAGGATGAATTTCACGCCCTGCTCCTCGATGTGCTTCTGCATTTTCATGCCCGCGCGCACGTCCAGAATGGACGGCAGTATCCTGTCCGCCATATCCACGACGGTTATTTTCGCGTTGTGCGCGTGAAGCGCCTCGGCGGCTTTCAGTCCTATCAAGCCCGCGCCGATTATCAGCACCCGCATGCCGTCCTTGAGCTCCGAGCGGATTGCCTTGACGCTGTCGTAGCTCATAAACGTGTGATAATGCACCTTGTCAAGCCCGTTCATGGGCGGCACGAACGGCTTCGAGCCCGTCGCGGTCATCAGCTTGTCATACGGCACGGCAAGCCCGTCGTCCAGCACGACAGCCTTATTCGCCGTGTCAATTTTGACGGCCTTTTTCCCGAGCACAGTCTCCACGCCGTTTTTCTCGTAGAAATCGGGTCCGCGGTAGTATATATTCTTGTCCGAGACTTTCCCTTGCAGCCAGTACGAGATAAGCGGTCTCGAATAGGTGTGATACTTCTCGTCCGAGATGACGGTTATCTTTCCCGCGCTGTCTATCTCGCGGATGCCCGCGATAGTGCCGACCGCCGCCGCGGAGTTTCCGATAATAACATAATTCATACCGCTCACCTCTCTTCAAATACGATAGCGTTGTTCGGGCAGCCCTGAACGCACGCGGGCTCGCCGCCGTGATTTTTCACGCACAGGTCGCATTTCTGTATCCTGTGGTTTTCCTCGTCCATGACGATACAGCCGAACGGGCAGCTGAGAATGCACGTTCCGCAGCCCACGCAGCGGTTCTCGTCGCAGACCACCACGCCGTCGACTATCGAGAGCGCTCCCGCGATACAGCCCTTGACGCACGCCTTGCCGTCGCAGTGGCGGCACTGCACCGCAAAATTGACCTCGCTGCCCTCTTCCACTTGAATACGCGGAACGGGCTTTTTGCCGCTTTTGAACGCCTTTATCATATCGGGCGCGCCGCTGTTTGCCGCCGCGCAGTAAAACTCGCAGAGGTGACAGGCGAGACACCAGTCCTCATTTACGTAAACCTTTTTCATTATCCTGCCCCCTTATTCGCCCGCGTGCTGGATACCGAGAATATCCAGCTCCTTCTGATTGAGCCCGATGCCGCGCAGCATAAGCCTGTTTCCGCGCAGAGCCTCAATGGAATTGATGCCCATGCCGCCCATTATCTCCTTTATCTCGTGATCCCAAGCGGTAACGAGATTGACGAGCCTCTGATACCCGATATCGGGATTAAGGCGCTTTACAAGGTCGGCTCTTTGGGTCGCGATGCCCCAGTTGCACTTGCCCGTGTTGCAGGAGCGGCACAGATGACAGCCCAGCGCCAGCAGCGCCGCCGAGGCGATGTAAACCGCGTCCGCGCCGAGCGCTATCGCCTTTACAACGTCCGCGGCGGAGCGCATTGAGCCGCCCGCGACGATCGAAACGTCGTTGCGGATGCCCTCGTCGCGCAGCCGCGAGTCAACGCTCGCGAGCGCCAGCTCAATGGGAATGCCCACGTTGTCGCGTATGCGCGTGGGCGCCGCGCCCGTGCCGCCTCTAAAGCCGTCGATGGCGATGATGTCCGCGCCCGAACGCGCGATACCGGAAGCGATCGCCGCTACATTATGCACAGCCGCGACCTTCACGATAACGGGCTTCTCCCAGCCGGTAGCTTCTTTCAGCGAGAAAACCAGCTGCCGCAGGTCCTCGATAGAATAAATATCGTGGTGCGGCGCGGGGGAGATAGCGTCGGTGCCTTTCGGGATCATACGCGTTTTGGAAATTTCGTCGTTGATCTTCATTCCCGGCAAGTGACCGCCGATACCGGGCTTTGCGCCCTGTCCCATTTTTATCTCGATAGCCGCGCCCGCGTCCAGATAGCCCTTGAACACGCCGAAACGCCCCGAAGCGACTTGGCATATAGTATTCTTGCCATACTTGTAGAAATCCTCGTGCAGACCGCCCTCGCCCGTGTTGTAGAACGTGCCAAGCTCCGTGGCGGCTCTCGCGAGGCTCTCGTGAGCGTTCTTGGAGATAGAGCCGAACGACATCGCCGAGAACATTATCGGCACGTCAAGCTCCAGATACGGCGTTTTCTCGAAGTGAGCCTTGCCGTTCTCGTCATACGAAATTTTCTGCGACTTCTTCCCGAGGAACGTCTTGGTCTCCATGGGCTCGCGGAGCGGGTCGATAGGCGGGTTCGTTACCTGCGAAGCGTTCAGCAGTATCTTATCCCAGTAAACGGGGTAGTCCTTGGGGTTGCCCATTGCCGACAGCAGAACGCCGCCGCTGCCCGCCTGCTTGTAAATTTCGTCCATAACGGTATGGTTCCAGTTGGCGTTTTCGCGGAACCGGTTTTCGCTCGGGCGTATCTTGATAGCGTGCGTCGGGCAAAGGCAGACGCACCTCTGGCAGTCCACGCAGGTCATTTCGTCCGCGACCATTTTGTCGAGCTCGGGGTCGTATTTATGTACCTCGTTGGCGCACTGCCGCTCGCAGACGCGGCATTTGATGCACCTGTCGGGGTCTCTTATAACCTCAAAAAGAGGGTTCATATAATTTATCACTTATTTTCCCACCCTTTCCTGTGCGTTCTTGTCGAGCGTAACGATGATAGGCTCTCCGCCGCGCGGGCTCCATATTCTGTCCACGTCGGGGCACATTGTCCTTATCGAACATTCCTCGGAAGAGATGAACACCGTATCGTCCTTTTCGGCGGCGACCATGGAGCGCAGCTTAAGTCTGTCGTTGAGCGCCATGATGCCGTTGTTGAAGCCCAAGATTATCGAAAACGGACCCGTTATCAAAAGGCTTGAGTAAACGTTCCGAAAATGGCGGTACTTTTCGGTGTCCTCGGGGGAGAACTTGCCGCTGTCGAGCTCGCTCCAGAACGGCGAGGCGATGACCTTGGCGACGTCCTCCAGCGGCATTTCCAGCCGCCTGTGCAGATAGTCTATTATATATGTAATGACCTCGGTATCGGTCAGCAGGTTGCACTTGTAGCCGAACATCTCGATAAAGCGGCGGTTGGCGTCGTAGGAGGAAATTTCGCCGTTGTGGACGATGGTGTAATCCAGCAGCGCGAACGGGTGCGCGCCGCCCCACCAGCCCGGGGTGTTCGTCGGGTAGCGCCCGTGGACCGTCCAAGCCCAGCCGTCGTACTCCTCCAGACGGTAGAAGTCGCCGACGTCCTCGGGGTAGCCGACTGCCTTGAAAACGCCCATATTCTTGCCGCTCGAGAACACATACGCGCCGTCTATCTTATCGTTGATGTTGATAACGCAGCGCGCGACAAAGGTGCGCTCGTCGAGCTGGCTGTCCTGCAGCTTCGTGGGCAGCGGATTGACGAAATACCGCCAGATGAGCGGCTCGTCGGTGATGTTCGGATTTTTCCGCACGGGTATCCTCGACAGGTTCACCACGTCGAAGTGGCGGTCGAGAAACGCCTCGGTCTTGATGCGCGCCTCGCTTGAGTTGTAGAAAACGTGCAGCGCGTACTGGTCCTTGTACTCGGGGTATATCCCGTACCCCGCGAAGCCGCCGCCCAAGCCGTTTGAGCGCTCGTGCATGCAGGCTATCGAATTAACGATGACGCTGCCGTTGGTGCGTCTGCCGCTTCTGTTTATAAAGCCCGATATCGCGCAGCCCGCGGGTATTCGCGTTGCTCCCTCTTTCAGTAACATTAAGTTCACTACTCCTTTATAGGACGGAAAAACCGACCTTATTGTCCGTTCCGCGCAATTGCGCGGGAGGAAAAAATTCACAATGCCGCACGGGAGCCTTTTCGGCCCGCTCGCTGCCGAAATCTCCGATAAACGCCCTAAACAAAACAAAATCCGCGCCTTTTCAACATTGTGCATTACTGATATTATAACACTGTTGATATAAAATGTCAAGTGCTTTTTTGCAAGATTTTTTTGAAAAACTTGCAGTTTTCGCGGTCGATTTTATTCCGCGATGATGGAGCGCCGTAATGAAAACGTCATAAAATTTTAAGATATATTACGTTTTTGTGACATTTGTAAAAACTTGTTGACTGCGGAGCGCTTTTTTGATACAATAGTGACAAATTGCAAAGGGGTGAGCGTTTATGAACGGGAGAATAGCGGCGTTGGCGGCGGCGCTGTGTTTGTTTTTCGGCATTGCGTCCTGCGCGGACGCGTCCGTCGGGAACGAGCCTTGCGGGGCTTTCGCGCTTTATTGCGTTGACGACGGGGAGCTGCTTGACGCGGAGAACATCGACGGGCGGATAGCTCCCGCGAGCCTTACAAAGCTGCTCACGGCGGCAACGGCGCTGCGGTATGTAAGCGCGGACGAGGTGTTCACGGTCGGCTCGGAACAGGAGCTCGTGAACCCGAACTCCAGCGTCAGCTTTATTCTGCAGGGGCACGAGGTAAGGCTGTACGACCTCATCGCGGCGATGCTGCTGGTCTCGGGGAACGACGCGGCGTATACCGTCGCCGTATCGACGGCGCGGAGGGTGAGCGGCGAAGCGCTCTCGGACAAGGGGGCGGTCGAGTACTTCTGCGGCTTGATGAACGCCCTCGCGGAGGAGCTCGGCATGGACAAAAGCCGCTTCGCCAATCCCGACGGCTGGGACAACAAAGCGCATTACACCGCCGTTTCCGACCTGCTGAAGCTCGCGGAATACGCGCTGACCGTGCCCGAGATACGCGAAATTGCCTCTATGCGCGAATATTACGCGGTTTTCGAGTCGGGCGAGAATGTCACTTGGACGAACTCCAATAAGCTCCTCGACCCCGACAGCGAGTATTACCGCGAGGGCGCGTTCGGCTTGAAAACGGGCACTACGGAGCGCGCGGGCTGCTGCCTTATCGGGGCGTTCTCCGCGGACGGAAAGACCTATATCACGGTCGCTGTCGGCTGCGATACCGACGCGGAGCGGTACGAACGGACGCTGGAGCTGATAGATAAATGCGGCGATTAACACTGCCTTAAATTTTTTTGCAAATGCTCTTGAAAAATCGGAGGAAATAGGATATAATATAAAATGTATAAATTTATCCCGAAAGAGAGGAAAAATTATGGCTGTGGAACTTAAGACCATTCAGCACCTCTGCGAGCTGTCAAAGCTCGACTACGACGAGGCGGGCATGAAGAAGGTAATGGGCGAGATGAGCGATATCATCGACCTCATGGACGAGATAAAGGAGTTCGACCTCACCTACGACGACACCAAGGACGGAAACGAGATTCGCTTCGGCGATACGCGCCCCGACGTTCCCGAGGAGAGCTTCCCGACGGACAAGCTGCTCTCAAACGCCGAGAACACCGACGGCTGCTATGTTGTGCCTAAGGTCGTGGAATAAGGAGGACATATGGACTTGATTAGAGCTAAAATTCGCGATCTCCGCAGGGCGCTCGACAGCAAAGAGATAAGCGCCGCGGAGCTTTACGGGGAGTATTTCAGGAGAATAGAGGCGGTCGACAAGGACCTGCTTTCATACATTACCGTGACAAAGGAAAAGGCGCTTTCGGACGCCGAGAACGCACAGAAGCTCATCGACGCGGGGAAGTCCTCGGCGCTGACGGGCATACCTCTCGCGGTAAAGGACAACATCTGCATTGACGGCGTGCGCACGACCTGCGCGAGCCGCATGCTGGAGAATTTTGTCCCGCCGTACAACGCGACCGTTATCGACAAGCTGAACGCGCAGGGCTACGTGCTGCTCGGGCGCACGTCCATGGACGAGTTCGCGATGGGCGGCTCAAATCAGACCTCGGCGTTCGCGAAAACGCGCAACCCCTATGATTTGGAGCGCGTTCCGGGCGGCTCGTCGGGCGGCTCCGCGGCTGCCGTGGCGGCTTCGCTGGCTCCCGCGGCTCTCGGCAGCGATACGGGCGGCTCTATCCGTCAGCCCGCGTCGTTCTGCGGAGTTACGGGCATAAAGCCCACCTACGGGCGCGTTTCGCGGTACGGGTTGGTGGCGTTCGCGAGCTCGCTTGACCAGATAGGTCCTATCGGCAGCGACGCGCGCGACTGCGCCGTTCTGCTGAACGCGATATGCGGTCACGACAGGCACGACGCGACTTCGGCGTGGGTCGATACTCCCGACTTTACCGAGAAGCTCGGGCTGCCGATTAAGGGCATGAGGATAGCGCTGCCAAAGGAATTTTACGCGGAGGGCGTCGACGACGAGGTGAAAACCGCCGTTATGAACGCCGCTCACGAGCTTGAAAAGCAGGGCGCGGTGCTTGTGGAGTGCTCCATGCCGGGGCTGAAATACGCTATCCCCGCGTATTATCTGATAGCCTGCGCGGAGGCGGCTTCCAACCTTTCGCGTTTCGACGGGATAAAGTACGGCTTCCGCGGCGAGGGCAGGACGTATGAGGAGCTTATCCGCGACAGCCGTTCACGCGGGTTCGGCGAGGAGGTCAAGCGCCGTATTCTCCTCGGCAACTACGCGCTCTCCAGCGGCTACTACGACGCGTATTACAAGAAGGCTCTCGCGCTGAAGCAGGAGATAATCAGGCAATATAACCGAATTTTCGAGAGCGCGGATGTCGTTCTCACGCCGACCGCGCCCACGCCCGCTTACAAGATAGGCTCGCAGGACAGCGACCCCGTTAAGATGTATCAGGCGGATATCTGCACCGTTACCGTGAATATCGCCAAGCTGCCGGGAATTTCAACGACGTGCGGCTATACAAAGGACGGCGGCTTGCCGATTGGTATGTCGATAATCGGAAAGCGTTTTGATGAACAAACTATTCTGCAATGCGCGGACGCGTTCGAGCAGGGCTTTGAGCCTATTGCTCCGAAGCTGTAAGGGGGTGTACGTATGAGCGCTTATTTTCCCACTATGGGTCTTGAAATTCACGCGGAGCTGCTGACGAAATCGAAGGTGTTCTGCACCTGCTCGGCGGAATTCGGCGGCACGCCGAACTCGCGCTGCTGCCCCGTTTGCAGCGGTCTGCCCGGAACGCTGCCCGTACTCAACCAAACCGCCGTCGAGTACATCATTAAGGCGGGGTATGTGATGAACTGCGATATCTCGCGGTTCACGAAATGGGACAGGAAGAACTATTTTTATCCCGACCTGCCCAAGGCTTATCAGATATCGCAGATGCCGCGTCCCGTTTGCCTTTCGGGCACGGTCAACATCAGCGTCGGCGGCGAGGACAAGGTCATCCGCATTAACCGCATCCACCTCGAGGAGGATGCGGGCAAGCTCGTCCACGACGACGTGAACCGCGTTTCGCTCGCGGACTACAACCGCTGCGGAATACCGCTTATCGAGATAGTTACCGAGCCCGATTTCCACTCCGCGGACGAGGTCATTGCGTTTGTCGAGAAGATAAAGCTGCTGCTGCAATACGCGGGAATCTGCGACTGCAAAATGGAGCAGGGCTCCATACGCTGCGACGTGAACATTTCCATTGCTCCCAAGGGCTCGACAGAGCTCGGAACGCGCACGGAGCTTAAGAACCTCAACTCGCTGAAGGCTATCGCAAGGGCTATCGAGGTTGAGATAGAGCGGCAGGAGGAGCTCCTCGAGAGCGGCGAGCGCGTTATTCAGCAGACGCGGCGCTTCAACGAGCAACTCGGCGAGACTACCGCTATGCGCTCCAAGGAGGACGCGCACGATTACCGCTACTTCCCCGACCCCGATATACCGCCCATTATCTTCACCGAGGAGGAGCTGGAGGCTATCAAAAAATCCATTCCCGAGCTGCCCGAGCAGCGCGTGGCGCGGTATGTCGACGAATACGGCATCAAGAAAACCGACGCGGACATCATCGTTGGCGACAAGCGAATCTGCGACTTCTTCGACGAGGCTCTGGCGGTCTACGATAACCCCAAGGCGGTCGCGAATTTCATTCTCGGTGAGCTGATGAACCGCATAAACCGCGGCGAGGCGGATATGGACGCGCTTAAATTCGGCGGCGCGGATTTCGCGCGGCTGGTCGAGTTCATGCAGACGGATAAAATCTCGCAGGCGAACGGCAAGGCGATACTCCGCGAGATGATAGAAAACGGCGGCTCGCCAAAAGACATTGCCGACCGCGGCGACCTCTGGATAAAGGAGGACGGCGATTTGCTGGCAAAGGTTGTCGACGAGATTATCGCCAACAACCCCAAGCCCGTCGAGCAGTACAAAAACGGCGACCAGAAGGTGTTCGGGTTCTTTATGGGACAGGCGAACAAGGCGCTTAAGGGCGCGGCTTCGCCGAAGGCCATTCAGGAGTATATCCGCAAAAAGCTGAGCGAATAAAATATGCAATGTCATTAAGTTAATCCGATAAATAACCGTCACTTCTCTTTTTGGGAAAAGTGACGGTTATTTTTATGCCTTTATTTTGCAGCCTTACAATGTTAAATATTTGTAAATTTAAGTTAAAATTCGGGAATTGCATTTTTGTGACATCGTTACCGAAAAGATTTGACATATCCGAGTGGGTCAACCCCGCGTTGTTTTGCGGCATTTCGCGAAGCGGCGCTCACAAAAGCCTTTGCGTTGAACGCCGACGAAAAAGATTTTCGTTATAACCTTACAGCGAAAACGAAAAAATCCCATTGTGCGTAACAATGGGATTGACTGCGCGAGCTCGCGCTGGTTGGGGCGGAAGGATTTGAACCCTCGAAATGGTGGAGTCAGAGTCCACTGCCTTACCGCTTGGCGACGCCCCAATAATTAACAATAAACATTATATCACAACCGCATTTCTTTGTCAATACAATTTTATTAACAAATGATATTTTTGCTCTTTTTTTGTGAAATATACATATAAATCGGTCAAAAAAATAAATTATTTTAACAAATTCGGAAATTTTTTAAAAACTCTTGACAAAATTGATGTTATGTGATATAATAATTTAGTCGCAAGATTGCGTTTAATATGGCGGCATAGCTCAGTTGGCTAGAGCACTTGGTTCATACCCAGGGTGTCGTTGGTTCAAATCCGACTGCCGCTACCATCTTCGGCCCGTTGGTCAAGAGGTTAAGACATCGCCCTTTCACGGCGGAATCATGGGTTCAATTCCCGTACGGGTCACCATA
>JAMPFE010000034.1 GCA_023664705.1 Lachnospiraceae bacterium | reverse complement strand
GCCGCTGTCAAGCTGGAGCTCCGAAAGCCGCGCGAGAGCCGCGTCAACCGCCGCGCGCTCCTCGGCGTAATACGGCGCGAGCGCCGTCAGCGCCATTGCCGTTACGTCGGGGTCGGCGCTTGTGCCCGACAGGTTCCAGCCGCCGTCGGGCAGCTGCGCGTTCAGAATTGCCCCGACGAGTTCCTCCCGCGTGGTCGGGAGCGCGTCGTACCCGCGGCTGTCGAGCGCTATCAGCGCCCATATAGAGCCGTTTATGCCCTGCCTTTGCACATAATCGATATCCGAAAGCGCATGCAGCAGGTCGACGCCGCCGACGTCCGTCACGTCGCGACCGAGCGCTGTCAGCGCCAGTATCACGCGCGAGTTGTCGGTCGATTTAGCGTAGTGAAGTCTGCCGTTTTCGTCGGCGTGCTCGCGGACATAGGCTACAACATTTTCGTAGTATTCCTCGGGCACGGCGAGACCGCTCCGCGCCGCGCCTATGACCGCCCATTCGCCGCCCGCCGAGCCTACCGAGGGAGCGCCGCGCGAGGATATCGTCTCTCCGACGGCTTTGTAAACGCTCTCGAGGTCGTCCGCGCCGTATGCGGTTTTCGTCAGCGAAAGCGCCGTGACGATGACGAAAAAAAGCGCGGCGGCTTTTTTGACTGCATTTAACTGCATTTAACTGCATTTCCCCTTTCGGCAATTAACGCGAAACAGCGGACGTAGGCTACAACATTTTCGCAGTATTCCTCGGCACGGCGAGACCGCGCCGCGCCGCGCGAGGATAACGTCTCTCCGACGGCTTTGTAAACGCTTTCGAGGTCGTCCGCGCCGTAGGCGGTTTTCGTCAGCGAAAGCGCCGTGACGATGACGATGAAAAGCGCTGCGGCTTTTTTGACTGCATTTAACTGCATTTTTCCTCTTTTCAACTACACAAAAAGAGCGCGAACGCTTGATAACCGTCCGCGCTCTTCAAGCCCGATATTCCGTTCAGCTCTCCGTTGCGGGCTGCTTTTCCTCCATGAGGTACGAAAGCGTCATAAGGCTGTCCGTGAGATGAACGTTTTCGACAGCCGCCTCGGGATAATCGGCGTGGATATCGTAATGCGAGAAGTTCCAGAACGCCCTCACGCCGCAGTCTGTCAGCGTTTTCACCACGTCCTCCGCGCCGTCGCGCGGTATGCAGAGGACAGCCATTGTCGGGCACTGCTCGGAGCAGAACGCCCGCAGCTCGTCCATTGCGCGGATAGGCTGCGCCGAAATGCTCTCGCCCGTAAGCGTGTCGTCCCTGTCGAATACCCCGATAAGCTCGAAGCCGTACCGCTCGAAATCGATATGCAGCGCGACCGCCCGCCCGAGATTTCCCGCGCCGATGAGTATTACGGTGCGCTTGTCGTCGAGGTGCAGTATTGCGCCTATCTCGTCGCGCAGCTCCTTTACGTTGTAGCCGTAGCCCTGCTGACCGAAACCGCCGAAGCAGTTCAGATCCTGCCGTATCTGCGAGGCGGTCAGCCGCATGCGCTCCGAGAGCTCGCGCGAAGAAATTTTCTCGACGCCCTCTCTGAGCAGCTCCCCGAGGAAGCGGTAATACCGCGGCAAGCGCCGTATGACGGACTTTGATATGTTTTTATCCTGCATAATTTTCAACTCCAGTATAGGAATAATTTATGCCATTAACTTTTCAAGTCTGCTGTTTATCTCGACAAGGAACGTCTCGGTGTCGACGACGCGCTTGTTTTCGAGCTTGCTCATTGCCGCGAGGTTCTTGTCCATTATGCCCTCCTCCATGGTCTGCACGGAGGCTTTTTCGAGCTTGTCGGCGTAGTCGCGCAGCTCGGGGATATTATCCAGCTCTCCCCTCTTGCGGAGCGCTCCGCTCCACGCGAAAATGGTCGCTATGGGGTTCGTGGAGGTCTTTTCGCCCTTGAGGTGCGCGTAATAATGGCGCGTTACCGTTCCGTGAGCCGCCTCGTACTCGTACTTGCCGTCGGGCGACACGAGAACGCTCGTCATAAGCCCCAGCGAGCCGAAAGCGGTCGCGAGCATATCCGACATAACGTCGCCGTCGTAGTTCTTGCAAGCCCAGATAAAGCCGCCCTCGGAGCGTATGACGCGCGCCACGACGTCGTCTATCAGCGTGTAGAAGTACTCTATACCCTTTTCCTCGAATTTGGATTTGTATTCGCTCTCGTATATCTCCGCGAAGATGTCCTTGAAGCGGTGGTCGTAGGTCTTGGAGATGGTGTCCTTGGACGCGAACCAGAGGTTCTCTTTAGCGTCCAGCGCGTAGTTAAAGCACGCCCGCGCGAAGCTGTCTATGGAGCTGTCGAGATTGTGAACGCCCTGCACGATGCCGTCGGAATTCTTGAAATCGTGGATAAGGGCGCGGGTCTCCTTGCCGTCCTTGTCCGTGATGACGAGCTCCGCCTTGCTGCCTTGGGGCGCTTTCAGCTCGGTGTTCTTGTAGATGTCGCCGTAAGCGTGACGGGCGATGGTTATCGGCTTTGTCCAAGTGGGTATGTAGGGCGTTATGCCGTTTACGAGAATGGGCTTGCGGAAAACCGTGCCGTCGAGAATGGCTCTGATAGTGCCGTTCGGGGACTTCCACATCTCCTTGAGCTTGTACTCCTCGACGCGCTGGGCGTTCGGGGTTATGGTCGCGCACTTGACCGCCACGCCGTATTTCTTGGTGGCGTTGGCGCTGTCGACGGTCACTTGGTCGTCCGTCTCGTTGCGGTGAACCAGCCCGAGGTCGTAGTAGTCGGTTTTAAGGTCGATGTACGGATATATCAGAATATCCTTTATCATCTTCCAGATAATGCGCGTCATTTCGTCGCCGTCCATTTCGACGAGCGGCGTTGTCATTTGTATTTTTGCCATTGAAACAGTCTCCTTATCTAAAATATTCAGTTTCCGTTATGCAGGCTCAAAAACCCGTTCGCGGTACTCTTGAACAGATCCTCGGTGAATTGCAGCCGCATGAGCTTATCGCCCTGCGACATGTCCGCGAGGTTCATTTTCAGCTCGCTGTTGCCGATCATATCTTGCTCCGCGGGCTGATTTTTCTTTTTGCCGAATAATCCCATAAAACCTCCTACATCGCCATAATAAAGGGAATTTCCAACTCCCCGAGAATTTCATAATTTAATATCGTTATCGGGTAGCTGTCCGAATTGATGTCGATGTAGCAAACACACGCCGTCTCGCCGAGCGCGGCATTTATCTGCTTGCCCCACGCCTCGATATCCTTGCTCTCGTCCGGCTTGACGGTCTTGAGAACGTCGGCGATAGCCTCATAGCCCTTTATCTGCTCCAAACCCCACAGAAAGTCCCCAAGCTCGCACTTCCAATCGAACTCGAACGCAAAGCCGTGCTCTTCCAGCTCGTCGAGCATTGAGAGGAACAGGATTTCATCGTCGTCGAGATCGTCGAGGGTGTCCTCGTCGTCAAGCTCGATGCCGCGTTCCGAAAGCCGCTCGGCGGTCGTCTTGAGGTACTTCACGGGGTCGGAGAGCGCGGCGTTCACCGCCTTCATCACCTCGGGGTCGCTGTGCGAGATAAGCTCTGCCGCCTGCCGAATATCCTCGTGCTCTTCGCGGTCGTAGCCGCGGAACATCTTTTTCAAGGGATCACCCTTGAACATATCCGCAAATCCCATCTCAGCTCTCCTTTGTATAGTTCAGCAGACCGCCCGCGAGCATCATGCCCTTGCCGCGCTCGGAGAGCCCGCACTTGACCTCGAACGAAAAGCCCTTGGTCTTGTTCTCGACGATTATCCTGCCGTCCGTCTCGATTATCCTGCGGATATCCGCGATAACGAGCTTATCGCCCCGGTCGATTTTGTCGTAGTCGCTCTCGTTGACGAATTCCAGCGGCAGAATGCCGTTGTTGATGAGGTTCTGGCGGTGGATACGCGCGAACGATTTGCAGATTATCGCCTTAACGCCGAGGTACAGCGGAGCAAGCGCCGCGTGCTCGCGCGACGAGCCCTGACCGTAGTTCACGCCGCCGACGATTATCGAGGAGCCCGCCTCTTTGGCGCGTTTCGGGAACGTCTCGTCGCAGACCGCGAAGCAGTGCTCGGAAATCGCGGGGATATTAGAGCGCAGCGGCAGTATCTTCGCGCCCGCGGGCATGATGTGGTCGGTGGTGATGTTGTCGCCGACCTTCAGCGTTACGCCGCTCTCGATAGTCTCCGCGAGGGGCTTGTTAACGGGGAACGGCTTGATGTTCGGACCGCGCAGCACCTCAACGCTCGGAGCTTCCTCGACGGAAGCGGGGGGCGTTACCATATTGTCGTTGATGAGGAACTTCTCGGGCATTACGTAGGGCGGCATTTCGCCGACGGTCCTCGGGTCGGTGAACACGCCCGTAACAGCGGAAATCGCTGCCGTTTCGGGGGAAACGAGGTAAATCTGCCCGTCCTTGGTGCCGCTGCGCCCCTCGAAGTTGCGGTTGAACGTGCGCAGGGAAATGCCCTTGGAATTCGGGGACTGCCCCATGCCGATGCACGGACCGCAGGCGCTCTCGAGAATGCGCGCGCCCGCGTCGATGAGTATCGACAGCTCGCCGCCGTCCGCGAGCATATTGAACACCTGCTTGGAGCCGCACGCGATAGCCAGCGATACGTCGGGGTGAACGGTCTTGCCCTTGAGGATATGCGCGACCTTTCTCAAATCCTGCAATGAGCTGTTGGTGCACGAGCCTATGCAGACCTGATCTATCTTTATCTTGCCTATCTCCTCGACGGTCTTAACGTTGTCGGGGGAATGAGGGCAAGCCGCCAGTGGAACGAGCTCGGAGAGGTTTATCTCGACCTCCTCGTCGTAGACCGCGTCGGGGTCAGCAGCGAGCTCAACGTAGTCCTCCTCGCGACCCTGCGCCTTGAGGAATTTCAGCGTGGTCTCGTCGGACGGGAAAATCGACGTGGTAGCGCCGAGCTCCGCGCCCATATTCGTGATAGTGGCGCGCTCGGGCACGGACAGCGACTTCACGCCCTCGCCCGTGTACTCCATTACCTTGCCTACGCCGCCCTTGACTGTCAGACGGCGGAGGACTTCCAGAATAACGTCCTTAGCAGACACCCAATCGTTGAGCCTGCCCGTGAGGTTGATTTTGACGACCTTGGGCATGGTTATGTAATAAGCGCCGCCGCCCATTGCCACGGCAACGTCCAGACCGCCCGCGCCCATTGCCAGCATGCCGATGCCGCCGCCCGTGGGGGTGTGGCTGTCCGAGCCGATAAGGGTCTTGCCTGGCTTGCCGAAGCGCTCCAGATGCACCTGATGACAAATGCCGTTGCCGGGGCGCGAGAACCAGATGCCGTGCTTTTTGGCGACAGAGCCGATAAAGCGGTGGTCGTCGGCGTTCTCGAAGCCGCTCTGGAGCGTGTTGTGGTCGATATACGCGACGGAACGCTCGGTCTTTACGCGGTCGACGCCCATAGCCTCGAACTGCAGATACGCCATGGTTCCCGTGGCGTCCTGCGTGAGGGTCTGGTCAATCCGCAAGCCTATCTCCGTGCCCTTGGTCATTTCGCCGTCGACGATATGCGCCTTGATTATTTTTTCGGTCAATGTAAGTCCCATAGTTATTCTCCTTTTGTAAAGTCTACTCCCTTACTTTATATTATACAACATATTGTGCGGCTTGTCAACAATTTCACAAAAAATTAAGCGGAATTTCTTCCGCTTAACTTTATCGGAGCAATTTAGCAAAACATTAAAATCCAAAATCAAAATCAAAGCCGCTGAAAATACTTCCCACGCCCGCGTTCATATAGGCACTTGTAAGCTCGGTGGATTTTGTTGTATAAAGCGTGGTGAGCTTAGTGGAATATTCGCCGTAATCAACTGCGTTTAAAAGCGCCCTGTCCGCCATTTTATCGATGCCCTCGGCGCACAAATCCGCCATTTTATCAATGCCTTCGGCGGCAATATCCGCAAGGACGTCTATATCACTCCCGCTGCTTGAGTTTATCTTATCCAGATATTCCTCCGCCGTATCCTCTATCTGCTCTGCATAATCGTTGTAGACCCCCTCTATTGAAAGTCCGTCAATGATACCGCTAAGAATGCCGCCCGACGAGCTCTCCTCGGGCTCGGTGCTTTGCTCCGAGGTGCTGCTTTCCTCGGGCATGCTCTCCGAAGAGCTTTGCTCCGACGCGCTGCTTTCCTCGGGTTTGCTCTCCGAAGAGCTCTCCTCGGGAACGCCCGTGCTGCTTTCCGACGAGCTTTCGCTTGACCTCACGGACGACGAGGAGCTTGATGTCGAGCTTTGAGACGAGCTCGAGCCGCCCCTCTCACCCAAGCCGCACCCCGTCAAGGAAACCGCCATAACCGCCGCAAGCAGCGCCGCTGAATACTTTTTCATAATTTTGTCCTCCCGTAAAAAAGATAATGGAAATTCCGCTTACCATTATATAACATTATCGGGAAAAGTTCAATACCTTAGTCTAAATATGAACTAATTTAGTTCACATTTAAACTAACTCGCAGAATTTACAAAGCCTCTTATGGTATAATTTTCCAATTATACAAATACATATGAGAGGACAAGAAAATGAAAACGGGAGAAAGACTGAGAATTTTGCGCGAGAAAAACGAGCTGACCCAAAGCGAGGTCGCTAACTACCTCAAAACCAGCCAGAGCTACTACGCGCAGTACGAGAACGACCGTCGCCCGATACCGTTCGAGCGCGTGGTGGAGCTGTCGCAGCTGTACAATGTTTCCATAGACTACATTGCAGGCTCAACCGACGACATAAACCGCAGACCGCGCTGAAAGCAGCACGGTTTCGCGTTTAATTCGCGGCGTTTTTTGAAGCTTATCGGCGGTTTTTCGACCGCCGATAATTGTTATTACAGAGCTGTTTTTCGACATTTCGGCAGCGTTTTTCTCGCGGAAAATTTCGGCTTTAAAAAAATACCGCTTTTTTCGTTCAAAAAAGACTGCAAAAAACCGCAAAAAACGCCCCCGAAACAAGAGCGTTTTTGATATTCAGTGGTGGAACAGCCTTATCCCCGTGAACGCCATTGCGATGTTGTATTTGTCGCAGGTCTCGATTACGTTGTCGTCGCGGATAGAGCCGCCCGGCTGCGCGATGAACTCCACGCCGCTCTTATGGGCGCGCTCGATGTTGTCGCCGAACGGGAAGAACGCGTCCGAGCCGAGCGCAACGCCTTTCATGGTGTCGAGCCACTCGCGTTTTTTCTCACGTGTGAATATTTCGGGCTTGACCTTGAAGATCTTCTGCCACTCGCCCTCGGCAAGCACGTCCATGTAGTCCTCGCCGATGTACAGGTCTATCGCGTTGTCGCGGTCGGCGCGGCGGATATCGTCGACGAATTGCAGCTCCATTACCGTCGGGGACTGCCGCAGATACCAGTTGTCCGCCTTTGTTCCCGCAAGGCGCGTGCAGTGAATACGGCTCTGCTGACCCGCGCCTATGCCGATAGCCTGTCCGCCGCACGCGTAGGCTACCGAGTTGGACTGCGTGTATTTCAGCGTTATCATCGCTATCGCGAGGTCGTTCAGGGCGCTTTCGGGGATATTTTTGTTCTTGGTGGGGCGGTTCGCGAACAGCGCGTCGTTGATGACGAGCTCATTGCGTCCCTGCTCGAATGTGATGCCGAACACCTGCTTGCGCTCTATCGGGTCGGGAGTATAGTCGGGGTCTATCTTGATTATGTTATACGTTCCCTTGCGCTTGGATTTGAGTATCTCAAGCGCCTCGGGCTCGTAATCGGGCGCGATAACGCCGTCCGAGACCTCGCGCTGTATTATCCGCGCGGTCGACACGTCGCATTTGTCCGACAGCGCGATAAAGTCCCCGTAGCTGGACATTCTGTCCGCGCCGCGCGCGCTCGCGTAGGCGCACGCCAATGGGCTTAATTCGCCGAGATCGTCCACCCAGTATATCTTGGCGAGGGTCTCCGTGAGCGGCAAGCCGATAGCCGCTCCCGCGGGGGAAACGTGCTTAAAAGATGTCGCCGCGGGGAGACCCGTCGCGGCTTTAAGCTCCTTGACGAGCTGCCAGCCGTTGAACGCATCCATAAAGTTGATGTAGCCGGGCTTGCCGTTTAATACCTCAATCGGAAGCTCGCCGCTCTCCATAAAAATGCGCGACGGCTTTTGGTTGGGGTTGCAGCCGTATTTTAATTCCAGTTCGTTCATAAAAAATCCTCCTGTAAATTGTTAACATTTAAATATTGACAAACCTCTTTTAATATGCTATAATTCAAATAAAGAATACCGAAAAGAGGTGGACGGTATGCCGTCAAAATCTTTGACCGTTGGCGACGTTCTGGATAACATAAATTATCTCGAACGCGTAAAAGCCACTGTGGACGACGCGGAAAAAAAGAAAATCGACGAGCTGATAGAAAAACTCAAGGCAATGGAAACAAGGTCGTAAGGCGTAAGCTTTACGACTTTTCTTTTCGCGCGGCTCTCAATTCACGTATTCGGCGCTCTCTTGCCTCTTGCCTCTAGCGAATATTGCTCACATACCACTTGTCGCCGTCGCTCTCGAAGCCGTAATAGACCTCGTCGATGAGCCATTTGCCGTTGACGTCGCGCAGGACGAATTTGTGCTTCTGCGCTATGCCGCTCATAAAATGCGCTATGACCGTGGCTCTGGCGGCGGTTTTCATAATGAAATCCACCGTGCACTCGCCGTTTATGTAATCGTACTTCGACGGCTTCCCGTGAGAACCGGCGCAGCCGCGCTTTAACAGCTTTTCCGTGCAGACGGGCTTTACTATCTCGCCCATGCGCCGCCTGTATTCCTCCCAAAGCTCCTTGTCTCCGGGCGGCATCTGGCTTTGGGGGAGACCGCTTTCGTCCGCTTTCCTTCGAAGCTCCATGCCGCGCTCGCAAATCTCCTTTTCAAGCACGTCAATCTGCTTTAATACGTCAAACAGGAAGCCGCAAAGCTCGTCCTGCCTGTTCTTGAATTTCTCGCTTGCCTCGTTGATTATTTCCATAATTCACCTCATCTGATCGAATACGCATACCACTTGTCGGGACTGCTTTGAAAACCGTAGTACATCTCGTCGAGCAGCCAGCCGCCGTCCGCGCTTTTCAGCACAAACTTGTGCATTTGCGGTGTGCCCTTTGTGAAATACACGACCACGACCGCCTTGCCCGCCGACTTCATTGAAAAGACTGCCTTGCAATCTCCGTCAACATATGCGTACTTCGACGGGTTGCCAAATTCTCCGCCGTAACGCCGTTTAAGCAGCTTCTCGGTACAGACGGGTCTTACAATCTCGCCTGTTCGCCGCTCGTACTCATCCCAAAGTTCTTCCTCTCCGGGCGCTATGATATGCGGCTCGGGACGCTGCTTTTTGAGCTCCTCGCTGCGGGCATTTACCTCGGCTTCCAGCTCGTTAAGCTGCCGCAGAATATCAAACAGAAAGCCGCAAAGCTCGTTCTGCTTGTCCTTGAATTTCCCGCTTGCCTCGTTGATTATCTCCATAGGCTCCCCTACTTGTTTTTGTTGACGATGCGGCTCTCGAATTTGCCCGACGCGAGGTCAATATAGCGCGTGAACAGCGAGACCTTGTTGTCCGCGTTGAGGCTCGTCCAGACGAAATTCGTGAACTCGTCGAGGCTCATATCGGGGATAACGACGTCCTTGGGCTCGCCCGCGAAGCTCGGCAGCCTGCCGTTTTCCTCGTCGCCCGCGTAGGTATGTATAAAGCTGCCTTGTCCGCTTATCGGGTCGCTGTACGCGAACGTATAGCGCCGCGTGGACTTGTCGTCTCCGTTAGCGGATTTAAGTATCGACATCGCGTAGTTCATCGCTCCGCCCTCGAGATGCACAATGCCCGAGATACGCGGCGTGAAGTTCGGCGCGTCGTCCTCGAACGTGCGCGAGCGCAGGCTCTCCTCAAATGTGAGCTGCCTGTCCATGCCCTCGTAGACAGTGTCGGTCTGGTCGCCGTTGGTGACGATCGTCTTGTTGCCGAGAACGC
Source organism: Lachnospiraceae bacterium (assembly GCA_023664705.1). Lineage (GTDB taxonomy): Bacteria > Bacillota > Clostridia > Oscillospirales > Ruminococcaceae > CAG-115. The sequence goes on along the minus strand of JAMPFE010000034.1, from coordinate 11,390 downwards.
GCACGGGCGCGTAGATTATCAGGTGCGGGTCGGTCATTTTGCTCTCGTCGAACGCCTGCGTGCGAATGCCGTCGCCCTCCTCGATAAAGACACGGTTGCGGCTGTTTTCGCTGCGCCCCATGATGAAGTACGCGATGACCGCCTTTTTGCCGTCGGCGCTCTTGCCGATGATTATCCCTCTGCCGTGGTAGGCGAGGGAGTTCAGTTCCTTGTCAAGTGTTATCATAATTACCTCCTGTATTATAAGCTGCCTAAATAGCAATTTGTATTATATTTCACGGTGACTTTGCCGTTTTTCGCGAACCTTGTGAAAACGTTTTCCAGTTCCCCGACAAACGCTTTGAAATTATCGTCGCCCTCTTTAAGCGCGTAGGAGCGCGAGAGCGTGTCTCCGACAAAGCCGCCGATATCCGTTTCAACGTCGTTTGAACAGCTAAAGACCTTGACCTCGCTAAAATACTCATTCCTCAAAAATCTGTCTCCCTCTTCGCCCGAACGCTTTCCAACGTGTCCCGAATGGAACGCGCCGCAATATTTTCGGCATATCTCGTCGCGCACGCTTGCTATCTCGCAGCCGTCATAACTGCGCTCGTTATAAATTACCGCGAGTTGTCCGTTCGGCGTTAAAATGCGTTTGCATTCCGCCTTGAAGCGCTCCTCGTCGAACCAGTGGAACGCCTGCGCCGCCGTCACCAAGCCGACCGACCCGTCGGGCAGCCCCGTTTCCTCGGCGGGAGCGGAGATTATCGTTATCCCCTCGACATCCGCGAGCTTTGAGCGCATATCGGCGTTCGGCTCCACGGCGGTGACGTTCCACGGCTTTTTCAGCAGACAGCGCGTGAATTTTCCCGTGCCCGCGCCGATATCGGCGACGTTATCGCACCGCGCGTTCCCGTAGAGGAAATCGATAAGCCCGTCGGGATAACTCGGACGAAATTTTTCGTACAGCTCCGCCTTTCCCGTGAATTTCTGCTCGTTCATTATATACCCCTCGCGTAGTTCCACTTCTTCTTGAGTATCTTGTCGTTCCACGGGCTCACTCCGCGGTACTCGCCCGCGTAGACGGCTGTAACGCCGCGCATGACTATCTCCATATACTCGTCGGCAATGGGGTCGAAGCCGAGCTTGACGCCGAAAGCGATAGGGCACTCCTCCTCGGAATGATAGGGCGACCTCTCGAACGTCAGCGCGGCGGGCGTGAGCGCTTTCAGCAGGTCGGCGACGGACGAGCCCTCGTCATACGTAAAATCCCCGAGCTCCAGCTCGTCGCCGCGTTCGTCCAGCAGGTCGACGACGTACTCCCCGAGAGCCCCGAAAAGCGCGTTCAGCACGGGATATTCCGCGAGATTTTCCGCGGTTATCTTCTCGAAATACTCCGCACACCGCCGCGCGTAGATCTCGTCATTGCCCTTTACCAGAAACTCTATCTCCCGACCGAAAAGCGGCGACCTCAGCCGCCCGTCCAGACAGCCGAAATACGCTCTGCTCTCGCAAAGTGAATACTTATCACTCATAATTACTCCTTAAAATCAACATACGCCCTGCCGTCCCTTATGACTATCCTGTCCTCGCAGAACAGCGAAACGGCTTTCGGCAACAGCTTCCACTCGACGTTTTCCATTATTTTCCTTTGCAGGCTTTCGGGAGTATCGTCGTTGGCAACGTTGACGGCGCCCTGCAGAATGATAGCGCCCGCGTCGGCTTTTTCGTTGACGAAATGGATAGTCGCGCCCGAGACCTTAACGCCGTACTCCAGCGCCGCCTCGTGAACGCGCAGCCCGTAAAAGCCCTCGCCGCAAAAGCTCGGGATAAGCGCGGGGTGGACGTTGATAATTCTGTACGGGTACGCCGCGGTAACACATTCGTCGAGTATCGTCATAAAGCCCGCCAGCACGATAAGGTCGGCGCTTTGCCTTTGCAGCTCCGCGAGGATAGCCTCGCTGTACATTTTATTGCTGTAATAGTCCTTCCGCGGGATAACGACCGTCGGGATATCGGCAGTCCTCGCGCGCTCGAGCGCGAACGCGTCCGCCCTCGACGAGATGACGCAGGTTATCCTGCCGCCCCTTATCTCGCCGCGCTTTTCCGCGTCGATAAGCGCCTGCAAATTCGTTCCGCCGCCCGAAACCAGAACAACGATGTTTTTCATAAAGCCTCCTTCAGCCTTTCGCAGAACTTGTCTATTTTCGCGTCGTTTTCGGGAGTCTGCTTTTTCAGCGGGTCGATCAGGCTAAGCGTCGCAGCGCCCTCTTGTTTCGCGCCGCGTTTCATTTCCGCGAAACACTTGTCGGTTTTTCCTCCCGCAGAGCAGACAAAAAAACCGAGCCTTTTACCTGAAATGTCGTTTTCCGCAAAAAATGTTTTTAACGGCGACGCATATTTTGAAGCCCAGACGGGCGAGCCTATCACCACAACGTCGTAATCGTCCGCGTTAAAGCCGTACGGCATAAGCTCGGGCTTTTCTCCGAATGCAACGCTTTTTCCGCCCCAAAAAAACTTGCCGACCTTGCCTGTCGGGAACGCCTTTACGCATTTCAGCTCGATCGGGTCTGCACCCAATCTCTCGGCGATTTTTTCCGCCGCAAATTTCGTGTTGCCCTCCAGCGAATAGTATACAACCGCTATTTTCATAACAAAAGTCCTTTCTCGGATATGCACCCGCTAACCGTTTTTAAGCTGTATCTCAATGCCCGTGAAGTCCTTTTCCGTGCGCGTGCCGTCGTCTTGGTCGAAGTCCGCGTACTCCGCCGTGAGCAGATATTCCCCGAAATACAGTTCGCGCAGGACCTCGCAGTCCTCTCCGCTCATCATAACGGGAAACCACGGCTGCCCGCCGATAAGCACGGTGCCGCCGAACAGCCCCTTGGGATTAGACGGGGACTTGCCGCCGCGAAAGCATATCCCGAACGTATTTACTACCTTTCCGTTGTATGTGTAGCACATAAGCCCCAGCTCGTCCCAAGCGTAGTTCACTCTGTCCGTGACGGGCTCGCCGTGCAGCCGCTCGAGGAACTCCCTGTCCTCGAGCTTGGTCTTGAAGCTCACCCTGCGCGGCTCGCCGAGCACAGCCGCAAGCGCGTCTATGTGCATCGGCACCTCAAGGCGGCTGCCGTTTATGATAAAGCAGTCGCCCTGAATATCGATTGTAAAATTCAAGGTCTTTTCCGAGACCTCGGGCGTTTTCTTTCCGAACAGCCTGCCAAAAAATCCCATAAGCACCTCTTAAAGCAATTTAAGGCGCCATCACGAAAACGACGCCTTGACAAATATTGTCAATTATCGAAAACGACCCCGTCATCGCCCGAAACGGTCTCGCCGATAACGAACGCCTTCTCGCCGTTCGCGCCAAGTATCTCCACGGCTCTTTCGGCGTTCTCCCCGTCGACAACGACAGCCATTCCCACGCCCATATTGAACGTGTTGAACATATCGTGCCCGCTGATATTACCCTCCTTTTGGATAAGCGCGAATATAGGAGGGATATCCCAGCTGCCCTTGGTTATCTTGGCGGAGATACCCTCGGGGAGCATTCTCGGGATATTCTCGTAGAACCCGCCGCCCGTGATGTGCGAGACGCCCTTTACGGGGAGCTTTTCAATAAGCTCCAGCACGGGCTTGACGTAGATCCTCGTCGGCGTGAGCAGCGCCTCGCCGAGCGACTGCCCGAGCTCGGGCACGAAGCTGTTGAGATTCCGGTCGTTGATGTTGAACACCTTGCGCACGAGCGAGAAACCGTTGGAGTGTACGCCGCTTGAGGCAATGCCGATAACGGCGTCGCCGACCTTTATTTGACTGTTGTCGATTATCTTGGACTTATCGACAATGCCCGTCGAATAGCCCGCAATGTCGTATTCGTCCTCGGGCATCATGCCGGGGTGCTCGGCGGTCTCGCCGCCGACGAGCGCGCAGCCCGCCGTAACGCAGCCGTCCGCGACGCCCTTGACTATCTCGGCGACCTTTTCGGGGACGTTCTTCCCTATCGCGATATAATCCAGAAAATACAGCGGCTTAGCTCCGCAGCAGATGATGTCGTTCACGCACATCGCCACGCAGTCGATGCCGATAGTGTCGTTCTTGTTCATCAGCATGGCGATTTTCAGCTTGGTGCCGACGCCGTCAGTGCCGCTGACGAGAACGGGCTCGGTCATTCCGCTCAGGTCGGGCATAAACAGCCCGCCGAAGCCGCCTATCCCCGAAATGCAGCCGGGTATCTTCGTCCTCTCGACGTCGTTTTTCATCAGCCGCACGGACTCGTAGCCCGCCGTTACGTCAACGCCCGCCGCCTTGTAGCTTTCGCTGTAACTTTTCATATTAGCTCCTTATAATTTTCAAACTTATACTGAACGATCACTCGTTTTCCGATGACCGTGACCGCCTTTTGCGTACATTCCGAGAAACAGCGGTAGCACATCGTGCATTTGTTTCCCGAGATCGCCCTGCCATTTGTCACGCCGATATTCCCCGTCGGACAGACCTTTTCGCAAGCCCCGCACCCGACGCATTTCGCGCCGTCTATCTTCGGAGCGCTCGCGTAGTTTTTCGTCTTATTGTAAAACCACAGCCGCTGACCGAACAGCCCCGCGATGTGACAAAGCGCGTTCAGACCGTCGCGCGGCGGTTTCCCGCCGAGAAAAGCCTCCGCGGCGCGGTCGGCTTTGGCGGCAGCCTCCGAGATTATCCTCGCATTCTCCTCGGGCGGCTTTTTCAGCAGAGCGACGTCCCCTATGCAGTCGGGCATTTTTATATGCAGCCCGCCCGTAACGTTCGCGCCGAACTTCTTCAAAAACCGCGCCGATACGCCCGCGCCGTCGCCGCTGAACAGCCCCATGGTCGCGATGATAAACACGTTTTTCTCACGCCACAGCGTGGAATTTTCGGTTATGAAATCATGCGCGAGCTTCGGCATATTGCTGTAATAAACGGGGTACGCAAACAGGATATCGCCGTCCTCCGAAAGCGCCCGGACAGCCGCCTTGTCCTCAATGCGGTACGCTTTTCCGCCCGTTCTTGCGAGAAATCTTTCAACACAAAATTCTGTGTTCCCCGTGCCGCTGAAATACAGACCCGTCATACGCGCCCGTTACTCCTCGAATTTGGTCTCGAACTTATCCTTCGGGAACTCGTCGGGAACGTCCACGGGATATTTCCCCGTGAAGCAGCCGCGACAGAAGCCGCAGCCCGCGCCCTCGGCTATCTTTATGACCGCGTCGGTGCTGAGGAACCCGAGGCTGTCCGCGCCGATGATGTTCGCTATCTCGGCAACGGTGTGCTTGTTCGCGATGAGGTTCTCCTTGCTGTCGATGTCGGTACCGAAATAGCACTCCGAAACGAACGGCGGCGCGGAGATGCGCATGTGTATCTCCTTAGCGCCCGCGTTGCGCAGCAGCTTTACGACCTTAGCGGAGGTCGTGCCGCGGACAATGCTGTCGTCGACGAGCACCACGCGCTTGCCCTCGACCGTCTCGCGTATCGCGTTCAGCTTTATGCGCACGGAGTTCTCGCGCATGCCCTGCGTCGGCTGAATGAACGTTCTGCCGATATAGCGGTTCTTGATGAATCCCACGCCGTAGGGTATCCCCGAGGCTTGAGAGAACCCGAGCGCAGCGTCCAGACCGCTGTCGGGGCAGCCGATGACCACGTCCGCCTCGCACGGGTGCTCCTCGGCAAGGAAATGTCCCGCGCGGAGCCTTGCCTTATGCACGGACGCGCCCTCAATAACGGAATCGGGTCGGGCGAAGTATATGAACTCGAACACGCACATCGAGCTTTGCCGACCGCAGTGCGTTTTGATGCTGTCAATGCCGTTCTCGTCGATAACCACTATCTCCCCGGGCTCGATATCGCGGACGAACCGCGCTCCTATGCTGTCGAGAGCGCAGGTCTCGCTTGCGATGACAAAGCCCTCGTCGTTCGGCAGCGCCCCCAGACAGAGCGGTCGAAACCCGTGAGGGTCGCGCGCCGCTATCAGCTTTTTCGGCGACATCACGCACAGCGAGTACGCGCCCTTTATCTTGTGCATGGCGCGCTCCACAGCCTCCTGTATCGAGCCGCACTCCAGTCTCTCGCGCGTTATCGCGTAGGAAATGACCTCGGTATCGCTCGTGGTGTGGAATATAGCGCCGTTCAGCTCGAACTCGCGGCGCAGGTCGAGCGCGTTCAGCAAATTCCCGTTGTGAGCGATAGCCAGCGCGCCCTTGATGTGCCGAACGGTAAGCGGCTGACAGTTGGCGGTGTTGACGTTGCCCGTCGTCGAATAGCGAACGTGCCCGACGGCTATGCGCCCGTCCTCGAACTCGTCCAGAACGCGCTGCGAAAACACCTCGTTCACCAGTCCCAAGCCCTTGTGGGTCTTGAAAACGCCGCGCTCGTTGACTACGATGCCGCAGCTCTCCTGCCCGCGGTGCTGCAATGCGTACAGCGCGAAATACGCGGAGCTCGCGACGTTGGTGGGCTTGTTGGTGTAAATGCCGAAAACCCCGCATTCCTCGTGAATACTATTGAACATCTTTAATTCACCCTTGCAAATCACTTTTTGCCGAAAATACGGTTCATCATCTCGTTATACGCGTCCTCTACGCCGCCCATATCGCGGCGGAAGCGGTCCTTATCAAGCTTTTCGTGAGTTGTGGAATCCCAGAAACGGCAAGTGTCGGGCGAAATTTCGTCGGCGAGCAGTATCTTGCCGTGAAAGCGCCCGAACTCTATCTTGAAGTCGATGAGGTCGACGTTTATCTTCTTGAAGAACCCGAGCATAAACTCGTTGACCTTAAACGCGTACTTCGCGATGGCGTCTATCTCCTCCTTGGTCGCAAGGTCGAGCGCGAGCGCATAATAATCGTTGATGAACGGGTCGCCGAGGTCGTCGTTCTTGTAGCTGAACTCCAGCGTCGGGCAGGAGAGCTTGCGCCCCTCCTCAATTCCCAATTTTTTGGAAAAACTGCCCGCCGCGACGTTTCTGACGATTACCTCCAGCGGAACTATCTCGACCTTTTTCACGAGCGTCTCGCGGTCGGAAAGTTCCTCGACAAGGTGCGTGGGAACGCCCTCCTTTTCGAGCAAGCCGAACATATAGTTCGTCATTTTGTTGTTGATAACGCCCTTTCCGACGATAGTGCCCTTCTTCTCGCCGTTGAACGCCGTAGCGTCGTCCTTGTAGTCCACGATGACCAGATCGGGGTCGCTCGTCGCGAAAACCTTCTTTGCCTTGCCCTCGTAGAGCTGTTCGCCCTTTGTAACGTTAGTCATTTTTAATTCCTCCATATATAAATTTAAAAAATTCATTCGCACGGTCGATTAAGAGATTTTTCACGTGACGTACCACCTTGACATATTTATTTCATGCTTTTTCAGATATGCCTCCCTCAATTCCTCTGGAGATACCGAATAGCACAGCATTATGTCGTTGAAATACATCATAACGTCGCAAAGCTCCTCGATAAAATGTCCGCGCACCGCCTTGTCGTTTAAAATAGCCTCGGAGCCGTTCTTCTTGATCACGTCGCTCACCTCGCCAAGCTCGCCGTAAAGCCACAGAAGCTGTCCGATCGCTTTTTCGGGGTAAAGCTCTCCCCATTTGTCCTTGTACTTTTCCCGAAGCTCCCTCTGTATAGCCTGCATTTCGTTGAATCCGAAGTTATCCATGACCATGCTCCTCCCTCAAAATATGTTCATTTTCGCTTTCGACACGCAGAGCTATCAAAGTATCCATGCAATGCTTATGCGGCACGCCGCTGCTGTTACAGTCGAAAATGACCTCCTCGCAGCGCTCGAATTTCCAGTCGTGATAATGCCCGAAAAGCTCTCCCGAGAGCCAGTTTCGGTGAACCTCGGGCTCGTGGTCGGGCGGTCTCGGGATAAACGGCTTTTCGACGAACACGTTCAGCGCGTTAACGCCGCCCGCCGCCGTGTGCCGTTTCCAGTTGCCGAGAACTTCTCCGCGCAGTCCCTCGGGAACGTAATGCAGCGCTCCCGAGCAGAATATCACGTCGAACTCCCTTTCGAGCCGATAATCGAGGATATCCGCGCGGAAGAAGTCTATCTCCACTCCGTGCCGCTCCGCAAGGCGCTTTGCCTTGTCAATTCCCGACTTTGTGACGTCGAAGGCGCTCACCTTGTAGCCGTTCTTCGCGAAGAAAACCGCGTCCTTGCCCTCGCCGCAGCCCGCGTCAAGCACTCGCAGCGGCTTGTCGGGCGGCAGTATGCGCAGTATCTCAAGGCACATAAACGACGGCTTGACGCCCCAGTAGTACTCCGCGCCCTTGTAGCGCTCCTCGTACCACGCGGAGGTCTTTTTCTCCGCGGCGTAGCCCAGCAGCGCGTCAATGCTCGTCCCGAGCGCCGCGGCAAGCTCGGGCAGCAGCGAGATATCGGGAGCGGTCGCTCCGTTCTCCCACTTGCTCACCGCCTGAAAGCTCACTCCCAAGCGCCCCGCGAGCTCCTCCTGCGTAAAGCCGTTCCGCTTTCGCAGCGCGTGGATATTTTTGCCGACAGTGTTCATTTGACCACTTCCTTTCGGCTTTATTTTACCACAAAGCGCCCGTCCGAGGCAATAACCCGTTTTAACAGTCGGCGCGATAATTCAACTTACGGTTGAATTACAGGTCCTCGAGCTCAAGCTGCAGCTTTCTGTCCTTTTCGGCGATTTGGTCGATCATCTGCCGCTTGGTAACGGAAAGCTGCGCCGCGAGCGCGTCGTTCGTCACCGCGAGTATCTGCAGCGCGAGGATAGCGGCGTTTTTCGCGCCGTCGACCGCCACGGTAGCCACGGGTATCCCCGACGGCATCTGCACCGTCGCCAGCAGCGCGTCCAGCCCGTCAAGGTTGCTCGAGCTGCACGGAATGCCGATAACGGGCAATGTGGTATGCCCCGCGACGACACCCGCGAGGTGCGCCGCCATGCCCGCCGCGCAGATTATCACGCCGAAGCCCGCCGACTTGGCGTTCTCCGCGAAATCGCACACCAGCCGCGGCGTTCTGTGCGCCGACATAATGCGGCATTCGTACTCCACACCGTAGCTTTTAAGCTCGACGACGGCTTTCTTTACAACGGGCCAGTCGCTGTCGCTGCCCATAATAACGGCAACCTTCTTTGCTGACATAATTATCTCCTCTCAAAATAAAAATAGCTGTATTTCGTATACAGCTAAGGTCTAAAATCGGATTTTGTATGCACTTATTCCGTAAACATCAGCCAAATTTCCAAACGATAAACACATATTCATTGCCCTTATCTCCTGTCAATATATGGAAGTCAATACGGCTTTTAAGCGCTGATTATATTTTACACTATATTTTGATGAATTGCAATAGGTTTTTTATTTTTGTGCATTTTTTATAAAAATTTTCAACGCAATTATAGAAAACTGCCAACAGCGAGCCGAGCATTTTACAGTATCCTCGAGCCGTTGACGACCAGCCCGAAATTCACGCCGAGGGAGCTTGCGGCGGTCTTGCAGAGGCTCATTCGCGACAGGAATATCTCGAAATACTCCATGACGGAGCTGATTTTAAGGTCGATCTTCAGCGTGAGGATAAGCTCCCTTTTATCGTCCGAAAACGCCAGCGAGGAGCTCTCAACGGCGTAGTTGACGCGGTCGTGGATATCGGCGGGCGGAGCGTTGGTGGTCGCCGCCTGCTCGCGCTCCGCGGGGCGCACGCGGCTGCGGCGGACATCCGACTTGTCCGCGATGATAAGCGCCGCCGCTATGGGCGTTACGGGCGCGGCGCTGCCCTCGTCGTGGTTGCCGATAGCAGAGATTATGCGCGCTATCTCGTCCGCGGGCATTCCGAGGCGGTCGAGCAGCCGAAACGCCATTACGGCGCCCGTCTGCGCGTGGTCTACCCTGTTCACTACGTTGCCGATGTCGTGCATATACGCCGCTATCTGCGCCAGCTCGCACGTCCGCGCGTCGTACCCGAGCGTGTCGAGTATCATGAACGCGGTCGCCGCGGCGCGCTCCACATGCGCGTTGGAGTGCTCCGTATAGCCTATCGACGACAGCGCCGCATCCGCATAGTTTATGTACGTCTGCACGTCCTTGTTCGTTTTTATATACTGATATGTTACATTGCTCATGACCGTTCCCCCTTAAACTGCTGTATACTATTATATCGTAATCGCGCCAAAATTTCAACCCCAATTTCGCAAAAAGCTCTTGACAAACCGCCTTTTTTCGTGTATAATATTATTCTGTCGGAGAGTTTTCGGCATTATATTCGGAGAGGTATCGAAGCGGTCATAACGAGGCGGTCTTGAAAACCGTTTGGGGGAAACCCCACAAGGGTTCGAATCCCTTCCTCTCCGCCATAGGCAAACCACAAGAAATTCCGCATTGTTTAGCTAAACCGCTTTACAATGCGGTTTTTCTTTGTTTTTGCGTGCTGATAAAATCAGCAAAATTTATACAAAATCGGCAAATTTTGCGCCAAATCGGAGCACTATGCAACACGAAATGCAACACGAAAAAGGGCTTGAAAACGCTTTCAAGCCCCTTGTTTTATTCGCGGAGTTTCCGCATGACCGCGTCGTACAACCGCGGCTGGAGTATCTTTATGCTGTCCATAAGCTCGTCGAGTATCTCAAGCAGAGCGCTCCAGTCCTTTCCCGAGATAAGGCGCATAAATTCACTGTCGGAAACAGGCTGAACAGCAACACGGCTCGTTTTGGTCTCCGCGGGTTCGCCGTACAGCTTGTCGTAGAGCGTGTAAAAAACCGCCAGCTTTTCACAGTTTCGGTACGAGACGGGAGAGCTTTCGCACTCCCGAATAGCGTCGTAAAGCTCTTGCTCCGTAAGCATTTTTAATCACTTTCCAACTGCTCGATACAACGGCGGATCGCGCTGCGCTCACGCTCGCTTTCCGCTTCGTTCATAGCCTCGTGAAGCTCCTCGATGAGGTGCTCCCTGCCGCTGCCGCCGCTGTATCTGCCGCGATTATTGCGCCGCGCTCCCGACATGCCGCCGTTACGGCTGAAATGTCCGCGGACAAAATGCTCGCCGCGGTTGGCGTAGCTGTTGCCGTCGTTGTAGCTGTTCCCGCCGTTGTAACTGTTCCCGTTATAACCGCCGTTGCCCGCCTGACTGTATCCGCAATCCTCGAGCACGCTCAACGTGCTTTTCATGCTGTGGGTTATCTTGTCGATAGCCTCGAGCTCCCCCATTTTAAGCTGACCGCCCTTAATGGTGTCAAGCTCCTGCAGACTGTCGGTAAGAACGTCCATAAGCCTGTAAAGATTTTCCATAGTTAGCCCCCTCTCATGCTATTCGGTCAATGATAACGTTTACATTCTGCGCCGTTATCGCCTGCGTGCTGGTGTTCTCGAACGCGACCGTCAGGCAATCCTCTGTCTTTCCAACGGCTGTAAATCAAAAGAAAATCGTTTAGAAGTCCTT
>JAMPFE010000033.1 GCA_023664705.1 Lachnospiraceae bacterium | reverse complement strand
GACTTTCTATCAGCGAATAATACAAAACCCGAACATACGGGATAACGAAAAACACAATCGTCCCCAACAAACTCGGCGCCAGACAGAGAATGCATTTGGTGTTCCATTTCAGATGTTTCTTCATTTGTTCGTTCCTATTCGTTCGCCGTCATTTCGGATACGCGTTCCAGCTTTGCAATGTATTCGTCAAGCGTCATTTCGCCATTCTGATACGCAATAACGTCGCCTCTGAAATCTTCACCGACAGGAAGCAACGCCTCGTAAACCGTTCCGTTTTCCATCATGTCATACAGTCCGTCAAAGCACGAGCCCGTAAGGGACTGCAGCTCGCCGCATAACGCTTTGTCTTTATAGAGGAATGATTTATCCCGTCTGAATTTCAGGTTGTTTTCGGCGATAAATCCCAGATACGCCTCGGCGGCTTCTTTCTTTTTGCTGAACGGGTTTATTATAGCGTAATCAACGGTTATCGGATTTTTTTCGTCGAGCGATGATATTGTCGGAAGAGGCATGGCGCACCAATCATTCGGATCGCTGATATCTTCATAAAAGGTTGACGTATAAGCGATCTCAAATGCCATATTATCGGCGTCCGACTTTTGGAACGCATCGGGTGAAGTCGCGATATTGTTGAACAGAGGATGCTCCGCTTTTCCTTCGTTGGGATCCGACCAGAGAAGCCAGCCCGAGTATATCCTCTCAAACATATTGCTGTAAATCTCGTTGCTAAAGTCAAGATAACCGTAATTTGCCTTGTATTTTTCGTCCATCGCGTCGGCAAAATCAATGGTCGCTCCGTAAAATTTGTAGTTGTCCTGCGTCTTCACGGTCTCAAGCGCGGAAAAATATCCGTCAAAGGTCGCAAGACTTTCGGCTTTGATACCGAGCGCTTCAAGATTTTCGGGAACGTAGAATGTGGCGTCGGTGCTTGTATATATTGGCACGCACCATATATCGCCGTTATCGGTGACGGTATAATCCGCCAGCCAGTCAAAGTATTGACTGCGCTCGCCGAGGATCGACTCATCGGTAAGCGGAACATAGCACCCCATTTTCCGTATGTCAATTCCCGTGCGGCGCGCCGACGAGAAGATATATATGTCAACGTCGCTGTCGCCCGCAAGCAGCTTCAGCTTTATTTCATCATCATACATGGGATATTCATATATGGACGTGGATATGCCGCATTCCGCTGAAATATTCGATGTGTTTATCGGCACATAACGTGCTGAAAAAGTGCCTATTACAAGACTCTCGCCGTTGAACTGTGCGAGCTTCTCGCTTTTATAAGTGCCCGTGTTTCCGCCGCAGCGGGAAATGCTCATATTGTCTCTGTTGAGAATGATCAGAGAGCCCTTGTATACCTCAAAGTCGGAGTTTCGCAAAATGTATGTAATCCCCGGCTCGAACAGCACGTTTCCCGTATTCAAATTCAGCCTTGTAAGCTTGTCTTCCATGAAGTCTACGTATATCATTTCCTCGCCGATTATCGCGAAGGAAAAAATATAGCCGGTCTCGTCCGTATTTTTAACGGCATTCAGAGTCTTGGTTTCCCTGTCATATATGTCAAGAGAATAGTGCCCATCGCGGCAGGTGTAGTAGTACAGCGTGCCGTTTGAATAGGACTGGCAGATAACGTTCCGAATACCGAGATCCTTTACGTCCTTTGCGGCAAGGTCTATCGAATAAGCCTTTTCGCCGAAATTGTAATATCCCGTTTCCTCATCAAACGCGTTTGCCTGCTCGTCATAATCATACGGACTTTCTTTGACGGCGATAAGATACAGCTTGTTATCAACAACGTCCATATTTTTGATCTCGGAGACTTCAAAATTGTCGGCAAGAACCTCTTTAAACTTGAAATCCGCGTCCATTATATGGATCTGTTTTTCCCGTACGTCGTATGTGTAAAAGCATTTTTCGGCAGCGTTGTAGCACATCTCCTGATAAATGTCCGGTATCTCGGTCTTGATTATCTGCTTTCCGTTTTCGTAGACGGCAAAATAATGCTCGCCCTCCTCCGAAACAATAATAAGCGCGGTTTTGCTGTCATCCATTACGGAGAACGCATTGATTATTCCCTCGCTTTCGTCAATGCCGACGTCCGAAAAAACAAATTGCTCCTCAACATTGGCGGTAAATTCATAGTTGTTAACAAACGAAACGTCTCCGTCCGAACGGCTGCAGCCCGCGGCGATAAATACCGACATTAAAACGGCGGCTGTTGTCCTGATTTTTTTCATGCGCTTTTCCTCCCGAATAAATTGCCGAAACTAATACCGATTTTGTTCAGTCCGAAATATTTTTTATTCATTATAGCATATCCCCGCCGCGATGTGTTGAAAAAAAGGAAGAAATCGTGCATTTGCACAAAAAACGGATAAAATTTTCGTTGATTTTGCCAAACCGATTTTCGCAGCCCCGAAAAGAATTGTCGTCTTACGGAATTGTAAGTTGACAATCGGGGAAAAATATGGTAAACTATAATCAAGTAATTCTTTTCGGGGAAGGTATCGACATTATGAAAGTAAACTGGAATAAAAAATATACCACCATAGCCGTTTACGCGCTTGCCGTTATCGCGCTCGCGGTGCTGTTCGTTGTGTTCGTGTTCAAGTTCGAGGACTTCACCAAAACGTTCTCGTGGGTCGGAAGCGTCGCCGCGCCCATTATCTGCGGCGTCGTCATCGCTTATGTCCTCAATCCTCTGATGATGTACCTCGAAAACAAGGTGTTCCGCAGGATAAAGGAGGGCAGACCGCCCGAGCAGAATATCGTGATACGCAAGCTGCACAACTCCCCCGTCGGCGACAGCGCGGTCGTGAAATCGCTTGAAAAGCACAGCGCGCCCATGGAGAAAAAATTGCGGACGCGCCGCAAAATAGCTCGTATCCTGTCGCTTGTAACGACGTATCTTATCATTATCGCGCTTATCGTCGGCATCGGAGTGGCGGTTTTCCCGAGCGTCGCGACAAGCGTCGTCGACCTCGCCAACCAGATGCCCGGCTACATCTCCAAGCTCGAGGTCTGGGTCAACAAGATGTTCGAGGACTACCCCGACGTCGCGAAATTCATCTCCACCGAGGTACACAACTTCGCCGACCTCGTAAGCAAGATCGCCGAGTCGATACAGCCGATAGCGGGCGACCTTATCGGCAACGTCTCCGAGGGCGTGATAAAATTCCTCGGCTCGCTTTTCGTGGGACTGAAAAACTTCCTGCTCGGCTTCATCATCGCGATATATCTGCTGTACAGCAAGGAGCGCCTGCTCGCGCAGTGCAAGAAGATAATCTTCGCGTTCTTCCGCTCGGACAGGTGCGAGCGGTTCTTCGACGGCTGCTCGCGCAGCAACGACATCTTCAAAAAGTATATCATCTCAAACATCGTGGACGCAATGATAATCTTCGTGTTCATGGCTGTCGGGATGCTCGCCATGGGCATGCCGTATCAGATGCTTATTGCGGTGGTCTGCGCGGTGACAAACCTTATCCCGTTCTTCGGACCGTTTATCGGAGCGATACCGTGCGGCGTGCTGATACTGCTCGTCGACCCGATAAAGGTCATCTGGTTCGGCATCTTCGTGCTTGTATTGCAGCAGATCGACGGCAACATCATCAAGCCGTTCCTCTTCGGCGAGACCATGGGACTGCCCGCTATCTGGGTGCTTATCTCGATCATTGTCGGCGGCGGTCTTTTCGGCATCCCCGGCATGCTCCTCGGAGCGCCCGTGTTCGCGGTGTTCTATATGTTGTTTGCCGACCTTGTTTCCAATAAGCTCGAGAAGAAAAACCTCCCCGGCGAAACGGAGCTTTATACGGGTCCCGTCGACAAATTCACAGAGGAGTATATCCCCAAACCGCCCGAAACCGCTCCGCCAAAGCCCGCCGCCGAGACTCCCGCGCCGAAATCGGTCTCGGGAAAGCCGCCGCAGGATACGCGAAAGCCGAACCCCAAGCCTCAGGGCAACAATCAGCCTAACCGCAGCGTTAAAAAGAAGTAATTTTTCCCCCTTGTCCGCAATATAATGGACAAGGGGTGATTTTTATCCGCGTTATCTCTTTTATAAACGACAACATTGTCTGGGGCGCGCCGATGCTCTGCCTTATGCTGTTTACGGGAGTGCTTTTTACCGTGAAAACGGGATTTTTCCAGCTTCGGAAATTCCCCGTCATACTGAGATCGACCGTATTCTCAAAGCCCGACAGCCGCGACGCAAACAGCGTTTCCCCGTTCGCGGCGATGTGTCAGGCGCTCGCTGCGACCCTCGGCACGGGAAACATCGCGGGCGTGTCGACGGCTCTTGCCGTAGGCGGCGCGGGCGCTGTGTTCTGGATGTGGATCTCGGCGCTATTCGGCATGATGACGGGCTTCGCCGAGAACGTCCTCGGCACGCTCTACCGCCGCCGCGAAAACGGCGAATACAAGGGCGGCGCAATGCTCTACATCCGCGACGGGCTCTCCGAAAGCCCCAAAACGCGCCCCCTCGCGAAGCCGCTGTCGGCGCTTTTCGCGGCGCTGTGCGTGCTCGCTGGCTTCGGAATGGGCAACGCCGCGCAGATGAACTCCGCCTCCGAGGCGCTCCGCACGAGCTTCGGAGTGCCGCCGCTCGTCACGGGCATTGTGCTGGCGGCGCTCGCGGCAGTCATCGTATTCGGCGGCGTTAAGCGCATCTCCGCGTTCACGGCGAAGCTCGTGCCGCTCATGAGCGCGTTTTACATAATCGGCAGCCTCTACATAATAATAAGCAGCGCAAACGAATTGCCCGCTGTTCTGGAAAATATCGTAAAATCGGCATTCGGCATTAAGCAGCTCGGCGGCGGAATAGCGGGCGCGGCAGTCAAGACCGCCGTTTCCATGGGCTTTAAGCGCGGCGTTTTCTCAAACGAGGCGGGGCTCGGAACGTCGGTGTTCGCGCATATCTCCAGCGGCGTGAAAAGCCCCGTGATATGCGGAATGTGGAGTGTTTTCGAGATATTTTTCGACACGATAGTTATGTGCTCCCTGACGGCGCTGGTGCTGCTTACAAGCGGCTGCCGCGCGGAAAAGCTCGATATCACAGACGTCACCGCGAAAACGCAGTACTTCCGATTGACCGAAAGCGACAGCCTGATAACGGACGGCGTCGAGCTTAACGGCAGCATAACGCACTCGAATATCGCCGCCGTAACGGGCGTCGCCGACGATAGCGGACGGATAATCGCCGCGAGAATAGAGCCCCTGAACGGCGTGGGCTTGGCGTCCTACGCGTTCTCGGCAAAGTTCGGCAAGCCCGCGGGCGCGGTTTTGTCTGTGCTGGTGGTGATGTTCGCGTTCTCGACGGTCATCGGCTGGTGCTACTTCGGCGGCGAAGCGGTATCGTTCCTCTTCGGCGACCGCGCGAAAAAGCCGTTCTGCGCGGCGTTCATCGCGTTCTCGGTCGTCGGCGCGACGTTCAACATGAGCGTCGCGTGGGGCGTCTCCGATATGCTCAACGGGCTTATGGCTCTGCCGAATTTATTCGCCGTGCTGTGCCTGCGCAAAAAGGTTTTCGCGGAGGTCAAAAAATTCGCTCGCAAATAACAAAAAAGCAAAAGGCGGGAAAAAATTTCCCGCCTTAAATCGCTGAAAATTTGCCCTTTATCGGCAATCCTTGCAAACGCCGGGCTTAGCCTTAAAGGAAAGGCAGTCCGTGCACTGTACAACGGTGGGGTTAGCCTCGTGAGTGCCGACCTCTATCTTATCGAGCGAGCAGAAATCCTCGCAAGCGCAGTGGTGCTCGCAGTTGTGGATAGAACAGCCGATGTGCTTGTTAGCGTATTCGGTTCCCATAATAATTACTTCCTTTCGTAAAAGAAATTGTGATCTCTTTTTACAGCTTATTGCTGCATAATTATTATAGGCTCTTTTCCGCTCGGTATTCTTGGATTTTTTTAGAAAATTTCAGCCGCTTCGCCCGTTGAAAATCTTAAAAAATTTCCAAATCAGATACCCGAGAACTCCCGCGGCTATCGCGAACATTATCAACCCCAACAGCCACGTGCCTTCCTTTATCAGCATAACCCCAGCAAATACCATTCCCCCGAACACCGCGCCGAAAAACAAAAACAGCAGCGCCGCGAAGAGTATCCTCAATCCCGCGGGCAGCCTTTTGCTCGTCGACGCGCTGTCAATGCCGTCCACAAGCCCCTCGAACAGGCTCTCTATCAATACCTCTATCAAGTCGTCCATTATGTTCACCTCGGTTTTCCGTTCTCATCGAATTTTTGCTTCAGCTCCCGCTCGACAACGACAATCACCGCGAACAGCACCGCTATCTGTACAGCCGTCACGATGATAAACGCCGCGAACCCCGCGTCCTCGCCGAAATTCAGCAGCAGCGCGATCAGACCAACAACAAACGTCAGCGCCGACGTCACCGCGAACGCTTTCGTCGCGTACCGTCCGTAAGCGAGCTGCGCGTAGTCCCACGCCGCCTCGCTTTTCCGCGATAGCTTGGTATTGTAGCCCGTGCTGTCGCCCCATTTCGGCGGAGAACGCCAAACGCTCAGCGCCACAAGCATTAAGATAACGGGCGTTGTAAGCTCCCCGACAAGGTACATCAGATTTATCACCGCGTTACTCATTCGCCCCACCCGCCTTTGGATTGCCGTCCTTGTCGAACTCGCGCTTTACAATGCCCTCGGTCGCGCCGATGACCGCGAACAGCGCGAGAACGTTCGTCAGATTGACGGCAGTCACCAATATTTCCGTAACATATTCATCAAATCCGCCGATGATGATAGGCAGCAGCCCGCTCACAAGCGTCAGAAACGACAGCGCCGCGTAGGTCATCGTACACATTTTCCCGAACACCCCCTGCGCGCGCTCCCAAGTCTCCCCGCTCTTCAGCGACCATGTCGTGCGGTAGCCGAACACGTTTCCGTAGTCCGGCTTCGTCAGCCACACCATAAGCCCCAGCCCCAGCAAGGTCAGCGGCAGGAACATATCGCACACGGCGATAATCACGCTCTCACCCATTGCCGTCACCGTCCTTGCCGCGCTTCTTCCGATATTTCACGCACTCCGTCAGCAGATACTCTATCTGCCCGTTCACAGAGCGAAAATCGTCCTCCGCCCACCGCATAAGCTCCGCGTACAGCGACGACGAAAGCCGCAGCGGGACCTGCTTTTTGGCATTTTTCTTTTCCTCGTCGCTCAAATTCAACTCACTCCTTATCGGGAAGCTTTTTCGCGAGCAATACCGCCAAGAAAACCGCTATGACCGAGAACGCCGTCAGAATGACGTACATAAGCGCTATATTCGTCAGCACGCCCCTCTGATACAGCGTCACGGGGAAATCCATCGCCGCGTGCACCAGCACCGCGCACGGATACAGCCACAGCTTGCCCTTCTGCGACGCAGCCTTGTACACGACCACAGACATACAAACATGGAAAATCATCGCGATAATGCGCTCGTAAACGCCCATTCCCATGCTCGCGAAATTGTAGCCCGCTATCGCTTCAAGCTGCTGCCGCGCCGTCTCGGCAAGCTCCGCGTTTCCGCCCGTAGTCTGCTCCACAACGGCGTCGATGCCCAGCGCGTTCACGGAAAAGGCAAGAACGACGTACTGCAGCAGCGAAAATCCGAGCACCGCCATTGCCTCAAAGCCGCCGTGTCCTATTCCCATAAACACGGCGTTTTTCGTGGAATAATGCTTTCTCATCAGCGTTTTGTACGCGACAAAGCGCCCCGTCTCCTCGAAAATTCCCGCCGCCAGCGACCCGTAAATGCAGTACAGCGCCGTGCTGTTCTGCACCAACGGTATCATTACTTGGTGCAGCAGCGACTCCAGAACAAGCGCGAACAGCAGGAACGTCCCCGCGCCGATAAACACGCTCGGCAGCCACGCTTCGCGGTTCTTAAGCTTAAAAACGACAGCCGCCGCTATCGGTATGATTATCGCCAGCACTCCGCCCACGGCGAGCGCGGCTATTGTTTGTGTACCGAACATAAATTACTCCTTTTTAAACAGCTCGGGAAATTTTTTCCTGCAGCTGAAATTCACTATCGGTATCGACAGCAGAACAACTCCCGCCAACAAAGCGTTCGCGAATTCCCCGGTCGAAAGCCCGAATATCCTCGCCGACATCCTGCCCGTCAGCAAAACGGCAAACTCCGCGGCAGCACCCGCCGCCGTCAGAATAGCGCCGGACAGCCTGTTGCAGTACTCCTGTGTCTCGGGGCTTTTTGACGCGGTCCGCGTCCTGAACGCGAATACCGTGCTCGTCGGCATAATGAGCATTATAACGCCCGTAACGACCACGATAATCGGCACCAACAGAAATTTAAACTCCATAGCTTAATATATCGAGCCGCTGTTGACGATAGGCTGCGCGTCCTTGTTGCCGCAGAGAACGACCAGCAGATTGCTCACCATCTGCGCCTTGCGCTCCTCGTCAAGCTCGCAGATCTCGCTCTCGCTGAGCTTTTTCAGCGCCATTTCCACCATTCCGACAGCCCCGTCGACGATCTTCTGCCGCGCCTCGATTATCGCGGTCGCCTGCTGCCTTTGGAGCATCGCCGCGGCAATCTCCTGCGCGTAAGCGAGGTGAGCGATCCGCGCCTCGATTATCTCCAGCCCCGCCAACTCAACGCGCTCTTGGAGCAGCTCCTTAAGCCGCTCGGAGACCTCCACCGACGACCCGCGCAGCGTTTTCTCGTCGCTGTCGGTGCTGTCGTAAGGGTAGCAGCGCGCCACGTCGCGGAGCGTGGTGTCCGCCTGTATCGACAAAAACGCGTCGTAGTTCTGCACGTTGAACACCGCCTTCGCCGTGTTCACGACGCGCCACGTCACCACGATGCCGACCTCTATCGGGTTGCCCGAAAGGTCGTTTATCTTCTGCTTCTCGTTGTTGTGGGTCATCGTTTTCAGCGACAGCTTTCCGCTGCCGCCCGTGCGAGCCCCGACGGGCGTGCTGAACGGGTTCACGAAGAAGTAGCCCTCCTTTTTCAGCGTGCCGATGTACTTGCCGAACAGCGTCAGCACCAATGCCTCGTTCGGGCGCATGACCTTCAGCCCCGTCAGCGGGAACCACCCGACAGCCAGCAAAATTATCCCGACAACAAGCGCCGCCGCGGGCGCCTCGTCGGTAGACTCCGACGCGCCCCAAATTATCAGCGCCAGTGCCCCGAGCATGACAAATAACGTCACGAACAGCACCGCCCAGCCGCTCGCGGGGTGGAGCTCCTTTTCCTCGTATGTATAAGTTTTTTCAGCGTTCTTTTCCATAAAAACACACCCTTTCGGCAACTCGTTTTAATATCATTTTGATATCTTAATGAGATTATATCACATTGCGGAAAATTTGTCAAGTGATTTTAAAAAAATTTTCGACAGCAAAAAAACGGGAGCGTTTATCGCTCCCGACAAAACGCTCCCGTTTTATTTATCCCGCCGTCATCTCCGCGATAAGCTCCTTCAGTCTCCGCACCGCGCCGTCGGGGCTGAGCTTCTCCGAGAGCGTTTTGTCGCGGCTCGAGAGCTCAAACACGCCCTCGTCGAGGTTTCGGGGGCTCACGACCACGCGCAGCGGCACCCCGAGCAGATCCGCGTCCGAGAACATCACGCCCGCGCGGACGTTGCGGTCGTCGTATATGACCTCGACGCCCGCCGCCCGCAAATCGTCATACAGCTTGTCGGCAGCCGCCTTGACGCGCTCGTCGTCGGGGCGCACAGCGCACAAATGCACCTGCCACGGCGCAATCGCCATAGGCCAGATAGGTCCGTAATCGTCGTGAGAAGCCTCGCAGACGGACGCGGCGAGCCGCCCCACGCCGATGCCGTAGCAGCCCATTATCGGCGTCTGCTCCTTGCCGTCCTTGTCGAGGTAGGTCATTCCCATAGACTTGGAGTACTTCGTGCCCAGCTGGAAAATATTGCCAACCTCAATGCCGCGCGAAATGCCGACAGCCTTTTCGCCGCACTCGGGGCAAACGCCGCCGTCGATTATCTTCGCGAAGTCGCGGTACTCGGCGTTCGGGCAGTCGCGTTCCATATCCAGCCCCGTCATATGGTAATCGACCTTGTTCGCGCCGCAGACGAGGTTATTCGCGCCTTTCAGCGAGCCGTCGAACAGCACGACGTGCTCCCCGTTCACGGCAAGGTCCACGGGACCGATAAAGCCCGCCGTCAAACCGCATTCCCCGTCGATAACGGCGGGGTGTATATCGCAGCCGAGGAAATTCGTAAGCTTCGTCTCGTTCACGTCGAGGTCGCCGCGCAGGAACACGATAACAAAGCTGTCATCGGAGTTTTTCTGATAAACAACGGCTTTCGCGGACTTCTCCACGGGCACTTTCAGAAAACCGCATACCTCCTCTATCGTATGGCAGTCGGGAGTGTTCACCTCGGCAAGCGCCTCGGAAACGTCGTCGCGAATGTTAGTGATGATAGAGGGCGCCGCCTCGACGTTCGCGGTGTAGCCGCAGTGCTTGCATATCGCGATGCTGTCCTCGCCAATGGGCGTGAGCAGCATAAACTCGTGCGACACGCTGCCGCCGAAAATGCCGTTATCGGACTTCACCGAGATGACGTTCGGCGCGCCGCAGCGCCTGTAAATATTCTCATAAGCCTTGTGAGCGCGCTTGTAGTACTCCTCCAGATCCTCCTGCGACGTATGGAACGAATACGCGTCCTTCATCGTGAACTCGCGCACGCGTATAAGCCCCCCGCGCGGACGCGCCTCGTCGCGGAACTTTGTCTGTATCTGATAAATCATAAACGGGTACTTGGTATAGGAGTTGGCATACTCGCGCACGAGCTGCACGGCAGCCTCCTCGTGTGTCATCCCGAGAACGAGCGGCTGCCGTCCCCTGTCGGTAAAGCGCACCATTTCGCTGCCGATAGAGGTATACCGCCCGCTCTCCTCCCAAAGAGACGCGGGCATAACCACGGGGAACAGCACCTCCTGCCCGTCGATAGCCTCCATTTCCTCGCGGATTATCCGCTCAATTTTCCGCGTAATGCGCTTCAGCGGCGGATAGCTCGAAAAAATGCCGTTCGCCACATATTTGATGTACCCCCCGCGCACCATAAGCGCGTGGCTGTCGATTTGGCAGTCCGAGGGGCGCTCCTTAAACCTGTCTCCTATAAGCTTGTCCAGTTTCATTTTTAGTCCTCCTTATGTTTACCGTTTTTAACGGTGAAAATTAATAGCCCGATAAATCGGAATTTACGTCACCTTTCGGCAACCGCGTTAGCGGCTGAAAAGTTTTTCGCCCAGCCTTTTTTCAAAAAGGCTGGCGGGATGCAAGGGCAGAGCCCTTGCTGGGGTGTGGGGCGAAGCCCCACAATCTAATCTAAATTCCGATTTATCATACCGCAAAACAAAAACGTCCCTTGTAAAAATACAAGGGACGAACAAATACTGTCCGCGTTACCACCCAAATTCGAGGTTCGGCAAAAAGCCGACCGCGCCGCTCAAATCTCGTAACGGGAGACGCCGTCGCCGCTTAGTCGGGTTTTCGCGGCGCGCTCCAAGACGGGTTCGGCGCGGGAAAAGAGCGGCTTTCAGCAAACGCCGCCTCTCTGAACAGTTCTCCGTGCTTACTGTTTCTTGTCACAGCTTTAAAATATTCACGAACACATTATACCACAAATTCGGATATTTGTCAAGGCTTGCCCGAAAAATTCTTGACAACGGCAAAAATATATGCTATAATGAATTTGGAGCACCGTCTCATAACAAAAAACGGGCGGCGTGCCATTTTTTGGCAAGCCTATAACATTGCAAGGGGGACGACACCCATAGAAAAAAACGGCATTGCAAAGCAAACCGTCCGCGTATTCGGCTCGGACGGAAAAGAGTTCGGTCTCACCTACCCCAAACGGGCGGCGGGACTGGTAAAAAAAGGTCGGGCACTTTACGTGAACGACTGCGAAATTCGTCTTACAGTGCCCGACGTAACGAAAATTACGGAGGAAACCAAGATGGATAATAACAATATGATCACCCGAAACGAAAACGGAACGCCGCAGTACACAATGCTGCGCTTCGACCCGCGCGAATGGCGATTCAACAAGGACTGCAAGGACAACACGGGCTCGCGCTCGTTTATGGAGGGACCCGACGGGGCGCTCACCGAGGCGTTCACTATCGGCAACTGGTCGTGGAACTGGACGGAGATATGCTCCAAGCAGCTCACGCTCGCGAAGAACACTCCGCATATGTTCACGTTCTGGCTCAACGGCGGCGAAAACGACCGCAGCAACGAGGTCTGCCGCTTCGAGGTCATCTTCAAGAACGACAACGACTACGAGAGCCGCTTCAGCGACTGGGAGAACCGCTATACCTACAACCTCAACCGCAGCTTCATAACGCCCGTCAAGCGGCTCAACGGCTGGGAGCTTTACGAGATACCGTTCATCACGGGCGACAACGAGTACACCGAGCTGCGCTTCGTCGCGCAGTACGCCTATATGACGGTCATGCCCGCAAAGGACAAGCTCGAGTACGCGGATCTCCCCGACACGGTCGACGAGTTCGCGGACGAGAGACCTCAGCGGCACAATATCGTGTTCCGGGACGGCTGGCCAACGGACAAGTGGTACAGCACCAAAAATCTCCGCGCGCAAAGAGAGCAGCGCCAAAACGGCGTTTCCCGACCCGCAGACCGCGATCTGAGCGGCGCGATGACGGGAATGGCAAGCGCGTTCAGCGGAGTGTCCGAGGCAATGAACGCGGTGAACGGCACGCTTTCGGGAGTGCCGCAAATGGTCGAGGGCTGCATAAAAAGCGCCTGCGATATGCTCCGCGGCAAGATAACCGAATCGGTTGTGAAGTGCGGCGCGGACAATCCCGACGAGATAGCCGAGGCGATCTGCGAGGAATTTGGCGACAGAATGGGCGACTGCATAAACGACAGCATCGACGCCATGACCGACCAAGTAAACGACCTGCTCGAAAACGTCCAAGAGACGCTCGAGGAGCTCCGCGGTACCGTCGAGGAGCTGGGCGATGACTAACGGGTAATATCCGTCTTACAAATAGCTTAAAAGCGATTCGGTGTCAAGCAAAAACGCTTGACACCGAATTTTTATTTCGACAGGCAATCTTTCAGGAACTTCAAAAGCTCGCCGTACTCCTCGAAAGCGGGGAGGTCGGGGTAGTCCCTCTTTATCTGCTCGGTCGAGCGGAACAGGAAGCCGAACTTCGACGCCCGTATCATGCCGAGGTCGTTGAAGCTGTCGCCGCCCGCTATCGTCTCGAAGCCGATAGACTGCAATGCCTTGACGGTCGTGAGCTTCGATTTCTCGCAGCGCATTTTGTAGCCCGTTATCTCGCCGTTTTCCGCGACTTCAAGCGAGTTGCAGAAGATGGTCGGCAGCCCCAGCTTTTGCATAAGCGGTCCCGCGAACTGCGAGAACGTGTCGCTGATGATTATCGTTTGCGAGAGCGCCCTCAGCTCGTCGAGGAACTCCTTCGCGCCGGGCATGGGGTCTATCTTCGCGATGACCGCCTGTATCTCCTTTAAGCCCAGTCCGTGCTCCTTAAGTATGCCGAGCCGCTGTTTCATGAGCTTGTCGTAATCGGGCTCATCGCGCGTGGTGCGCTTGAGCTCGGGTATGCCGCTCTCCTCGGCGAACGCTATCCATATTTCGGGGACGAGCACGCCCTCTAAGTCCAAACAGGTTATATACATATGTATTCTCCTTTATTTTGATTTGCTTTTATATTTTATCACATTCGGGAGAGTTTGTCAATACAAATGCTTCGGCATACGGAAATTTTCCCGAAAAATCTATTGACAAGAAATGCCCGCCCGTTGTATAATATATGTAGTTTGGTAAAAAATCGGAGGAATGATTATGTTGACTTTAGACACTATTTACAAGGCGTCGCACGTTCTTAAGGAGGTCATCCGAAAGACCGACCTTATCAAGGCGCCGAAGATAAATCCCGAGGCGGACGTGTACCTGAAAACCGAAAATTTGCAGGTGACGGGCTCGTTCAAGGTGCGCGGCGCGTATTACAAGATCTCCACGCTGTCGCCCGAGGAGCGCGAAAAGGGCGTTATCGCGTGCTCGGCGGGTAATCACGCGCAGGGCGTGGCGCTCGCGGCGACAAAGGCGGGCATAAAGTCGCTCATCTGCCTGCCCGACGGCGCGCCTATCTCCAAGGTCGAGGCAACTAAGGGCTTCGGCGCGGAGGTCTGCCTCGTTCCGGGAGTATACGACGACGCGTACAATAAGGCGCTGCAGCTCCGCGACGAAAAGGGCTACACGTTTATCCACCCGTTCGACGACGAGAACGTTATAGCGGGGCAGGGGACTATCGGGCTGGAGCTTATCGACCAGCTCCCCGACATGGACGCGGCGGTCGTGCCTATCGGCGGCGGCGGGCTCATCTCGGGCGTGGCGTTCGCGATAAAGCAGCTCAACCCGAAGATAAAGGTCTACGGCGTGCAGGCGGCGGGCGCTCCGTCGATGTACAATTCCGTCAGGGGCGGCAAAATCGAGCGTCTGGAGAGCGTCGCGACGCTCGCGGACGGCATTGCCGTAAAGGAGCCGGGCGAAAACACGTTCGAGCTGGTCAGCAAGTACGTCGACGAGATAGTTACCGTAACGGAGGACGAAATTTCGGGCGCGATACTTTCCCTCATCGAGCAGCAGAAGCTCATCGCCGAGGGCGCGGGGGCGGTCTCCGTGGCGGCGGTGATGTTCGACAAGATACCCGTCAAGGGCAAAAAGGTCGTTTGTCTTGTCTCGGGCGGCAATATCGACGTTACGATACTCAACCGCGTTATCCGCCGCGGTCTGGTAAAGAGCGGGCGCGCGTCGCTGCTGACTATCGAGCTTGTGGACAAGCCCGGGCAGCTCGTCGGCGTATCGAAGATAATCGCCGACCTTGGCGGCAACGTCACCGCCGTTCACCACGAGCGCGCCGACGCGAACGCGAACATCAACGGCTGCTTTCTGCGCATACAGCTCGAAACGCGCAATTTCGAGCATCTCGAGCAGATAAGGAAAACGCTCACCGAAAAGGGCTTTAAGCTTGTCGACTGACGGAGGGAGTATGCTTTTCGTTCAGGAGATAACGCTCGTTTACACGAAAGAGGTGCGCGGCGGAGATTACGCGGCGGCGCGAAAAGCCATGAGATTTCTGCCCGTTGAGTTCGACAAGGCGGAAATAACGGACGAGATACTGTTCAACAAGGCGGAGCTGTTTCAGTCGCCGAAAGGCATCGCCGAACAGCGGAACAGGACGCGCATACTCGGCGAAAACGCGCTGTTCACGGGGAAATTCGCGGCGGAATTTTTCGGGGAGCGCATATACGTAAAACGCGCCGAAAACGGTTACGAGATACTCTACACCGACAAAAAGCAGCGCGGATATATCAAGAGCAAGTTCACGCTGACGGACGGCAAAAGCGGACGGATAGTCTACAACGACAGAAGGGCGTTTTCGGATTGCTCGATGTGGTATTATTATTCGGTAACGTTCAACTTCGTATGCGCGGACAGGGCTGACTTCAAGCCGAAAATTTTTTTCCGCAAGGAGACCGATTTTGTGTTCACAGATATGAAAAAGCTGCGTTACAGCGGCTTTTAATTTGAAAGGAGTTTTACTATGAAAGACATTCACACGGAAAAAGCCCCGCAGGCGATAGGACCGTACACGCAGGCGAAGATAAGCGGCAATATGCTGTTCACGTCGGGGCAGATACCGATAGACCCCGCGACGGGCGAGCTCGTTTCGGGCGGCATCGGTGAGCAGACCAAGCGCGTCTGCGAGAACCTCAAGGCAGTCCTCGAGGCGGCGGGAACGTCGCTCGACAAGGTGGTCAAGACCAACTGCTATCTGAAAGATATCGGCGATTTCGCGGCGTTCAACGCGGTCTACGCGGAGTACTTCACGGGCAAGCCCGCGCGCTCCTGCGTGGGCGGCTTGCAGATACCGAAAGGCGCGCTTGTCGAGGTCGAGCTCATCGCGGAGCTGTAATGAAAAAGGCGGCTTGCCTTGCGGCTTTGGCAGCGGTGCTGCTGTCGGGGTGCGGCGCTTCCGACAGCGCGTATTCCTGCGGGGACGGCAGCGCCCGCGCGGTGTTCGATTACTTTTTCTCGGACGATATGCCGTGGAACGAGACAATGGATTTCGAGATGTCCGAGTTCCCGAATGTTCGCTTCTCGTGGGATAATATGAATGTCCTCGCGGAGGAAAACGGCGAAACGCGCTCCCTCTATTGGGGCATGCCCGTGTGGAGCGTGTACCTCGCCGACCTCAACGGCGACGGCAAGCGCGAGATCTGCTCCGCCGTAAGCATAGGCTCGGGCATCATCGACGAGCGCATCATCGTTTACGACTACGCAAACGACAGGCAGTATCAGCTCGCGGAGCGTTTCTACTACGATTACGGTCTGGAGCTCAGGGACGGCGCGCTCTTTTACGTTAGGCATCCCGCGCACGGGGACGGCGATGAGACGGAGGCGCCGCTCACGCTCGACGCCATGACCGAGCTCGAAAAACCGCAGATATGACCAAGAGGTTCAACGCAGTTGAACCTCTTTCGTCGGTGCGTAAATTTGTCAATGAAATTCAATTTATGTATTGACAATCCGATGAAAATATGTTACAATATCAGTTGCAAATGTGTTCAGAACGGAGAATTACAATGAAGATAATGGCGGTAGATTACGGCGACAGCAGAACGGGTCTCGCGATGAGCGACGAAACGGAGACCCTCGCGTCGCCGCTTGAAACGGTATACGAGCATCACTTCGACAGATGCGTCGAGCGCGTGGCGAAGATAGCCTCCGAAAAAAAGGCGGCGCTGATAATCGTCGGCGACCCCGTGAATATGAACGGCACGCGCGGAGAACGCTCCGAAAAGTGCAGCGAGTTCGCGCGGCTGCTTCGGGAGCTTGTAAACGTCGAGGTCATAATGTGGGACGAGCGCTCCTCCACCAACACCGCGATAAATTACATGAACGAGATAAACAAGCGCGGCAAAAAGCGCAAAGCGCTGCTCGACCAGGCGGCCGCCGCGGTCATTCTCGACGGCTATCTCGAATACCGCAGGCGCAGCAAATAACGATAGGGTGAGAAAATGTACAGAATTTCATTTACGGGCTACCGTCCCGAAAAGCTGCCGTTCTTCGGCGAGGACGACCCCATGTGCGTCGACCTGAAGCAGCGCCTTTCGGAGCAGATAGAAAAGCTGATAAACGACGGCGCAAACGAGTTTTACACGGGCATGGCGCTCGGCGTGGACACTTGGGCAGCCGAGGCAGTGCTCGCGCATAAAAAGGCAGCCCCCGCGGTAAAGCTCATCGCCGTGCTCCCGTGTCCCGAGCAGTTCGTCAGATGGAGCGCCGAGGATAAAGCGCGCTATCGATCCGTTCTCGGGCAGTGCGACAAAATCCTCACCATCTCGCCGCATTATGTCCGGGATTGCATGCTTAAGCGCAACCGCGCCCTCGTGGAGCTCTGCGACGTGCTTGTCGCGGTGTACGACGGAAAAAAGGGCGGCACGGAATACACGGTCAATTTCGCGAAAAGCCGAGGAAAGCGCGTCGTCCTTATCCCCCCGATGTAAGCCGCTCCAACAAAACGCCCCCGATTATTCGGGGGCGAATTGCCGTAAGGATATAATGTTTATCCGAAATACTTTTATACTGCACGCTCCTTAAAACAAACAGCCGCTCTTGTTATGCCCTTGATACCTTCAAAAACACTTTTTTCCCCTTTCGCACGATGACCTCCTTCTCAAGGTCTATCTGCGCGTTGGGGTCGTCAATGATAACGTCGTCAACGGCAATGCCCTTTCCCGCGATAAGGTTGCGCGCCTCTCGCTTGGACGGCGCGAGCTTCGTATTCACCAGCAGGTCGAGAATGCCTATCCTCCCGTCGGGAGCCTCCACGGAAGCCGTCGGCATATTGTCGGTATTCCCAGCGCCCCCAAATAACGACTTAGCGCCGTCGAGAGCCTTCCGCGCCTCTTCCTCCCCGTGAACCAGCTTCGTCAGCTCGAACGCGAGTATCTCCTTAGCCTTGTTGAGCTGCGCGCCCTCCCATTTCTCCATTCCGAGGATCTCCTCAACGGGCAGAAACGTGAGCATTTTCAGACACTTGATAACGTCCGCGTCGTCGACGTTTCTCCAGTACTGGAAGAAATCGAACGGCGATGTCTTTTCGGGGTCGAGCCACACCGCGCCCTTTTCGGTCTTTCCCATTTTCTTCCCCTCGGAGTTCAGCAGCAGGGTAATGGTCATCGCGTGCGCGTCCTTGCCGAGCTTCTTGCGGATAAGCTCCGTCCCGCCGAGCATATTCGCCCACTGGTCGTCGCCGCCGAACTGCATATTGCAGCCGTAGTCCGTAAACAGCTTGTAGAAATCATAGCTCTGCATTATCATGTAGTTGAACTCTAAGAACGTCAGCCCGCGTTCCATGCGCTGCTTGTAGCACTCGAACGTCAGCATCTTGTTGACGGAAAAGCAAGCGCCGACCTCCCGCAGCACGTCGATATAGTTCAGATTGAGCAGCCAGTCCGCGTTGTTGACCATTATCGCCTTATCGTCCGAAAAGTCGATAAAGCGGCTCATCTGCTTCTTAAAGCACGCGATGTTGTGGTCGATGTCCTCTTTTGTAAGCATCTTGCGCATATCGGATTTTCCCGACGGGTCGCCTATCATGCCCGTGCCGCCGCCTAGCAGCGCAATGGGCTTGTTGCCCGCCATCTGCAGCCGTTTCATCAGGCAGAGCGCCATAAAATGCCCCACATGCAGCGAATCCGCGGTCGGGTCGAACCCGATGTAAAACGTCGCCTTTCCCGCGTTTATCATCCTGCGTATCTCGTCCTCGTCGGTCACTTGGGCGATAAGCCCTCTCGCAATAAGCTCGTCATAAAGTTCCATTTTCATATCCTCTTTTCCATAATTACGGTTCGGGGCGAAAGCCCCATTTTCTCATAAAACGCCAGCGCGTCCGCGTTGCATGCGTCAGCCCCGAGCTGCACGTCCGTACAGCCGCGCTCCTTCCCGAACGCCGCGACAGCCCCGAAGAGCTCCGTGCCGACGCCCCGCCGCCGACAGCCCTCCGCGACCGCAAAGCAGTCGATAAAGCACACCCTGCGCGGCGGCTTTTCCTCCGAATCAACGTCGACGATTTTCACGACAGCGTAGCCGTTTACGCCGTTATCGTCGTTCACCAGAACGGTATATCCGCTGTCCGAAAGCGTCTCCGAAAGCCTTTCGCGGAAAAATCCCCCGCTCGGCATGCGGTGCTTGTTCGGCGCTATCCCGCAGTGATAGCTGTGAAGCTCTCGGAACAGCTCCGCCAGCCGCTCAAGGTCGCCGATATCCGCCGCTCTTATCATAAGCCCTCCAAATAAAAATCCCTCCCCGAGCAAGGCTCGAAGAGGGCGCGAAAAACAATATACCGCGCGGTACCACCTCAATTTACGGCGAAATGCCGTCTCAAACAGCTGTAACGGGCATACCCGTGCCCGCTAATCGGCATACGCCTTTCACGGAGCCGCTCGGGGAGGTAATTCGCAAAACGCGCGCCTTACTGTTTTTCACCAAACAACAGTTCTCTGAAAAGACCCTCGCGCCGCTACTGCTTTCCCGTCAACGCTTTAAAATATTCACTTACGGTATTATACCACATCTCCTCGGATTTGTCAAGAGGCTCGCCGTCAATTTTCCCAACGGAACGACCTGAGCGACTCCAGCGCCCGCTGCTCGTAGTCGGGGATACTCTCGTAGATATAATAATACTCGATAAAAACGTAGCCGCTGCCGCCGTCGGGATATACCGCGCAGGCATGCCCCGTTCCGTAGCCGCCGAGCTCGGGGTCGGCGGGATAGCGCGCGATAAAAATCGTTCCGTTCTCGGTCTCCTCGGAGTAAGCATAGTCGTCCGAGCCGAATTTGTCGGTATTCACGCTCTCCGCGGGTGCGTTTCCGTATCTTACGGCAACCACGACGTCACGGTATTCGGGCGGGCGCATCATGTCGAGAATAAACGGTCCCGCGACAAGGTCCTTTTCCTCTATGCCGTCGTCGTTTTCCTTGAAATAATCGGAGCAGGCGGTGAATTTCACCTCCGAGAGCAAATCGACGCTGAAGCTCAAACCGCCCTCCTCGCAGCGGAACAGCCGCTGCCCGCCCTTGACGGTCTCCGCTCCCCAGGCGGTCAGCCACGCGTAGGAATCCACCAGCATATATGTGCCGTCGCGCGTTTCGCCAATATCGAGCGATACCGTGCACGAGCTCCCGTCAAGCTTCGGCATAAGCTCGATGTAATTATCCTCATCGTCGTCGTAATAAAGCACGATAAGATTTTCGGGTCGTATCGAATACAGCTTATCCCCGTCATAGCGGAAGATAAGACGCGAGCCTTCCGCCGCGCCCGTCACCTCCACGGGGCAGCCGAACCGCCCGACGACCCCGGTATGCAGCACGTGAACGTCCAGCATATTGTAAATATGCGGGTCGACGGCGTCCTCGACCGTCACCGAGAGCACATACGGCGAGCGCGTTCCGCTAAGGTCGATGGTGTACGAGGTCGACGGCGCCGCCTCGACGAAATTATCCGTCATTCCGCCGACGGGCGGCGCATAGGAGCACCCGCGCAGCAACCCGAGAACCATCAGAATCGCGATAATACGTTTCATAAAGCCTCCTTATCCGAAGCATGTCATATCACAGCTGCTCCGCTATCTCGAGAATAAGCCTCTCGGACTTCTCCCACCCGAGACACGGATCCGTAATGGACTTGCCGTAAACGCCCTCCTCTATCTTCTGCGCGCCGTCCTCGATGTAGCTCTCTATCATCAATCCCTTGACCATATCGCGGATCTCCTTTGAGTGCCTCATCGAGTGGAGTATCTCGTTTGAAATGCGCACCTGCTCGAGATATTGCTTTCCGCTGTTGGAGTGGTTGGTGTCCACGATGATAGCGGGGTTCTCCAAGCCCTTTTCCGCGTACATATCGCAGCAGAGCTTTAAATCTTCATAATGATAGTTCGGCAGCGTCTGTCCGTGCTTATTCTGCGCGCCGCGGAGAATAGCGTGCGCAAGCGGATTTCCGTCGGACACGACCTCCCAGCCGCGGTAAATAAACGTATGCTTGGCCTGCGCCGCCTGAATGGAGTTGAACATAACGGAAAGCGTCCCCGAGGTGGGGTTTTTCATGCCGACGGGGCACTCCATGCCGCTCGCCACGAGACGGTGATGCTGATCCTCCACGGAGCGCGCCCCCACAGCCACATACGACAGCAAATCGGAAAGATAGCGGTAGTTCTCGGGGTACAGCATCTCGTCCGCGCAGGTGAGGTGCGTCTCGGCGATAGCCCGCGTATGCAGCTTCCTCACCTGCACCAACCCCTCGAGCATATCCTCGCCCTTGGTGGGGTCGGGCTGATGAATAAGCCCCTTGTAGCCCGTGCCGTTGGTGCGGGGCTTGCCCGTGTAAATGCGCGGAATAATGAGTATCTTGTCCTTGACCTTCTCTTGGACCCTCGCGAGGCGGTTCACGTAATCCATAACGGAGTCCTCGTTGTCCGCGGAGCAAGGCCCGATGACCAGCAGAAACTTATCGCT
Organism: Lachnospiraceae bacterium; assembly: GCA_023664705.1. Taxonomy (GTDB): domain Bacteria; phylum Bacillota; class Clostridia; order Oscillospirales; family Ruminococcaceae; genus CAG-115. Next base: position 388 of record JAMPFE010000033.1, on the reverse strand, counting down.
CTTGCCCGTAAACACGTCCTCGATCTGCTTGTCGCGGGCGGCCTTAACGGATTTTATCTCCTCGGTCAGCGGATACATCTCCTTGACCTCTTTCGGGATAGGCAGTTTTCTGTTAAACGTCATTGACATGGTAAAAGTCTCCTTTTTTTAATATACTATAATATTTTATCATATTCGACGGCAATTTTCAAGGGGGTAAACGAAAATATTTTTAGCGCTTTTACGCGCTAAATCAGAATTTAGAGAATAGTTATCGGCAGTCGGTTAACGGGAATAACACCGCCCTTGAGTACCCCTCGAAAAAGGGTTCCTATACAGTGAGACCACGAACGGTAACATATGGTTGAAGCGCAAGAAGATTGACGCGATAAACAATTCCTCCACGCGC
>JAMPFE010000032.1 GCA_023664705.1 Lachnospiraceae bacterium | reverse complement strand
TTCGTGCTATCGCACGAAGTATTCTGCGTTTTTGGCTTTGAATTGCCCTGACGGCAATTCAATTTCACGCTTCGCGTGAAACCGCCAAAAGCCGCGGAGCCTGCCACACCGTGGGGCGGCAATTTTTCGCCGTTTGAAAAACTTTGCACTATACTTCGTGCTATCGCACGAAGTATTCTGCGTTTTTGGCTTTGAATTGCCCTGACGGCAATTCAATTTCACGCTTCGCGTGAAACCGCCAAAAGCCGCGGAGCCTGCCACACCGTGGGGCGGCAATTTTTCGCCGTTTGAAAAACTTTGCACTATACTTCGTGCTATCGCACGAAGTATTCTGCGTTTTTGGCTTTGAATTGCCCTGACGGCCGAAGCATCGGCTTCGCCGATGCACCTACAATTTCACGCTTCGCGTGAAACCGCCAAAAGCCGCGGAGCCTGCCACACCATGAGGCGGCAATTTTTTCGCCGTTTGAAAAACTTTTATGCTGCCGAAAAAAATTGTTTTGCCACTTGACAAACGTATGATTTAGTACTATAATACAAAAGGTATGATTAGGAACGTTTGAGAGGTGCAGTATGAAAAAGGAGATAGCTTTATCGGAGCATTTCGATTACGGCAAGCTCTTCCGCTTTACGCTGCCGTCTATCGCGATGATGATATTTACGTCGATTTACGGCGTGGTCGACGGGCTTTTTGTGTCGAATATCGTCGGAAAGGCGGAATTTACCGCCGTGAATTTTATTATGCCCGTGCTTATGGTGACGGGCTCGGTGGGATTTATGTTCGGCGCGGGAGGGAGCGCTCTGGTCGCGAAAACGCTCGGCGAGGGCAGGCATGAAAAGGCGAACGAGCTGTTTTCGCTGTTCGTGTACGTTTCGTTTGCGGTCGGGGTCGTTCTGGCGGCGCTGGGCGTGATTTTTATGCCGACCGTCGCGGAGGCGCTGAACGCGGGCGATTTGCTGGACGACTGCGTGCTGTACGGGAGGATAGTCGTTTCCGTGATGCCGATGTTTATGCTGCAAATGGAGTTCCAGAGCCTGTTTATAACTGCCGAAAAGCCAAAGCTGGGGTTTGCCGTGACGGTGGCTTCGGGCGTGCTGAATATGATACTCGACGCGCTGTTTATGGGCGCGTTCGGCTGGGGAGTCGCGGGGGCTGCCGCGGCTACGGCGATGAGCCAGGTCTGCGGCGGCGCTGTTCCGCTCGTTTATTTTTTCCGCAAAAATACGAGTTTGCTCCGTCTCGGCAAGACGCGGTTTGACATACGCGCCGTCGGAAAGGCCTGCGCGAACGGCTCCTCGGAGCTTGTGTCGCAGGCTTCGATGTCCGTTGTGAATATGCTGTACAATACGCAGCTGAAAAGATATGTCGGCGACGACGGCGTTGCCGCATACGGAATTATGATGTACGTCAATATGATATTCCTTGCGATTTTCATCGGGTACAGCGTCGGCACCGCGCCCGTTATTGGCTATCATTACGGCGCGAAAAACACGGACGAGCTGAAAAGCCTGCGGCGAAAGAGCACGCTTATCATCATGGCGGTATCGGCGGTCATGTTTGTCGCGGCGCAGCTGCTGGCTTCGCCGCTGGCGGCGATGTTCTCGGCTTCGGACGAGGGGCTTGAGGCGCTTACGACGCACGGGTTCAGGATATTTTCGTGTCTGTTCCTTTTCGCGGGGCTGAACATTTTCGGCTCGTCCATGTTTACGGCGCTCAACAACGGGCTTATCTCGGCGCTGATCTCGTTTCTGAGGACGCTGGTGTTTCAGATCTCGGCTGTAATGCTGCTGCCGCTGATATTCAAGGTCGACGGCATATGGGCTTCGGCGGTCGCCGCGGAGCTTATTTCGGGCGTTATCACCGTCGTTTTTATTGCCGCGAAAAGGAAAAAATACGGATACTGAACAGTTGACAGTGTACAATTGATAGTTGACAGTTAAGGAGCGTGCGGTATAGAAGTATTTCGGTGTCGAGCGAAAACGCTTGACACCGAAATTTTGTATGAAACGAACTGCCAAAGGCGGCACGCCTTATTTGTACGAGCTTTGCGCCGTTTGCAGGCAGTCGTTGATGAGGGCGTTCGGCATTTCCTTGTTGGCGAAGGCTTCGGAGATGTCGCGCTTGCGGGCTTCCTTCATTTCGTCTATGAGCTTGTCGAGCCTTTTGTTGTCGCGGAGGTAGTGCCGGATTTTCGCGGTTTTGCTGCAGTAGAGCGCAATGGTGAGCGCCGCGGCGGCTATCAGCAGAACGCCGAGCAGGGCGGTCAAGACCGACGCCGTATCCGAGCCGAGGCGATTTTCGGCAAACGACAGCGCAAAGCCGATCGCTACCATGTAGCCCACGCCGAGAGCGACCATGCCGCCGAGATAGCCGCCCGAAAGGCAGTCTCGGGCTATGCCGTTCGCGACGCCCGCGATTATCATCGAGACGACAAGCGACAGGATGCCGATGACCGACAGAAATGTTTGAGAGCTGTGTTCCGATATGAGCAGACAGATACCGCAAGCGATAAGACCGATGCCGAGCGGTATGAGCCATACGTTCAGCAGCGTGGGCTTCCACGGCTCATTTACCTCGCCGCCGCCGAACGCGGGGTAGGTTCTTTGGATGTTTTCACGCGCGTCGAGCACCTTGTTGAGCGCCATGGCGTTCGTGCGCTCCGTTTCGGCGTCGTAGCTGCGGAGTATGTCGCGGAAGCTCTCCGTGAGTTCGTCGGCCTCGGCGAGCTTTTCGGCGCACTGCTCGAGCTTTTCCGCGCTGTCGCCGTAGCGCGCGACGCGTTGGAAATACTCCTTTGCGCGAGTAAGGCTTTCGTAGTTATCGCCCTCGGCGAGGAGCTTGCAGGCGGCGTTGTAGACCGCTTTCGTGCTTTGCTCCTCGAGGTCGACGCCGAAATGGACGGCGTTTTTGTAGTTGGGGGAGGAGGTTATGTCGATGCTGAGGTTGCCGAGCTCCTCCTCGCGGCGGCAGTTGAACTCCGAGAGCAGCTTTCCGAGATACGCCCTGCCGCATTTCGGGTCGAGGTCGAGCACCTTTTCGCAATATTGGTCGGCGTTATCCCATTCGTTGCTGCCGAGGAACATAAACACGCGCTCGAGCAGCGGCTCGATGGACTGCTTTCCCGCGACCTGCACGACGGCGGGCTGAGCGCCGCCCTTGGGGATTATCTTGCCGACGCCGCGCGTTAAGTCCTGCAAAAAGCCGACCTTGCTCATATCCTGCCCTTGGAGATGCTTGAATTCGGGCGGCATATCGTAGGGGTCGACGTCGCAATAGCAGGGTATCAGCGTGCGGCTCCTGTCGTTCTGCATAAGCGCGAGAAAGCGGCTCCACTCGTTTTTTACCCAGACCGCGTTGAAATTATCGAAGCTCGTTCCGACGACGAGCATTATCTTCGCGGAATTGAGCGCGGCGAATATGTACGGCTCGTAGTCCCTGCCGAGGATATCCTCGAGCGTTATCCGCGAGAAAAACACCTTGTAGCCTTTGGCGGTGAGCTCGTCGTATATGTCCTGCGCCAGAACGGAATCCTTGGTGCGCTGACCGTCCGCGGCGGTCTCCTTGTAGCTTATGAAAACGTCGAAGGGCTCCTCGTTTCTCGCTATTTCGAGAATGCCCTTTTGCAGGCGGTCTATCTCCTTCGCCTCGGCGCGGTAGACCGCGAGCGCGGCGCTGTCGGCGTTGGCGCAGGCGCGCTCGAAATCCTTGTCGTCGAAGATGCTGTCGAACGCCGTTCTGCGGCAGGTGGGGACCTTTTTGCCCGTTGCGGGGTCGTCGACGTACTCGATGCCGAACTTGCAGAGGCACAAGCCCCAATAAGCCTCCGCCTCCTCGGGGAACTCGGCGACGATGTTTTCGTACACGGCCGCCGCCTTGTCGAACTCGCAGTCCGTCCTCAGGCGGTTCGCGCGGTTGAACAGGTTCACCTTTTTCTCGCCGCTGTCCGACGGGACGGTCTGCTGCGTTCCGCAGTAATCGCACTCGCAGACTGTGCTGCCCTCGATAACGTTGAGGTTTCCGTTGCACATTTTGCACTTAAAAATTGCCATATTTACCTCCGAACGGGTTTAGTTATATAATATTATACCATACCTCGGGCGCCGTTGTCAATACGTTTTGCGCTTGACAGGGGCGGAAAAATGTGCTATAATATCCGAAAAGGGTTGCCACCGGGTAACGGCGAGGATTTTACCGCCATACGCGCATCGTTAGGTCTTTGAAGATGCGCGTATGGCGCTTTGTTTTCGGAGGGGATATGAAAAAGCGTTATTTTACAAGGACGGAAACGGCGCTGTGGTGCGCGTCGGTATTGCTGATAACGGCGGCGTTCTTGCTGTTCGACAGAGCGAATTGTCTCACGCTCGCGGCGTCGCTTATCGGCGTGACGTCGCTTATCCTCAGCGCCAAGGGAAATCCCGCGGGGCAGGCGCTGATAATAATTTTCAGCGTGCTTTACGGGGTGATCTCGTTCAATTTCGCGTACTACGGGGAGATGATAACGTACCTCGGAATGACCGCGCCGATGTCGGTTTTCGCGCTGATCTCGTGGCTGAGAAACCCCTGCGGGGGAAACCGCGCCGAGGTGAAGGTAAACCGAATCGGCAGGCGCGAGACGGCGCTTATGCTCGCGCTGACGGCGGCGGTGACGGTCGGGTTTTACTTTATCTTGAAGGCGTTCGGCACGGCAAATCCGATTCCGAGCACGCTTTCGGTGACGACCAGCTTTCTCGCCGTATATCTGACGGCGCGGCGGTGCGCGTTTTTCGCGCTGGCGTATGCCGCGAACGATATCGTGCTGGTGGCGCTCTGGACGCTCGCGGCGCTTGAGGATACGTCGTACGTTTCCGTGGCGGTCTGCTTTGCGATATTTCTGGTCAACGACGTTTACGGCTTTGTGAACTGGTTGAGGATATACAAGCGGCAGAACGAAAAAGAATAACGGTATGCTCCGAGGCGCCGTTGTCAATACGTTTTGCGCTTGACAGGGGCGGAAAAATGTGCTATAATACAATAAGAACTTAGGACGGGTAACAAATCGAAGGGGAGAGACATATGGACAAAACGGAAAACGCGAAAAAGATGAACCCCGTGCTGAAGCTTACGCTTTCGGCGATGTTTCTGGCGGCGGGGCTGCTTTTGCCGCTGCTTACGGGGCAGATAAAGCAGATAGGAAATATGCTGCTGCCTATGCACATTCCCGTTATTATGTGCGGGCTTATCTGCGGTTGGAAGTACGGGCTGGGAGTGGGTTTTATAACGCCGCTGCTGCGCTCGGTGCTGTTCTCGATGCCGCCGATGTATCCGCAGGCTGTCGCAATGGCGTTCGAGCTGGCGACATACGGGCTTGTGGTCGGGCTGCTGTACGGGAGGTCCAAGTGGAAGTGCATTATCTCGCTTTACCGCAGCATGATAATCGCGATGCTTGCGGGGCGGGTCGTCTGGGGCGTCGCGATGGTCTTTCTGCTGGGGCTCGGCGAGAACGGCTTTACGTGGCAGGCGTTTTTGGCGGGGGCGTTTCTGAACGCGTTTCCGGGCATTATTTTGCAGCTCGTTTTCATTCCCGCGATGATGCTCGTGCTCAACAAAACGGGGCTTGTGAAGTTCTCGAGGCATCACAAAAAGCCCATGGAAAATTCCGAGGGCTGATATGGACGGAGCCGTATCCGTTATCACGGAGCTGATAGGGCAGCGCGAAAAGCCGCTGATAGTCGGGATCGACGGGCGCTGCGCCGCGGGAAAGACCACCCTTGCCGAGCGGCTGAGGGAGCGTATAGGCTGCAATGTGATACACGCCGACAGCTTTTTTCCGCGCCCCGAGCAGCGTTCTTCGGAGCGCATTGTCAATCTGGACTGTGAGCGGCTTGTTGAGGAGGTAATGCTCCCGCTGAAGAGCGGAAAAGCGTTTTCCTACCGCGTTTTTGACTGCAAGGAAATGCAATTCGCGGAGGAAATTCATGTGGAGCCGCGCGATACTGCGATAATCGAGGGCTCGTACAGCCTGTGCCCCGCGCTGTGGGATTTTTACGGGCTGCGGATATTCCTCACGGTCGACCACGAGGAGCAGCTGAGGCGGCTCGAACGCCGCAATGCGGCTGCGCTTCCCGCTTTCCGCGAGAGGTGGATACCGCTGGAGGAAAAGTACTTTGCCGCGATGAAGACAGCGGAGCGGTGCGATCGCATTTTTGATATGCAATGACGGAGGAGGGAACGTTATGGAGAAATATTTCGGAGAGAACACCCCCAAGCTCGGGTTCGGGCTTATGCGGCTGCCGAGGGACGGCGCAGGGAACATCGACACAGAGCATACCAAGAAAATGGTGGATATGTTTATGGCGGCGGGGCAGACCTATTTCGATACCGCCTACGTATACGACAACGGCGGCTCGGAGCTTGCGGCAAGGGCGGCGCTTGTGGAGCGCTATCCGCGGGAGAGCTTTACGCTGGCGACCAAGCTCAACGCGTGGGCGAACGGCGTTCGCGATGAGGAGAGCGCCAAGCAGCAGTTCTACACCAGTCTCGAGCGCACGGGCGCGGGCTATTTCGATTATTATCTGCTGCACGCTTTGCAGACGGGCAACCGCCAAAAATACGACGAATACCGTATCTGGGATTTCGTAAAGGAGCAGAAGGCAAAGGGGCTGATAAAGCATTGGGGCTTTTCGTTCCACGCATCTCCCGAGCTGCTTGACGAGCTGCTTACGGAGCACCCCGACGTTGAATTTGTGCAATTGCAGCTCAACTACGCCGATTGGGAGAACCGCGACGTGGCTTCGAGAGCGAACTACGAGGTCGCGAGAAAGCACGGGCAGTCGATCGTCGTAATGGAGCCCGTAAAGGGCGGCGCGCTCGCGAACCCGCCCGAGCCCGTCCGCAGAGTGTTCGACGGCGCGGGCGGAAACGCCTCCTACGCGTCGTGGGCGATACGCTATGTCGCGTCGCTGGAGGGCATCATCACGGTGCTCTCGGGAATGTCGAACATTGAGCAGATGACCGATAATCTGTCGTATATGAGGGATTTCAAGCCGCTCGACGACGGAGAACGGGCGGTCGTAAGCGCCGCGCAGGAGGCGCTGAACGGCATAAGGTCCATTGCCTGCACCGCTTGTCATTACTGCACGGACGGCTGCCCGCAGAATATCCCGATACCCGAGATTTTCGCGGCGCGCAACAAGCAGCTAATCTGGGGGCAGACGGAGCGCGGCAGAGACGACTACGCGCATGCGGTCGAGAACCGCGGCAGGGCGTCCGACTGTATTCAATGCGGACAGTGCGAGAGCGCCTGCCCGCAGCAGTTGAAGGTCATCTCGCTGCTGGAGGAGTGCGCGGGGGAGTTTGACAATTAACGTACATTATAGCCTTACAGAAATTCACCCCCGAACTTTCGGGGGCGTTTTTGTGCATTTTGCCGAAAAATTTTTTGTCAGAAATTGCCGAAAACGGAAACTTAATATATAGAGGAGCAAACTGCTTCAAATTGCTAAAACTGCTTTACGGGAGGTAATTTCCATGAAAAAAATCGTATCTGCGCTCGCTGCCGCCGCGCTTTTGACGGCGCTCACCGCCTGCGGCGACGCGGGAAGCTCAAGCTCTCCGAGCTCGGTCGATATGCCGACGGAGAAAAATCAAAGCTCGTCGGGCGAGAGCACTTCGGGCGAGAGCGCTTCCGAGAGCTCGGAGAGTTCGTCCGAGAGCTCTTCCGAGCCCGTTCCGAGCGAACCCGCGGGAGAACCTACTTTTCTGATAGGTCTTGACGGGAAGCCCGTACTCACGAGCGAGATAACGCGGCTTGAGGATACCGACAAGACTGCCGAGACGCTCACGGCGGAGGACTTTGACGCCAAGGCGTACTGCGACGGCTTTACGTATCTGAAAGAGCCGTGCGGCATATCCTACGACAGCTACAATAACCCCGATATGTTCGACGGGTGGGATTTTCTCGGCGAGCTGCCCGAAACGAACGAATGGAAACGCGTATACGTCGGCGACGAGATATGCGGTCTGAGGGTCAAAAGCGCGAGCGTCGGCTTCTGGGTCTACGAATTGGACGAAAGAGACCCCGATATTCCCGAGAAGTATTTCGGCAGGCATAATAACGACGTTATGTGCGAGTTTGAGGGGACGGTCGAGGTCGAGGGATTTTTGCAGGTGCTGCCGAACTACGTTCAATATCCGTTGGACAGCGAGCTTGTGACCTTTTATCCGTGCAAGGGAAATTTGCCCGTAAGCCCGGGTTGGCCCGACGATGAGACGGGCTATTCGTATTCGCTACGCCCCATGACGATTTATGACCATATGGATGACGAACTTTTAAGCGAGTATGAGGGCAACGGCATGGGACAGGGCTATCTGTGCGACATTACCTGCGACTTGGACGGCATAGGACACGGCGACATCGCGTATGTGCGTGCGACCCTCGGGGACATATGGTGCGGCTTCAGACGCGTCGGCGGAAAGCTCGAGAACGTGGAGCGGCTCTCGGATATCCTCGCGCACGACGAGGACGTTACCGAGTATCATCAGCCCGCGCCGGTGAAGGATTGAGAGCGCTTCAAACAAATACAGCGCGCAGCGGCGCATTGCGGTGTCGCAGGCTATGGCGCGGTTTTTGCGATATTTTGCGAAGCAAAATCGCCCTGCCATAAGGGCAGGGCGAGCAAAAACTGCGCAAGCAAAGAGCTTTCGTGCGCCGCAAAGCGGCACGCGAAAGCCTTTGCGCCATAAAAAACCCTCTCGCGTTATACGCGAGAGGGTTTTTTATGGTGGAGCATACGGGATTCGAACCCGTGACCTCCACACTGCCAGTGTGGCGCGCTCCCAACTGCGCTAATGCCCCGTTAGAGGTAAGAAATTTTTTGTGAAAAAGGGCGAGATAAAAATCACCTCGCCCGAAATCGCTGCCCGCCGTGCGGGCTGGCGGAGAACGAGGGATTTGAACCCTCGCGCCGGTCACCCGACCTACTCCCTTAGCAGGGGAGCCCCTTCACCACTTGGGTAGTTCTCCAAATGCCGACATAAAATATCAATGCATATAATATTATATCACAATGCTTTTGATTTGTCAAGCACTTTTTAAATTTTTCCCCGAAAAACGAAAAATGTTGAAAAAGGCAATAATATCTTGACAAGGGTTTCGCATTAGAGTATAATATACTTAGCATGGTTATTTTTCGGCAACTGCTAAATCTTCGGAGGAACGCTATGAAAAAGAAAAGTTTGTTGAAAAGCATTTTGCTGTCGTCAATGGGAGTGTTGACGGCGGCGCTTGTTATCGTTTGCCTTATTTTTTCCGTCAATGTGAATATTCAGTACACTAAGTCGATAAAGTCCGACCTTTATCATACCGTGGCGACGGAGTCCGCGAAAATGGACGCGTGGTTTACGAAGCACGTGACTATCGCGGAGGCTTTCGCGCAGACCGCCTCGGAGCAGGACCTGCACGGAGACGAGCTGCAGCGGTATATCGTCGACGTCGTGCTGCCCTGCTCGTCCAACATCATGGACGGCTATCTCGCTTGGGAGACGGACGAAATGGGCATGGTGTGCGGGCTTTATCCCGTGGATGACGATTATAAGGCTAAGGAGCGCGACTGGTATATCCGCGCGAAGGCCACGAACGGCGCCGTTATCACCGAGCCGTATATCGACGCGGCTACGGGCAATATCGTGATAACCGTCGCCGCGCCGCTGAAGGGCGCGGACGGCGCTGCGGGCGTGTGCGGGCTGGACATTGAGGTGACGGAGCTCGTCGACATCGCAAAGGGGCTGAAAGCCGATAACAACGGCTACGCGGTGCTGGTGGACGACAACAACAACGTTGTCGTTCACGCGAAGAACGACGAATATTCCCACCGCCTCGTGGGGGAGGACGAGGTCGTTACAAGGCTCGTCGACATTGCCCCGATATATAACCAAGTCCTCGCGGACGCGGGCAGAATGAACGTTATCTCGGGCAGGGGCGACGACGGCGCGAAGAGCTATTTCCCCGTCGTTCCGATAGGCGATACGGGCTGGAAGGTGCTGTACGCTGCCGATTACAACGAGGCGACGGCGCCGCTTGTGAGCATAGTCGTGTTCGCGGTCATCGTTTCGGCAGCCGCGATAGCGGGCGGCGCGGTGTTCTTCGTTCTGAAGTTCACAAAGCGCATAAAGCCGCTTATTCATCTTGAGAGCGTCGTTACGAGCATGTCGAACGGCGTCCTCGACCATACGTACCCCGACGCGCAGAACGACGAGATAGGCACCATCTGCGAGGATCTCAAGATGACGAACCGCTCGCTGAAGTCCTACATAAACGAGATAGGCAGGCTGCTCGAGCATATGGCTAACGGCGATTTCAACTACGACAGCCAGGTTATCTTCGCGGGCGAGTTTGAGGCGGTGGAGCGCTCCATACGCAACATATGCGCCGCAATGCACGATACCTTCAAGCAGCTCGGGGAAATTTCCGAGGAAATTTCGGGCGGCTCGGGCAGCGTATCGAGCGGCGCGGCGGAGCTTGCCGATGCGGTCGCCGACGAGACGCGCCTTATAAGCGACGTTTCCACGGGGCTTGAGGACATCAGCATGCGCGTTACGCAGTCCGCGGACAACGCGTTCGACGTAAAGCAGAGAGCCGCCAAGGCGACCGATACCGTAAACAACGGAAACGACAAGATGCATGAGCTCGTGCGGATAATGAACACGATCTCTCATTCGGCTGCCGAGATAGTAAAGATAAACGAGACGATTGAGGATATAGCTTTTCAGACCAACATACTCGCGCTGAACGCCTCTATCGAGGCTTCGAGGGCGGGCATAGCGGGCAAGGGCTTCGCGGTCGTTGCCGAGGAGGTGCGCTCTCTCGCGAACAAATCGAGCGAGGCGGCAAGCTCCACGGCAGTCCTTATCGGCGACACGGTGAAGATGATCGGAAACGGTACGGCGGCGGCGAACTCGACCGCGGCGATGCTCGACGAGGTCGTCAAGGAAACAAGCTCCATAAGCGGCTCCGTTTCGGAGATAGCGGACGTTTCCGAGGAGGAAAAGATAAAGCTCGCGGAGATAGTGGAAAAGCTCTCCCGAGTGGAAAAGGTCATCGGCTCGACCTCCGAAACGGCGCGCACCGCCGCTCGGGCAAGCGGGCTTCTCGACGCGCAGGTCGCTAAGCTGAAAACAAATCTGGATTACTACAAATAAGGTGAATTATGGAATTTCCCGCGCAGCTCCGCAGCAAAATAAACGCGCTTGTCGAGGGCGAGGATATAAAAGAGCTTTCCAAGGCAGCGGAGTCCCTTTCGGAGCGCTACCGCGACGAGCGCGGAAACGGCAAGCGCTCCGCATCGGGGCGGCTTGACGTTATCGCGTATTCGGCAGTCCGCATGCCCGCGACGTTCGCGGCGGTAAGCCGCGCGTTGGAGCTCTCGCTGGAGTGCTTCGGCGGCGAGATCCGCTCGATACTCGACGTCGGCGCGGGCACGGGCGCGGGAGCTATCGCGGCGGCGATGCTGACGGGCTGCGCAAAAATAACGTGCATAGAGCGAGAACGGGCTATGGCGGACCTCGGCGGCAGTTTTTTCGATTGCATGGGCGTTCGGGGCGAGTGGATACGGCGCGATATTGCGCAGGGCATACCCGAAAAAGCCGATCTGGTCATCTGCTCGTACTGCCTGAACGAGCTCCCCGCCGCGCAAAGAAAAGCCGCCGTCGGGCAGCTCGCCGATGCCGCCGAAAAGCTGCTGCTCATCGTAGAGCCCGGCACGCCTAATTCGTTCTCAAATGTGCGGCAAATGCGGAAGCAGCTTATCGGGCTCGGACTTAAGATCGCCGCGCCCTGCCCGAATACAGGCGAATGCCCCCTGCCCGAAAACGACTGGTGCCATTTCACGGCAAGAGCCGCGCGCTCGCGTATACACAAGCAGCTGAAGGGCGCGGACGTTCCCTACGAGGACGAAAAATTCTGCTTCCTTGCCGCGGCACAGGAAAGCGCGCTGCCGTGCGAAAAACGCATACTCCGCCGACCGTTCGCGGAAAAAGGGAAAATAACGCTGACCGTCTGCGCGGAAAACGGCGTTTCGACCGAATTGATAACAAAGAAAAACCCGCTGTTCAAGGCGGCGAGAAAGGCATCCACGGGGGACAAAATATAATGGATATCATTTTACTGCGGGTCGATAAAAGCCTTACATGGCGCGAGCTGGAGGGCTTCATGGGCTGTCTGGAGCCCGCGCGCCGCCGCGCCGTCATGAAGAAAAAAACCGACGGCGACAGGATAAATGCGCTGCTCTCGCGGCTGCTGGTGCTGTCGGAGCTGTCCGCGCGGACGGGGCTGCCGCAAAAGAAGCTGCAATTCGCGCTCGGCACTCACGGAAAGCCCCGCCTCAAAGGCAGTCCCGCGCAGTTTTCGCTGTCGCATACGAGGGGCGCGGTCTGCGCGGCGTTCTCGGACGGGGAGGAGCTCGGCGTCGACGTCGAGCGTGGGGACAGGCGCGTAAACGAGGCGATGTACGGGCGCGTGCTGTCGGACGAGGAGATGTCCCGCACTGCGTCGAGCGGCGATTTTCTGCGGTTCTGGGTGCAGAAGGAGGCGTTTTTAAAGCGCCTCGGCATCGGCATAACGCGCGATATGCGCGGCGTGAACTCGCTTGAGCTGCCCGATACGACCGCGCTCGAACGCGGCGGCTTCCTCATCGGCGTTTCGGGCAAGGGAGCCCTCGGCGCGGAGGTGCGCGAGCTGCCGATTAAGGAGCTGCTCGACAGGTATATTTTAAAGGTCTGAACAATAGCGTCGGCTCATAGCCGATGCAGGCGCGCAGCGCGGTTTTTGCGATATTTTGCGAAGCAAAATCGTCCTGCCATAAGGGCAGGGCGAGCAAAAACCGTGCAAGCAAAGAGCTTTCGCGAGTGCCGCGAAGCGGCGCTCACGAAAGCCTTTGCGGTCAACAAAAATTGCCCTTGCTTTGCAAGGGCAATTTTTGTTGGCTGGGATAGCTGGGTCTGAATATGCCGTTTTTGTCGGTTTAAGTAAGTTTGCCAAGCACCCGTCAAACCGCTTTACAATGCCGTTTGCGGCTATTTTCGTGCAAGCTGTAAAGTGTGAAAATATGATAAAATTCAACTTTTCTAGGGATTTTGTAGGGATTTTTCAAGGACGTTGAGCGGCTTACAGAGTAGCACTGCAAAGCGGTCGCAGCATTTGCACCATCGGCTCCCCTTTGAATGGAATCGCAGCAAAAGTCTTGAAATCATTATCCGCATAGAATTTCAACAGTTTGGGGTTATCGCGGCACTCAATCAGTACATATCTGCCGCCGACAAAAGTTTCCGCTGAGCGTATGACAGATATTGCACTGTTTATCAGATCGGAGCCACCGATAGACTGCTCGTCGGGTATGTTGGAGTTCTTAGCAAGCTGCCCTATCAAGTAGCACGGCGCGGACTTGATAACCTCGCCGTGCAGCGTAGCCGCCATACCATCCAATTTTTTCCTAAAATTGTTGGATATATTTTCGGGTATATCCAACACCTTGAGCGCGGTACTGAAATATCCGAGAACAACGAGCTTGCCCTCTGCAAGCCAAACATTATTGTCACACACAAGGTATGTTCTTGCCTTATTTACACGCTCAAAATCAATCGCACGGTTATGTATAAAGTCCTCTATGTCCTTATCTTGTGAACAAGAAAAGGAAGATAACAAGTCCATAAGGCTTTGAATATCTCCCTTAATTTCGGATTGCAACAGCAAACCCCCAAGCGATAAAACTTTTATTTCTTGTTTCTTTGGTTCTCGTACCATTTTTTTATTATTTCCTCGCTCTCACGTTGTTCTTCTAATGAGAAAGGTTTTATGCCATCAGGCTTTGCCGGGGTCAAAGCGATCTCCAAGAATTTTTCCGTCGCTTCTTCGTCAAGTACCAGCGGTCTGTCAAACGAAAATGTTGCCATAATATCACTCCTTTCGGCGCACAACTCTTACTTATCTATATTATACCCCATTTTTTCGGTTTTGTCAACCGCTTTTTATCTTGTTGCCAAATGTTCATAAAATCCATTAGCGAGAATATTTTACAGTAGATGCTTTATGACATTTTCTTGCACAAGTGAGGTTTAATTATCCAATTCTATATTGCGCTCATATGTGAACAATTAAAATTTAAGTTTTATTTCACTTGTTGTACAGAAAAAGAAAATGCTCGGCGATATTTCGCGCCGAGCATACGATCAATCCTTATTCAATTTACTTTCAAGCTCTTCGATTTGTTTCATCAGTTCCAGATTTTCCGCTTCGGCTTCTCGAATCGCGGTCATCAATTCTTGGACACTCATCTTACTGATCCGAATTTTGATATTATCGGAACTGTCGCGTGTAACACCACTTGGCACAGAGTTACTGCTTGACGAACCACAGCCGCAGCCGTTATTATCAGTTGTACAGCAGTGTGTACTATTCTGCGATGTGGCATAATTGGTTTTACAACTCTTGTTCGTAGTACATTTCTTTTTGTAACGCTTTTCCACGATAAGCGTTTTTTGCTCGACTACATAAGCGATAATAATACATCCCTGCTTGCCGTAGCCGCCATATCTGCCTGTTTGTGCCTCATAATTGCCGCAAGTAGCACCACCGCCTCCGCCGCAGCCATAGCCTACTGCGTCCGTACCTGCTGAGCGATGTGCCTCGCCGCTGCCCGCGCCTTGTCCTGCCGAACCCAAAGCCGTTGCATCTGTACCGCCGTTACAAGCAGCGCCGCCGCTGCCCGAAGAACCGACATAACAAGTAGTAACATTTTTACCGTTCACTGTCTCCGTAACGGTACATGGTGTAGCAATTCCGTCCTCTCCGCCTTTTTCGCGTTCTACCAAATCTTTGTTGATAACGTCTTCTCGACCGTTAGCGAACTCTTGCCAACTGTTCGCCTTCGCTTCATCCAGACTGGGCACCCATCCTCCGTCACCGCCTTTTTTACAAAAACTGCCGCTGTCGTTGCATTTATATGTAGCTCCGTCTATGTTAAGTGATGTACCCGTTTTATTGTTTCTCTCTGCAATAACGGCAGATAAATTGACGTTTGCGGGGATTTTAATATTGTGCATCATAAGGACATAACCGCCATCACCGCCCTTGCCACTCCTACCGCCGGCAAGTTTTGTGCCTTTATTCGGGTCGTCGTCACTCAAAATAGCGCCTTGATCGCGGTCAGCCGTACACTGTTTACCGCTGTCACTGTTCCAGTAGCCTTTTTCGCCGTCACAACCGCCGCCTACAAGCCAAACACTCGCTATAACCGAGTGGTCGAGGGAAAAGTCTCCACTTTCATCAATTAAAAACCATCGCCCATATCGTGAGTCATTACCCTTTAATTTTGGGGCAACACCACTTACATTCACTTCTATATCTTTGTTATCAGCCAAGTAAACACCTCCTGAAAATACATATTTTTAACCATTTTGTCTATAAATAAATTATAGCAGAAAAAAACTACATTTTTCTACTTTTACACACGGAAAACACCGATTAAGCCGATACTATTCCGAAATGAAAAAAGCCGCCCTTAACCCGTATAATTGCTGAAATACTGTCTAAGAGCGGCTCATTATAATTTGAAAGTTTTTGCTGCTATTTTCTCTCTACTATGTCAAGCTCTTCTTGTGTCAACTTGTCACGCTTGTAATATTTTTTCGCGAGTTTGAGCGCTGCTTGTTTCAATGCCTTTCTGTACGGCAAACCTCTCGGATGGTCATCGCTTGGTGTCATCAAACTTGCCACAGACCATTTTACATTATTTACAAGAACACCGAATTTGGCATACAAATCCGCTAACGCATTTTCCCTCGGAAAAAACGGCTCGATTATAAACAGATAACGATTTCGGCGTTTTCTGTAATTTTTCAAAGCCTTTTGTATATTGTCCTCATTCCCGTTGTTCATAGCACTAATCAAATCGTTTGTTACCTTAATATCTTTCCGAGCAGCGGTAGTACATTGAAACTCCACGCACTCGGTAAGATTGAGTAGCTGATCGCGCACCGCAGCAGCAACAGGGTTATCGGTCATTAGCATTGACATCCGAAGTATTGCCCGTTTAGGGAATTGCCTGAAATCATATACGGCATCATCTTGATCTGGAAGCAGGTCGGCGTTTAATATTTTCTCTCCTGTTTCATGCGTGATAGCCTCCGCCAGAATATAATCGGAGTTTTGCACGTTGTAAACGCCGTCCAGAATGAACGCCTCTTTGCGTAGTTCATAGTTGATTGAAATCGTCTGTACCGGCACACCGAAAAAATCAGCTAGCTGCCGCGTCGACATATATTCAGTGTCGAGCATCGCGAACAGTTTCTTTACCTTGTACAAAACAGCTAAACGCTGTCGTAATTCCGTTTCGGTAGGGTCGGCATTTATCCTTACATAATTTTTTCTTTTCAAACACAAACCATCCTTTCTCTTGCTACGATTATTTGCTTAGGCACTTGCTAACAGCAAAGATAAGTCTTGTTTACCTATATATTTCCTTTTAACGATTTTTTTCGTAAAGCGGCTTGTAGAGCGGCTTCGCGAAAAGATTTAACACCCCCTGCGTGTTAAAATTTTAATTTTTTATACGTTTAACCATCTTTTCAACAGATTCCTCATTCGTTCGCTCGGAATGTATATGTACACATCTTCTCCGTTACGAATCGCACTCCTGAATATCCATTGGACTAATGTTGAAAGCGCGTAATTATCATCATCCAGCTTTATGCCGTGCTGCAAGAAATATTGAGCCACACCCACATGGGGAAAAACATTTACGATATATGCAAGGTACTTACTATCAGCATAATCGTTAGTGGCACGACAATTTAATGAAACAAACGAATTTGAATATCCCTTACCCTTTAAATCATTTTTGTGTTTTTTAAAGGTAGTCCACATTACTTCATTTGATTTAGACCCGCACTTATTATGGAAAAAATTATATGTTGCCTTTTGAAGTGCTTCCATCTTCCATTTGTTGTTTGAGTTATCAAACCAACTCTTTGATAGAGCAGTAGTTTTTTGCGGGAATATCTTATTTAGATCGGGTTTGTCGTAAATGTGTATTTTGTCTCTGAAATACTCTATTGATGGTTCATGATAGTCTACAAGCTGATAAAACTGATAGTCATCATCTCCCTGCTTAACACTTTTTAGATTATACTTAATACCTGCAAGGTCAAAATAATATCTCATTGTACTTGACTTAAACATATATGTCAGAACAAATATTTTTTTGAAAATCTTGAAAATGTCGGGCGGGTATTGCCAGATAAGTATCGTCTCATTGACACGGTACAGCGCGTGATTTTTTGCCAACACCTTTATCGGATTAAATCCTATGTCATAATCGTGATCTATCCATTCGATAGCTCCGTCCGAGTTAATTGTGACAGAGCCTTTGTCAATGAGGTATTGAAGATCATCCTTATTTTTCAACTCATACGGAGCAACAGCCTCAATCGTTTCGTCAATAAACAGAGTATAATTTCCGCATTGTATTGCTTCTTTGTGCTCGTCCGTGAGTTTTGTGAATAGCGCGTGGGTGCTGGCTATATCTTCCTCATTTTCAAGCAGTTTTAAAATGTCTCCGATTTTTCCATCACCGTGCTGCTGCGGCAGCTTTACATCTCGAAATACCGAACTTTGTATTCTTTCGGTTTCGCTAAGGTACGGTGCAATATAAAGGATACTTTCGTCTTGATGTTGGTTGATGTAATCAATCGCCCAACTTGTTTTGCCCGCCCCCATTATAGCGTCGACAACAGTTACATAAGTTTCGTTTTTTTTTTTTTTTTTTCATATAAAATTCCTTTCTTAATTTATAATGTGATGAAAATTTCAGTTTGGAACGCCCTATATGCATGTGTTCGAGCGTTCCAAACCCAATTATTCTATTCTCTGAACGATTTGTAAATTATCATTGGCATTGTATTTTTGCTCTGTTCGGAACTGCATTATTCTCGTTATATGATAACGTATCATTAGCGGATTTCCCAAGGAACTTATTGATAAAATACACTTGTCCTTTACCTGTAATTTTAGGGGTTCTGGTTATCATTATACTTCCATTCGGTTTCTCAACAGTCCGTTCTTTGATCTCAAAAAGCCCCATTTTCATAGCTTTTTGAGTTGGCATATTACGCCGTTCCCCGCTTTTTATTAGATAATCTTCGTTCCTTAAACGCACAAACAATCTATTTTGCCCAATATCAAGCCCGTTTTGCTTAAGGAGTTTAGCAAAATCTCCTATAAGCATTGAAGTTTGTGCGGTTTCAACAGCATTGGCAAAAAGAACTTTCGGTTTATCTTGCTCAATCTTTAAAGTAAGCGCCTTTACCTGCTTGTCGGCAAATTCAAGTGCGCGTTTCATTACCATTTCAGGGCTGTTCCATGCTTCCTCGACACTAATGAAGTAATGACGGAATTGCTTGCCCTTGTCATTATGCTGTAGCATACATATCTCTTTTGCCATAGGAATTGTGAGGTTGTGATCGGTTTGCTCGTAGGATCGATCACGCTTGTCGGAAGATACATACTCATTTTTGAGTATGTAGTCCTTGTTCTCAGTAAAACCATATTCGCACATGCGCTTGAACCAATCATTATACCTTGTTCCTACTTCCAGAGCCTTGTGCAACTCGCGTCCGCTTACGGTAGGCTGTTCGCCTTCATAATTTACTGCTATTAGTTCAATCATTGACATTCCTCCATCTTGTCATTCCAAACAATTTGGAGATTTCTTATTAAATTTTCTATCCAAATTGTTTTGTCTCTATACTTTTGCTTATAAGTAACTGCGATCACGCTGTCAACTCCCGAAGCTGTTTCAGCTTTTTCAACCGCTGCTCAAGGTTGGAAATATCCAATCCCCAAGCCGCATAAGCCGACGCTGTGGAAACATTTCGACCGTCAAAAACAATGGCGTTATCCTCTGTCATCTGCGTTCTGGCGAGATTTTTCAGCTTTGCAATCGTTGAGTTTGCGCTGATATTAAACAGCCGCTTTATATCGCTGCTTGACAGTTCCGACCGCTCATAATATGTTGATACGGCTTGCTCAATAGATACCGGCTGCGGCACTCGAACGCCTGTAACTCTTCCTTGATTTTTTACCATAATATAATTCCTCCGATAATAAATAAATTTTTAACAGACAAAGGCGAAATTCTGTTTTGGAGATTTTTACCGTTTTTTTTGTATTTTTCAAGTCGAAACGACTTCATTAGAATATATGTACGCTCTCATCGGAGCCGATACACAATCATAAGCAACACCTCATTCGTTCATAGTATTCGGTATAAGCGGAATATAAACTCGTTCAATTCGCTTATCTTTGGTGGTTTTGCACAAATATCAACTTGTATAGCAATGATATTTCTTACATATCCGTTAAATCGTAAGTTTTCCGCAATTTCCTCTTGACATTTCGAGAAAAATGTGTTATAATCAAAACGTGATGAGGAATGCGGTTATATACAAGTTGTATAGCAAATACTCACAACAGACAAGGCAATATAAAACAGTAGAGTATCAACACGGGAACAAAGAAATTGAGCCTGTGTGTGTTGTTATATTCAATTTATCCTCATTGTCATTATAACATAATATTCCGATGAAGTCAATAGGTTTTTATTTGATTTTTTTCTGTTTTCGGATTTTCTATGTTTGTGACAAAATTCGGCAATTTATCGGCGGTTTTTTGTGAATCTCGCCGATAATTTTGTTTTTTAGTAAGCGCACATATACCTATTATAATAAAGCCCTATCCGTTTGGATGGGGCTTTTGTGTTGCGGCTATTCGGAGCATTGCGTTTGCGGCTGTTTCTCTTTACGGGCGGCTTCTTCCTCCTGCTCCGACTGTTGTTCCAATTCGGCGAGAAGCTCACGGCGGTACTTGTAAAATGTCGCGTGGCTTATTCCTGCCAGCTTGAGAACCTCGTCATTGCTCAAGGAGCCGCCAAAGGTCTTGGAATATTTCTTGATCGTTTCCTTTGCCGGCTGCGATTTCTTCACGTTCAGCTTTGCGCCCTTCCGCTGTCCAATCTGCTTGCCGTTGAGCCGAGCGGTGGCAATTCCCTCAACGGTTCGTTGGTGAAGATCCGAAACCTCTTTTTCGCTTTGCTGAAATGAAAGGCGGATTTGTTGCTCTGCGAGTATCATCAACACTCGATTTGTCGCGGCGATGTACTCATCTGCGATCCGATTCCCCGTCATTTCAATCGAGTTTGTCAAGGACTGTCTGTAAACGCTGGTGTTAATGTGCGGTTCTTTCAGAAAAACAAGGCTTATTTCTCGGTCGTATAAGGCTTGGTATTCGGAAAAGCCCTCATTGGCATTGCGGCTCATACGGGAAACGGAATCGAAAATGACGACATCGCCTTTCTCCAGATTATTCAGCAACTTTTGCCATTTAGGGCGGCTTTGGGTCGTTCCGGTGTAGGCTTCCTCAATAATTACCGCTGTCGGCTCGTACTCGCGAATGTTCCGAATTTGCCGCTGAATATTTTGCGAGGGTCTTGAAATCCTTGCATAGCCGTAGATCATAGTGTTACACTCCTTTGAGTGATATTTTTAACAGTCGTTACTTTTATCAGTTTTATTATACCACGCTCGACCGAAAAAGTCAAGTGCTTTTATAAGTTTTTTTAAGCCGTTAGATTTATCAGTTTATAAAGTGCGGTCAAAAGGATTTTCCGAGTATCTACCTTATTATAATATATGCCGATCATCTCCGAACCAATTTACTTGAAATCCTTCGGGTTTAATCCCAATACTTCGCAAACTTCCCGCATTGCCTTTTTGGAGCCGTTACCGCGCAGCAATGCCGTGAGGTAGCTAACAGAATATCCTGTTTTGGCGCTTAGGGTCTTGTACGTCCAATTCCGCAAAACCAATTGATATTTTACGGACGCGCGGAAGCGGTCAAAATTCAAAAATTTATCGTACAAAGTTTTCCTCACAAAATCACCTCCTTTCAAGGCGCGGAGTAACCGCCCGATCTGGCACGGTCGAGCGGCTTGTTGTGTTAGTGGTTTATGTGTTCATGGCTATCAACTCGCTGAGTTTGTCGGCTGCTTTTGCTGTGGCACTACCGAGAAAATCAAGTTCCTCCGCGCCGATACAGATGCCGCCTCGTGCATTAGTTCCCAAACCGTAGAGCAGTCCGCTGATTGCTTTCAGACTGTTCGAGAGCTGGATAAACTCGTAATCGTCGATTTCCGTTATGTTCACTTTCATTGTGTTCCGTCCTTTCGTCATATCGCGGTGAATTAGTACGGCTCACGCTACCGCAAGCCGTACCTTGTCCGCTGTGTTATCGTGGTTTACTTAGGTTCAACCTCAACGTTCAGCAGTGCCGCCATTCCATCGACGGGAACGCTGTAGCGGTAGGGGTAATTCCACTCCCAAGACGCGAGCCGCTTGAGTTCCTCAACGTCACACGGTCGGCAGTTCTTGCCGTGCTTGATCGAATCGCTAACGAACGTTTGAGCCGCTTCGGCTTCATCGAAAATGTGAAAATCATAAGCAAGAGGCTCTCCCTCACGCTGTTCACAAACTGTCACGGCAATGTACTTGTTACTGAGGTACGCCTCGATGACGTTGCCGATCTCGACAAATATTGTGTCATCCTCGTTGTCAATTACGCCGTTACCACCGAGATTATCAAGCAAGTTCTCGAATTTGGTTGCGGTCGCGAAAAAGTCCTTGACGCTCGGCGTCTTGATAGTGTTTACGGTTCTTTCCATTGTGAAATCCTCCTAAGTAATGTAAATTATTTTTCCCTTGTTTGGGGTTAGGGGCTTGATTTTCTCCTCGAATTGTGGTACAATGTAGTTGTTAGTGCTACACCGTACCACTTTCGGGGATCGGCTCTTGCAAGTGTTCCAGCGCTTACAAGAGCCTTTTCCTTAGTTCACCACAAAGCGGCGGCTTGTGCTCGTTTTGGTGTACCGTTCCGCGATGTCGGGCAGTTCGCGCTTGAGGGCGGTCGTGTCGATGCGGCTGCTGCTTACGGGCTTCCAAGTGACTTTGAAGCAGTCGATAACAAGTGTATCGGTGTTCTGCTCGGTCATTGCCGCCTTGATTTCGTCCTTGATCGTCTCCGCCTCGGCGGCGATCTCTTCGGACATTCTTTGAAGCTCTTTGAGTTGGTAGAGTTTCTTGCTGAGTTCTTGTGTGTTCATTCTTGAATACCTCCTGTAAGAATTTTTTAGAGTTCGGAGCGTGTGTGCTTCCGTTTCTCTGTTAATATTATTATACACCTAATTCGTGTGAATGTCAATAGGCAACATGCACAAGGTTTGTGTGTATTATTTGTACAATTTATACACTTGTTTTGTGTGCTTTGTTGTGGTATAATGGAATTAGAAAAAAGGAGGTGTTATAAATGCCGATTAAATATAAAATTGACGTGTTGGACGCTTTGAAAAAGGCGGGATATTCTTCATATAAAATCAGGCAAGAAAAACTATTAGGAGAACGTGTTTTATCAAGGTTAAGGCATCAAGAGAGTGTTTCGTACGATGTACTCGGTTTAATATGCAAATTATTGAATTGTCAACCGGGCGATCTGTTGGAGTACGTTCCCGATGATCTCGACAAACAAACGGAATAAATAACAATAACCGAGCGGCTTTTTTGCGGCTCGGTTTGATTGTATCGGTAACACGAATAAGCGCGAGAGCTTTTCAACCCTCGCGCCGTGTTGTGTACCTTAAAGTGTAAATATCACGCCGCTGCTATCGGCAAGCAATGAATAACAATAAAGTGTGTAAAAATCATCACAAGTGTGTTTTT
>JAMPFE010000031.1 GCA_023664705.1 Lachnospiraceae bacterium | reverse complement strand
GAAAATTTGATGAAATCCTCACAAAACTACTTGACTTTTATTTGCAGGTCTGTGTAATAATATTTTCGAGACGCGCCGCGCTGCGTGAATTTGCTTCTTGCAGCCGCGCGGACGCGCCCATTATTTAATTTACTTTATATAGTTGAAAATGCTGTTCGGCACTACCGAGCTGGACATTTGCAGGCATGCGTTGTACATTGCCTCGTATGTTTTCCAAAGCGTGATCTCGCTCTTCGCGTCGGTCGCCTCGAGGTCTGTCTGACGCTCCTGCAGATTTTCCTCTCTCGTGGTTATTCTGTCGAGGTTGAAGCTGATGAAATCCTCGTTGCAGCCGAGGTTCGCTATCTCGACGAGCAGCTTTTCGTTCGCGGAGACTATCCTGTCGATACAGCCGTTCGCGTAGGCGATATCGCCCTGCCTGAGCGCTCTCGCAGCGTCAAGGGTCAGCTGAATGTAGTTGTTCGAGTATATCGATTCCTTTTCGACAACGGGGTTTTCCCTGCTGCTGACAACGGGATTTGCCACCGCAATGCCGTCGTTGAACTTGTAAATGCCGTTGCCCTCGTTGGTGAGCGTCGCGCCCGTGCCTTTCAGCGCGTCGGTAAGGTTCGCCAAGGTCGCCGCCTCGTCCGCGCCCGCCTTGAACGAAACGGTCTTAACGCTCGTTCCGTTGACCACCTTGAGCTGATAGGTGCCGCCCTCGGTCATATTGCCGAGGTCGATAGAGTAATCGGTTTTCTTGGTTAAGGGAACACTTGTGCCGGCAGTGACGTTTTCACAGGTAATATCGGTAAAGGGCGAACCGTCCGCCTTTGTAAGCATACCGTTTGCGTCCATTACGCAGTCAACGCCCGCCGCTGCCATTGCGCTGTTGAAGTTGGCGACCGAAAAAGTCGTGCCCGCCGCAAGAGTAATGTCGTATGTTTTTGTTCCTTCCGCGGTAAACCGATACTCGTTAGGAGCAACTATCTTCGACAAATCAAACCTCGCGGTGCTCTCCGTCGTGATAGTCGCCTTCAAAGCGGTCGAGGAAACCTTGTCCTCCTGCGCGTAGACCTTTACCGTGCTGCCCTCGGAGGTGATGACGCCCTGCGTGACCTTCCCCTTGGAGATGTTCACTCTGCCCGCGCCGAACGCCTCGTCAAGCGCCGCCTGAATGTTGTCGAGCGTCTCCGCGTCGCGCGTTTCGGGGTCGTCGGCGGAGGACGTCTTGAACGTAACGTCCTTTGCCGTTTCGTTTCCTACCGCCACGCTTATGGTATACATTCTGCCGTCCTCGAGGGTGTCGACGTTTACCTTATATTTATTCGTGTAACCCGAGTCGTTGTCCACTACGAGAGTTTCGGCTCTGGGGTTTTTCTCCTTGTTGTTGACTACGCAGCAGATGCCGTCCTCGACGGGGACTTTTTTGTTTATCACAGTCTTGCCGTCGTCGTCCAGCTCGTCCTTGAACAGCGCGATAACGCCCTGCTCGTCCATTCTGGGATAGCCCTCGCCCGTTTCCTCCTGCTTTTTGAAGGCCTTTTCGAGCTCGGCGTTTATCGCGTCGATATTCGCCTGCTGGTCGGAGCCCTTGCCCGTAAACTGTATCGTCTTTTTGACGTTGCCCGCATATACGTCTATGCAGTAGCTGCGGTTGTTCTTTATCTGCGAGAGGTCTACGTCCGCGACGCCGTACTGCGCGCCGCAGCCCGTGACCTCCGTCCCGTGGAACGAGATTTTAAGAACCGACTGCGGGTCGACCTCCTGCGTTTCCTGATCAATATCCATACCCAAGCCGATGTCGAGGTTGACCTCCTTGGAATACGGGAACTGCTTGTAATCGCTGAGCGCGTTCACGGGAATACCGTGGTAAAGCACCGTAGAGGCGTTTCCGTTTGCGTCGTCGATAATATCGAACGGGGAGGTGTCGTCGCTCTCGCCGCCGAATATCGCGCGCCCCGCGGAATCGGTGTTGAATATCGAGCAAAGCTTGCGCGCGTTGGTTTCGAGCTGCTGCGCGTATATATTGTAGTCCTGAAGGTCCTTGGTGGTGTTTACCGCGGCGATTATCGTCTCGCGTATCTCCGCCATTTTCTCGGACACCTGCAGAAGCGAGGTCTCCGCCTCGGTGTAGAACTTATCCGCCACCTTGAGGTTTTCCTTATACTGCGCCGAAAAATACAGCGACTTTCTTACGTTCAGCGCCTTTGCCGCCGAAAGCGGAGCCTCAGAGGCTCTCGCGAACTTTCTTCCCGAGGTTATTCTCTTCTCGGTCTGCGATTTAAGGTTGAGCAGCCTGTTAAGATCGCGGTTATAACCTCTGAGTATCGTTGGGTTTGTAATTCTCATACGCCGTTTACCTCCCTATCTTACAGACCGACTCTGCCCGTTCCGTTGATGAGCTTGTCGAGCAGGTCGTCAAGCGCCGTTACCATTCTCGAAGAAGCGTTGTACCATTTCTGGTAGTTCAGCATATTGATGCCCTCTTCGTCCATCTGCACCGCCGAAACGTCGTCGCGCGCGTCGAGCAGACCGTCGACCGTAACCTCCGCGGTCTCGTTGCGGCTTATCTCGTAATCTATATCCAAGCCCAATCTGTCGGAAACGAAAGCGATGTATTCGTATATGGTGCCCTCGAAATCGTGGCAGTTGCCGAATTTTATCGCCTTGCTGTCAAACTGCGAGATAAGATATTTTACGTTTGTATTCTGGAGATTTACAAGCTCGGAGGTCTCGTCGGCCTTTATATCGTCCTTGTTTTCGTCAAAGCCGTACTTGTACAGACCCGTTATCGGGTCGAGCGTCCTCACCTTTCCTATCATGGTCGGGTCGAGCCCCCACGAATCCGCGATGCGGATATTGCCCGCGGTGATGAGCGCGCCGTCCTCGGCGGGAGCGAACATCGTCCTCGATGCGTCCTCGGCGGCGCCGTTCGCGGTGTTGAAGGTATTCGCGAGCGTGCGCGCAAACTCGTCGACCGCGGTCTTGAAATATGCGATACCGTGAACGCTGTTCTGACCGCCCGACGCGTAAACGCCGTTACCGTTGAGCATATCTATAAAGCCCTTCAGCGTGCCCGAAGTGAAGTTCGTCGGATGACCGCTCTCATACTGAACTATCGCCAGACCGTAGTTGTCGTAATCCTTCATGATAAGGCGGTTGGTTTTGCCCTCCGCGCCGTTGAGTATCGTAACTCCGCCGAGCATAACGTTGTAGGTGCCGTCGTCGTTGCGGTCGAACTCGATGTTCCCGTAGGTCGCCATCTCGTCGATATACAGGTTCATCTGGTCGCAGAGCTCGTTGGGGTCATACCCCTCGCCGAGATGTATCTTCTCGCGCGCTATCTTGTCGTTAAGGGCGTTCATATCCGCGACAATATTGTTTATATAGTCCACGGAATCCCGAAGCTCCGTCACGTAGGTGGTCTCTATCTCCCTGAGCTCCTTGTCATACGCGTTCAGCAGCTGGCAAAGGTTCTTCGCGGTGTTTACAACTATCGTAGCGACCTCGGTGCTGTCGGGCTTCTCGGCCGAATAGTCCTGAAGCGCGTCGAAAAACTGCGTTACATGATACTGAAGACCGTCCGTCTCGAAATCGTCCAGCACGTCCTCTATCTCGGAGAGTATCTGCACCTTTGTGCTCGTCTCCGACTCGATCGAGACGTTCTCGCGGTAGCGCTTATCGATAAAAATATCGCGTATCTGGATCACTCCGTAAGCGTTTACGCCCTGCCCCTGCATAGAGAGGTTGTTCGTCTTGGACGACCAGCGCAGCGAGCGGTTGCCCGAAACGTACATCGAGTACATATCGACGCGCTGCCTTGTGTAACCGGGGGTGTTTATATTCGAGATATTGTTGCCCGTAATATCGAGATTTTTCTGCGCTATCTGCAAGGTGCGCTTCTGTGTTTCAAAACCTAAAAATGTCGGACGCATATTTATCCTCCTAAAGTTGTATTATACCTGTCTGAAGACCTGCGCGGAGGATTGCCCTCCCGCGACCTTTGAGGCGTTTCTGTTGTAAGTCTCGGGCTTTTCGAGAATGCCCGCCCTCGCCACGAATTCCTTTTGGTTGTCGAGCTTGCGCTTGACGATCTCCGTCGTCTGCGAATTAAGCTCCCTGATATTGTCGATGAGCTCCTCAAGCTGCTTATACAGCATATTCATCTTCGGTCTGTAATCCTCGGGAGCCTCCTCTATAAGCTCCTTCAGCTTCTTATCGCTTATCCCGAGCCCCTTGAAAAGCTCCAGCCTCTTATCCTCCAGCGAACGGCTCTTCATCAGATACGCCTGCTCATCGTTGAGGGAGTTCGTCAGCCAGTCGAGGTCGTCCGCGAGTATCTTGGTGTGCTTTTTCATCAGGAAAACGGTAAGCTCTCTGTAAAAATCCACGTCGATCTCAAGGCATTTTACCACTGCGTCGGCGGTTCTTCTATCCATAATCTCACCCCATGAAAATCAGCGCCGCGAGCTCCGCGCTCGTCAAGCCCTGCTCTGCCGTATTCTGCGCTTCAAGAAGCTCCTTTGGAGAGGCGTCGGAGTTTATTTCCTGCGCGATAGCCAGCTTTGCGGCGGCAAGAGATTTCTCAAACCCGAACTCAACTCTGTCGGTGTTATTTTTAGCGGAAACGGCGGCACTTGTCTTTTTCGGCGCCGATGCCTTTGTTGTTTTGTAAGTGGAAATAATTCCGTTAATACCCTTTATCTCCATAGTGCCTGCCTCCTTTTGGAAAATTATAAATGGGCGCATTTCACCCTACATATATATTATCGTCCGCAAAAAGCAAAACTTTAGCGTTATCCGAGAAATTTCGTGTTGAATGTAACAAAAAAACGCCGATTTCCGCGGCGCTTTTTCGTTATAATTGACAAACACAAGAAAATATGCTATAATGTAATTGCCGGCTTACGCTCCCGGACATTCATTGAAAGGGGGTGATTACCGTGGAACATCTCTTGGCATTACTTCTGTCCGTCGAAGCGGGGCTGCTCGTAGAGCTTATCCGCAAGTGGCTTGACGGCGACAAGTAAGCGGCATAGCCGAGCAATACCTAAAAACGTCCCCCGACCTCGCCCGTCGGGGGACAATTTTGATTACCGTGAATAGAACTCTTGGCATTTCTATTACATTGATATTATACCACACTCAAAACGATTTGTCAAGTGCAAATTTCAAATTAAGTCGTAGGCGATGGCGAACCCGGGAGCTTTTCGTCCGTAGGGTCGTCGTTGCCGAGAACGCTGTCCTTGTCGCCCATTGTTCCGCCCGCCGTTGTGTTATACGGCGCAAACACTCCGACAACCTGCCCGCCGTAAGTCACGCAGTGGCTCTTAAACTTAACACTCTCCGCAGTGCAGCCGCTTATCTTATTCTTGGTATAAGCCGCAAACTTCACCTTAATGGGATTAACATTCGTCACGGCCGCGCCGGGAGAGGGCGCGGAAGCCGCCAGATAGCGCACCTCGGCATAGTAATACCCGTCATGCACGTCCACGCGCGACTCCAGATCCCGCTTCAAAACCTCCGCGGTCACTGCGCCGTTCGCGTTCGTCTTCGTCAAAAGCTCGCTAAGCGAGTTATCAAACCGCACGCCCTTGATAAC
Source organism: Lachnospiraceae bacterium (assembly GCA_023664705.1). Classification (GTDB taxonomy): domain Bacteria; phylum Bacillota; class Clostridia; order Oscillospirales; family Ruminococcaceae; genus CAG-115. The sequence goes on along the minus strand of JAMPFE010000031.1, from coordinate 17,656 downwards.
GCCCCCCTCGGCGTTCACCTCGATATACAGCGAAAGGCTCGGCGGCATATCCTCGATACTCACGCCCGGCTTATGCAGATAATTCCCGCCCACGCGCTTGTAAAAGCACACAAATTCCTTCTTCGCCGTCTCGTCGTCTTTCATGCGCAAATCAAGCACAGCCTCCGTCAGCGAATATTTCGTAAAGATCGACTGCAGCGCGTTGTACATATCGCGCGAAGCCGAGCAAGCGTCGTCGATAGCCGCCTTGTGCGTATCGAGCGACGGCAAAATCATCGCCGCCAGAATCGCGATAACGGCGATAACGACGATAAGCTCCGTCATCGTAAAGCCTCGCCTTTTTCTCATGTTATGTATCGTTTTTATCATAAAAACCTCCTAAAAACAAAGCTCTTGTTTTTACAAAATTGTCTATCTTGCACAAACAAAAGATTTGAAAGTAACACTAATTCCCCGACAGCGCGGCGCGCCGTCGAGGAATATTGTGTTTAGGTTACTATGCTTGAAAAATCGCTAAATTACGGAGTAGGAGTAGCAGCGCCAACCTTATTAGCCTTACCCATACCGCCAGTAGCAGTGTACTCGCACTCGTACGAGCCCTCGGTATACTTCAAAGACGATACTTTACCGTCCGCGAATGTAACCGTATACGAACCTACGGGAGTAGAGCCGCCCAACTCGGGAATCTGCGCCAAAGCATAAGCGTCGAAAGAACTGTACTTGGTGCCGTCAGCTTCGCCCATGTCAACAGGTGTACCAGGTGCAGTCTTGTCGCCTGCCAAAAGGTTACCCGTATCGGACAGATACTGGGACGCATAAGCCTTTGCCAAGCTCTGGAGAGACTGGCAAGTGGTCTCTACACTTCTCTTCTTAGCGTTCTCAATAACACCCGAGAAGGTAGGAATGAGGATCGCAGCGAGGACGCCGATAATAGCGATAACTACGATCAACTCAACGAGCGTGAAGCCCTTTTTGGCTCTGAGAGCCTGAAGTTTCTTTATCATAGTAAAGACCTCCTAGAAAAAAATTTATTTTGTATAACCCCGGCGGGGCTATATCCGAAATTACATCCCGACCGCGTCGGGCTAGCCTCCGCAGCGGCGGCGCCGCAAATCGAAAGGCAAAATGTAAGTAAAGGTCATATGATACACTTCACATGAAATGTATATTAAATTGTCAAAGGAACTGTAAACGTTTTCACCTCATCGGCAACCCGTTTCTTAATGTAATCTTATTATAGCGCAACCCGCGGAAAATTGCAAGGGGTTTTTTGAAAGTTTTCCGTCAAAAGTCACATTTTTGTTAAAAGTTGTTATTTTCGGGCAAAACTTTTGTGCATTTCGCCGAACCTCTCACACACTCCCCCCAAAAAAGAGAGAACACCGCCGCCCCCGAACACGCTTCGCCCGTTCCTCGGCAACTCTTCGGCAGCCACTTCGCCCGTTCCTCGGCAGCCCAAGTCACCGCCCAAGCAGCCCACACGCCGCACAGTCCCCCCAAAAAAGGAGAACGCCGCCGCCCCGAATGTCACCGTCTCTGCGGATAAGTCCCGACAATTCTCCCCGCCGGCGAGTGATTGCTCCACTCCCCGAACACGGGTTGCCCGTTAGCTATCGCCGGCAGCTCCCCGCTGGAAAGCCCCGCGCCCTTGGCGTACGCCGCGAACCGCGCGAAGCCCCCGTCGAACACGACGTATATCCCCGAGTCGCCGATGCCCGCCATGCTCTCCGCGAGCGCCGCAAGGAGCATGCCCTCGCCGCTGGAGGTGTTGGGGGTGCCGCTGTAGGTCGCGGCCGTGCCCCACGTAAATCCGCCGCCCGAAAGCCCCGAAAGGGCGCTTCCCGACCATGTGTTTCCGCTTACCGTTATGTTGAACACCGCGTCGCCGTTCTGCACTATCTGATTTTCCGCCATGAACACGTCAATAACCTTGACGATGTTGGTGGCGTTGCTGTTCGCGGAGGTTATCCGCGCGGAAGCGACCGTGTTTGTTATCATGGGAATAAGTATCGCGGAGAGCACGCCGATTATCGCTATAACGACGACCAGCTCCACCAGCGTAAAGCCGCGGCGCGCTTTCAGCTCCTGTATTCGTTTGATCATATAAATCACCCTTTATAAAGCTCGTCAACTGCCCATTTCGAGGAAACGCTTGTATTCCGTGATGTCCTGGCAGCGGCTTCTCGCCACCGCGTCGTCTATCTTGCCCATGCGCACGAGACGCGCCAGATCCTGGTCGAGCGTGAACATTCCGTTCTTCTTTCCCGTCGCGATAGCGGTCGGCACTTGGAATATCTTGCCCTCGCGTATCATCGCGCGGATAGCGTCCGTCGCGACGAGCAGCTCGAGCGCGGCGCATCTGCCCTTGCCGTCCGAGGTCGGAACGAGGGTCTGCGAAACTATGCCGACGATGTTGCCCGAAAGCTGCGAGCGTATCTGCCCCTGCGAGTGCGGGGGGTAAACGTCGATGATACGGTCGATAGTCTCCGCGGCGCCCGTCGTATGCAGCGTCGAGAACACCAAGTGACCCGTTTCCGCGGCGGTAACTGCCGCGTTGATAGTCTCGAAGTCACGCATTTCTCCTACGAGGATAACGTCGGGATCCTCACGGAGAGCCGCGCGCAGCGACCCCGCGAAGCTGTCGACGTCCTGTCCTATCTCGCGCTGGTTCACCATCGACTGCTTGTGCGTGTGAACGTACTCGATGGGGTCCTCTACCGTAATTATATGGCAGTTCTTCTGCCTGTTTACATGGTCAATCATCGCCGCGAGCGTCGTGGATTTTCCCGAGCCCGTAGGTCCCGTAACGAGCACCAGTCCGCGCGGCGCGAGAGCGAATTCTCCGAGCGTCGCCGGCAAGTTCAGGTCGGAGAGCGTGGGAATATCGTCGCGCAGCAGACGTATAGCGACGGCGTGATAGCCGCGCTGCCTGTACACGTTAACTCTGTGGCGGAAGCCCGTTGCCGACGTATACGAAAAGTCGGTGTCCAGACCCTTCGATATCTGCGATTTGTGCTTTATCGAGGTTATCTGGTTGATAACGTTGACTATCACGGGCTCGGTGCAGTCGGGATACCCCGAAAGCTTTCTGATAGAGCCGTGCAGACGCACGATAGGCGGCAGCCCCGCCGTAAAATGCAGGTCCGAGCACCCGAGGTCGCGCGCCTCGTCGAGAATTCTGTTTATATCCATTATGTTGTTCGTATGTTCCATCTTTTTCCCCTTTATACCGTATACGTTGCCTTTACAAGCTCATCCATTGAAGTTCTGCCGTTGAGCACCATTTGCGTTACGTTGTCGCGCAGCAGCAGCGTGCCGCTCTGCGTTGCCATCGCGCCTATTTCCTCGGCTGTCGCCCCCGCGGAGATAAGCTCCTTTATCTTCGGCGTGGTAACGATTATCTCGTGGATAGCGGTACGTCCCGTGTATCCCGTGCCGCGGCACATCTTGCATCCGCCCTGATGCGGTCTGCATATCTGCACGGGCGATGTCTTTTTCATAAGCTTCAGATCCTCGGGGTCGTCGAGCGTGTATATCTCCTTGCAGCTGTTGCAGAGCAGCTTTACAAGGCGCTGCGCGATAATTCCAACGAGCGACGAAGCGACCATGTACGGAGCGACGCCCATGTCCACAAGACGGACGATAGTCGAAGCCGCGTCGTTCGTATGCAGCGTCGAAAGCACGAAGTGTCCCGTGATAGCCGCGCGTATCGCGATGTCGGCGGTCTCGCCGTCGCGTATCTCGCCGACCATTATGATGTCGGGGTCCTGACGGAGTATCGAACGCAGCGCCGCCGCGAAGGTCATGCCCGCCTTGGAGTTTATCTGGCACTGGTTTACGCCGTCTATCTTCTTCTCGACGGGGTCCTCTACCGTTACGATGTTTACATTTGGCTGCGAAAGCTCGCCGAGCGTCGCGTAAAGCGTCGTGGACTTACCCGAGCCCGTAGGCCCCGTAACCAGCATAACCCCGTTCGGGCAGCGGATTATCTGCTTGAACATCGCGTAGTTATAGTCGGTCATACCGAGGTCGGTTATCTTACGGGTCTTTTCGTCGGCAGTCGAAAGCAGTCGTATTACGCACTTTTCTCCGTATACGCACGGTATCGTCGAAACGCGCATGTCGAGGTTTACGCCGTCGATGCGTGTACCGAAGCGTCCGTCAAGCGGTATACGTCTCTCGGCGATGTTCATGCCGCCGAGTATCTTGATACGCGTGATTATTGAGTTATGGAACGACGGCGGTATCTTCATATCCTGCTCCACAAGCTCGCCGTCTATTCTGAAGCGTATGCGCGTTCTGTCCTTGAACGGCTCTATATGTATATCCGTTACCTGCATTCTGAAAGCCGTCTCGACCATCATGTTTACAAGCTTTACGATAGGCGCGTTGTCGATACGTCCCTCGGACTCCGCCTGCGCGAGGCTCTGCTCCACCTCGGCGGCGCTCTTTTCGCCCTCGTTTTCGAGCTCGTTCATCGTGCTGTCGAGCGCCTGCGACGAGTAGTACTTGTTTATTGCCGCCTGTATCTGGGATTTCGTGGAGATCTGCGGAACGATCTCCATTCCCGTCGCAACTCTCAGATCCTCGAATATGTAGAAGTTAATGGGGTCGTTCGTCGCGACCATAAGGCGATTATGGTTTATCCCGTAAGCGAATACGGTTTTCTCCTTGGCTATCGCCTCGGGTATCTTTCCTACCGCCTCCGTGCTGACCTTCACGGAGGAAAGGTCTACAAACGGCACCTTAAGTCTTATCGACAGCGCCTGCGCGAGCTGCGTTTCGGACACGAGCCCCATTTCGAGAACGACGTCTCCGAGCATCTTTCCGCCGCTGTTTCTCTGCTTCTGCAGAGCCTCGTCAAGCTGCTGCTGGCTGATAAAGCCGCTTTCAAGCAGAACTTCGCCTATTCTTACGTTTTTGATAGGTCCCGCCATGTCTGATTCTTCCTTTCGGGGTAAATTTCCGAATTTTTCGGAATAAATTATATTGTTAACTGCAAATACTTGCAATATTTTCAATTTTGTGGTAAAATAGAGTTAATCTATTTAAGGAGGGGTAAAAATGCCCGTTGTTGTCAACATTGTTTACGCGGCGCTCGCGTTCGTGTTCGGCTCCGTTATCGGAAGCTTCCTGAACGTCGTCATCCTGCGCACTCCGCTGAAGCAGTCGATAGTCACCGAGCCCTCGCATTGCTTTTCCTGCGGTCACAGGCTCGCGTGGTACGATATGTTCCCCATCTTCAGCTGGCTGTTCCTGCGCGGAAAATGCCGCTACTGCGGAGAGAAGATTTCTCCGCGCTACATGATAATCGAAGCGGTCACCGCCGTAAGCTATTGCCTTGCGTATCTGGTATTCGGCTTCAAATGGGAGCTCGCCTTTTCGGCAGTCCTGTTCGCCGTCCTGATAGTGCTCAGCGGCATCGACGTCGACCACTTTGAGATACCGTACTGGTGCAGCATCACAGTCGCCGTGCTCGGCGCCGCGTCGTTTTTAGTATTCTCCGAAACGCCGTGGTACGAGCGTCTCATCGCTCTCGGCGTCATAGGGGTGCTGTTCGTGATCCTCGTTCTCGTCGGAGGCATGGGCGGCGGCGATCTGCAGCTTATGCTCGGCGCGTCGCTTCTGCTCGGTTACAGGGTGTTCATCGCGCTGTTCATCGGCATCGTCCTCGGCGCAGTCTACGGCATTGTCAAGAAAACCCGCGACAAAAAAGCCGAAAAGGCAGTCTCCGAGAAGATAAAGGAGCTTGCGATGGACTGGTATCAAAATCAACTTGACCGCGACGTTGGATACGTTCTCGACGGTCACGATGATATTATTGTCGGTAGTATAAGCGAGGGAAAACCCGATATCGAATGGGAGTTCCTCGAGGAAAAGGTCTGGAAAGGTCTGCCCGATAAAGCGGCGTTAAGTCAGGCGCTGCGTGACAGCATCACGGAGGAGCGCGAGGGCGGCTTCAAAATTTTCATCAAGGAGGACCTTGTCGAAAAAGTCAAGTATTCCCGCCGAATGGTATTCGGACCTTTTCTCGCGGTCGGCATATCCGCCGCGTGGCTGATAGGAAATGTAATAATGACATGGTATATGTCATTGCTCGGCATCGCCTGAGCGATACAAAATACAAACATTTCGGGGCGAGCGTATCGCCCCGATTTTGTCTGCATTATGCTGTTGTTTAGGTAGTTGTCGGCTCAAAGTACTTGAGCTTTCTGGTAACGTAAACGATATAGGTCTCGGGGTGAATATCCTCGCCGATAGTATCGGACTCACGGAGCTGAGTATACAGCGTGGTATCGCTCTCCTCCATGCCGCCTATATAGTTGCCGTCCGCGTCCTTTGCGCTGTTCGTCGAATAAAGCTTAAGGGTATTGCTCGGATTTATCGCCTTAGTCCTGATGTTGATGAAATCCGCGTAGCCCTCTCCCCGCGCCGCGACCGAAGTCATAGCGGCATTGGAATAAACGTCGATAATCGTCCTTATCGCAACGTTCCTCTTGTCCGTGGGCTCTTTGGTGGTGTCGGGCTTGCCGTCGCCGCCGACGGGATATTCAAAGTACGGCAGCACCTGAAACGTAAACCCGGGATAAAACCCGTCATAGAAGCAGTCCTCAAACGCCTTCTGCTCGCTGAACGTATCTATCGTGCCGTCGTCCTTGAGCTTCGGCGTTATATCGGTGATCATGTATTTATACTGGCTGATCCTCTTGTCCTCCATCCAGCGTATACCGATAATCTTGAGGTCGTAAATTTCGCTGTTTTTCCCCTCTTTAAGGAAATCCAGCATTTCGGCAAACGCGGGTTCTGTTCGAATTGCCCCGCCGCTGTTCAACAGCTCCGTGGACATAATATCATGGGACGTATTCGGTATCGCGTTTGTGAACACCGCGCAGTACACCGCGTTCTTGATATTCCTGTCGATATGCGCCTCCGCCGCCTCCGCGAGCATTATCGCGTTCGCGTTTTTCTCGTTGCTTGTAACGACACTCATCACGGGGCTTATCAGTCCGACCACCGCCAGCACCAGTATTCCCAGCACGGCGCAGGATACAATGACCTCTGTCAGCGTAAAACCGCCGTTCCTCCTGCGCCTAAGGAGACTCAATAATTTTTTCATTATGCCGCGCCTCCTTATTTAAACGGGTCGCTGCCGTCGGACTTTGCCTCTTTCACCTCATACGGGAACGAGCCGTAAATGTTTACGTGCTTCTTCCCCGTATTGGCGCCCGTGATTTCGTCATAGATCGGGCTTGCGTTGTATACTCCGCCCGAACCGTTCGCACCGAAAGACGCTGCCGTCAGTTTGGGATCGCCATTGAAAATGAGGTAGAACGAGGTGGTCACGCTCGATTTAAAACCGTCCTTATTTGCAGCAGCAATATCGGTTCCCACATTCAGATCCATGCCTACTCTAATCGAATTGTCGGATGATTTGCTGACAGGATACTTTATGGTGCCTGTCTGAACCACATCGTCAAGCGACGCCTTAGCGGGAACCTTTTTGTAATAGGTTTTCGTTTTCTTCTCGCCCCCGCTTTCAACCACCTTTTCAAATTTTGAGGTTGTGTAGTCCTTCGGATCGCCCGAATAGAAGAAAAACCTTAGGTTGGAGTACATCTTATCATCCTCCAACATATTAGATGAGCTTGCACTTACTGTCATCAGATATGCCTTCTGCCCCGATTTCAGCGTTTTGCCCGGAACCGTCGAGGCGTCCGAAACGGTAACAGTTATGTCCTCAAAGCCCTTGGTACCCGCGATTCGGGTATCATACTTCGCCACCTGACCGTTTCCGTAAGCGTCCTCGCCGCCTCCGCCGCCTCCCGTGCCGTCGGCGTCGTAATCATAATTTCCCACGAAATAGTTAAGTCCCTCAACGACGTTTTCCTCGTTGGTTCCCTTGATAGCATAATCCATGGAAAGCCCGGCGCTGTCCTCAAACACGGGGATCATCTTTGTAGGATTGTCGGGATCCTGCATAAGAAAATTCAGATTTACCGTTCCGTCCTCTTTAGGATTTCCCCCCTCCTCCGGGAAGGTAGTATCCTTCCCGTTTACAACCAAAGCATTCTCCTGATTGACGAGGTCTTTTTCAAAAGCCTGATTAGCGCTGCGCTGCGCCACGGAAAGCTGCAGCATCTGCATGATCATCGCCATCATCACCGCGAAAACCGCAATAGCGACAATGATCTCCGCAAGCGAAAAGCCGCTCTTATTTGAGAATAATCTTTTCATAAAAACGCCTCCTTAATATCCGCCCAAGGAAATCTTCCAGCTCTTGTTTGCATATCCGCCCGCGTCCTCGCTGCTCTCGCCCATAAGCTCGTTTGGCATCTTATCGGGATAACATGTCGCAAAGCCGTTAAAGTCGCTGATTATGAAATCCGATACGATCATTCCTCCAAAGAACCTTATGCCATGGCTTGCACCGCCGGCAACAGGCGTATAAGCCTTAAACGTCATATACGGAGCGTAAATATAGCCGTAGAAATGGTTATCCATGATGCCGTCGTCGGCGCCGGTGGTAGTATACTTATCGGTCGACGGCACGGACTTGGCGTCGGCTGTCGTAAGCCTTATATCCGAGCTTTCATCGCTGCATACGATAAAATAATTCAAACTCAGCTTGCCGCCTGTTGCGCTGCAAGTCGATTTTGACGGCTCCATGCGGTTGCCGCATACGCCCAGCGTATATCCCTTGGTCACAGATTCTCCCGTTTTGTAAACCTCGCCGGTAAGCTTTTCGGCTTTTTCCCGGTTGTACTCGTTGCACTCCGGACAGAATTCCACAAAGCTCGTCGCGCCGTGCTTGCTGCAAGTAAGGGTCAGCATCTGCTGCTCCTCGTGAGTTGTGCACATCTTTGCCGAACCGTCTTTATTCTTGACCTCCGCGTAGCTGTACGCGCAGCCGTCGCCGAATGTGCAGCCGGAGTGAACATAGTCGGTCGCTTTATAATTGTTAACGCCGTCGCCGTTATACCATGTCATTTCGCCTGTAACCGTATGACCGTACGGATATTCCGGTGTCGATGTACCGTCCCAGTACGAATACGACTTAGTCTCCTGCTTTCCGCCCAGTTCTATGAACCAGTCATAGTCCATGGTCTTCTGCCAGGACGCGTCCTCATAAACCACGCCCTCGGGCACGTCGATAACAACTATTCCCTCGCCCTTTACCAATATATTATGACCTTTTTCGTTATTGTTGGGCTGAGGGAACCACTTGAACACCTTCTCGGTTTTACCGCCGCCGATGTTTCTCTCAATGTACCCCGTAACGCGCAGAACCATCATATTATCGGGATCGTCTCCCGTATCAATAATGATCGTAGCGGATGGATCGTTATTTGAGCTGTCTCCGACAAATCCCGTAATAACGCCGCCCTCGCAGACAACGCCGTCGGTTCCTACCCATTCCTTGCTCGGGTCAACCGTGCCGAGCCCATGTACATCGGCCTCGGACTCGGAGCCCGGCCAAGCAATGGTAAATACTGGCTGACAGGATGCAACGCCAAATGCATCATCTTTCGAAATTGTGTTATTGAGCCTGATGTCAAACTCTTTATACGCCAAAGGCTGGGAAACGTCAAGCTCCTTGATATAGTCGGTCTTGCTGTCGTCGCTGTCATTGATGACCCATTTTTTGTAAGCGTTCGTATAGGTCTCGTGATTAAGCTCCGTCGTCGCCTCTTCGATCGTCAGATCTTTCTCGGGGATAACGCCTCTCGTCCACGAGCCTGTCTTCAGCTCCGCTTTTTCGCAGCTTCCGTTAACATAAATGTTGCCATAATCAGCAGCCGTCTTGTTCTTTCCGCCTGTTACATTGCCCTTAACATGCAGATTTGCATTCTTGAAAGTGGTGTTGTCTCCAAACGCCAGATCCCCGAGTACATAGATATCAATGTCTCCGCCGCTTCCGCCGAAACTGCTGTTGCCGTAGATCTCCATATCTCCGCCTACAAAAAGCTTGCTTCCCGCGGGCATCGTGTAAGTTTGATTATCGGCAAACTTCAAGTCCCCTCTGATAGCCCATACTACGGGACGGGTTCTTACATCGGAGGAGTAGCTGGTATTGCTCAGCCACTGAAAGCCCTTTTTAAGCTCTACCGAACCGCCCGTGCTGAAATTTCCCGCAAACTGAGGCATAGACGCGCCATACACACCCAGATACGTTATCTCGGTATCGGCAAAAATATCGGTAACATACTCGCCGCGGTCAAGATACGTATCGTTCGGAACGTATCCCGTCGCCGCAAATACCTTATTGCCGTCGGGCAGCTTCTCGCCCTCCATAGAAATATGGATATAGGTATGCACCGTCTCGGAAACGCCGTTATTCATCGTCGTCGTCGAAATATCGAAAGTCATGCAGTCCTTGCCGTCGACCGTCTCATTCGGCAAACGCGTTATATCCATGGAGTACGCGCCCATCTGCGGAATATCCGCGCCCGTCTGCGTCGAATCGAGGCTCTTAAAGCCGTTCGCGCCTGTTGTTATCGTTGCGCCCTCGTCCATGTTCGACAGTTTAGAGAGCAAATCCGAATCGCCCGCCGTCAGCGAGCCGTCCATAAGCCCCGCCAGCACCATATCGTTCAGCGAAATAGCCGATTGATACGACTGCTGTTGGAAGAACGTCGCAAACGTCGTCGAACGCGCCGAGACCACCGAGAAGTACATCGCCATCACCGCGATCATCAGCGCCGTCATAGTGCTTAAAACCATAAACAACGCACTTCCGCGGTTGCTTATGTATTTTCTTAGTGAGTGTGCCATTGAAATGTCCTCCTTTCAAGTATTCGCAGTATCCAAGCCGCGTCAGCCGGCGCGAAAGAGCTCCGCGCCCGCTCCCGCGGATTTATTACGCCGAAATACCGTCCTGAGCGTCAAGTTGTGATTTGGGGTCCTGCATACGCTCTATGCAGTAGAAGGTAAAGGTGTCGGAATAAGAGTACAAATAATCGGTTATCTCCGCGATCTCCTGCTCCTCTTCGGCGCCCGCGGGGTTTGTCGGATCCGCGGGATTAGCCGCCGTGCCGTTGTCGCGTTCTATCTCGGTGGGAAGACCCGTCTCCCTTTCAAGAGCCGCCTTGCCCGCCTCCTCGGCCTCCTCGTTTATCTCCTCGACCAGCTTCTCATACTTGGAAATAACGTCGGGATAAGTAAACGCAAGCCCGTTTATGCCGACCGCCTTTCTAACAAGCGCGCCGTTTTCCTCCAGCTTATAGGAGTTCACCGCGTCGGCAAATTTGATAAGCTCATCCTGATCCACAGCCTTCACGGTAAAGCTCACCGTGCTCGCGCCGATAGTCTGCGCGTCTCCGAGCGCCGCCGCAAGGTTCGCCTGCCGCTGCAAAATAGCGGCATAATCCTCGTCAATGTCCGCGCCCTGTGTCGCGTATGTTTTCAGATCGTACTGAACGTCGGGTCTCGTGTAGAAGTTCGTCCCGAGAGTAGCCGTCGTAGGCTCGCTCACGGTCAGCTCCTCAATCACGACGTTCGCCCCGCACTGCTCGAGAAACGCCCTGAACGCCATATCCGCCTCATAAGCGCTGAGCTCCGAGAAGAACATGTCCGCCATATGCTCGCCGTCTTCGTAAGCCTTTTCGATCTGCTCTCTCAGCGGAGCTTTCCTGTTCTGCTTTTCAACGTCGGCGTCATATTCCTGCTGCTTGCTCGCCAGCGACGCGCGCGTCGTACCGATAGTCTCTATCTTCGGCTTAACCAAAAGGAAGCCTCCCAGCGCCAGAATTAAAATAACCACGATGATAAGCGCGCCTATGCGCTCCTGTTTGCTCAATTTCATTATTCGGTCACCTCCTGATTTACTTCGGGCGCGGCAGCCGCTGCGTTAAGGTCCAGCGTCGCGTTTTCCTCGTCGCTGCCCATCTGCAGTTGCATCGTCATCTCAAACGAGAACACCGTATCAAACGTCGTGCTTCCGTTGGAAACGAGCGTCGCGTATGTAGACCAATCCGTGATGTTGTCCTTTGTAAAGCCCGAATAATTGATGTTCACAAAATAGGGGTCGCCGTATTTGTTAAGCACCTTGGTCGAAAGATACTCCGCGTACCTCGAGGGCACCGAAGAGGGATCTCCCTTGCAAAGCCCCTTAAAGCTTACCGTAACGGTATATCCCGCAATGGTAAACTCGGATATCTCCAGCTCCTCGTTCGCGGTCAGCAGCTTGTCGTCGTTGCTGTCAAGCGGCTCGCGCACCTTGTCGAAAACGGCTCTCTGCGGCTTCGGCATATAGTCGAACAGCAGGCTCGTTTTCTTAACGGTGTCGTTGTAGCTGTTAAATCCCGCGAGCATTGCGTCTCTCTCGTCCACTATCGTAAGGTCGTGCTGCATCTGCGGGTCGTCGATCTTCGCCTGCAGATTGTTTATCTGGTTGGTATAGTTGTTGTTGATGAGGTCGCATACCAGCACCGCGCCTCCCACGACCGCCGCCGAAGCGACCATCGCCCCCAGCAGCCCGAGCAAAAAGCCGTTCCCGCCCTTGGACTCCTTCGCCGAAGTAGCCTCCAGCAGGTTTATGTGCTCCAGCTCCTTGTTGCGGCGGTAAAGCGCTCCGATAGCGTTCGCGTACTTCGAGAAGTCGAACTGCACGGACGACGCTATGGAGCCCGGCATCGAAAGCATGTTCGTCGGAACATTGAACGAAGAGATAGCGTTCGTAATCTCGATAAAGCTGTCTATCTCGCCGTAGAACAGAATTTCCTGAAGCGGCTTCGCGCCCTTGCGGCTCCTGATAAACTGTATCATTCTGAACAGGTTGTCGTAAACCGCGCGGGTAACATAGTCGGGCGCGTTCTCGTAGTCGTTCGGGTCGATGTTGAAGAAACGCGAGAACGAAAGCTGATTATCCTCATACAAGTTCATATTGAGGAAGTTCTTGTCTATCTGAATAAGCAGTATCGGCATTCTGTCCGACATCTTCGGCGTGTTGAGTATAAGGCGCGTTACGGAGTTGTTGGAAATATTAACACCCCTCAGCTGCAAGCCTATATGCGAAAACAGCCTCACATATCCGTCAACCAGTCTCTGCGGACAAGCCGCCGCAATGACCTTCAGCATCTTGTTCTTTTCCTCGTCCTCGGTCTCCCCCGCGATAGTAAAGGATATGTTGAAGTCGTTGGAAACGTTCATGTTCGACTGTATCATCGCCTCGATGATAGCCGGGTTTTTCATGTTCTTCGGCTTGGCAACGACCATTTCCTTGTACACAATGGAGCTCGAGGTAATGGAGACGATCGCCTCCTTCTCCTTGATATCCTTGGTCTTGATAATATCGTTCAGCTCCGCCGCCACCATAGGAACGTCCGTAACATAGCCGTTCGATATCATCCCGAGCGAAAGCTCGCGCATATCCGCGTCCTGCACTCTTATCTTGTTACCGCTGTGCACGCCTCTTACAAGCTTGATTTGTCTGTCGGTAATATCTATTGAAAGCATATCTTCACCTCATAATTTTTATTTTGTGGTTTTCTTGCGGCTCCCCGCTTAAGCAACGTTCATCATTCCGCCGTACAGCATCGGGAATACGCCCGCGAGGAATACGCCTATCGCGATACCCATGATGATAATCATCAACGGCTCCATAAGGCTTACCAGCTTAGTGATAGCCGAGTCCGCCTCTTCCTCGTAGTAGTCCGCCGCCTTGTTGAGGATAGTATCCAGCGTACCGGATTCCTCTCCGACAAATATAATTGAGGTAAACATGCCCTCAAATATTCCCGTTTTCTCAATCGCCTTCGACATGCTCTCGCCGAGCTTTATATCGCTCACAACGTCCTTAAACCTCTTATGTACGTACGAGTTCCCGATAGTGTCGACCGACTTCTCGATACATTCCACCATTTGCAGACCCGCGCCGTAAAGGTTCGACATGCTTCTCGCAAAGCTGCCCGTATACATCGTCGCCACAAGCTTCCCGACTTTCGGTATCTTCAGCAGCATCTCGTCCATCTTAAGCCTCGTCGAGGGCGTCCTCATCATAAAGAATATCGTCAGAACAATGCCCACGATAACGATAATGTAAATATACCAGTAATTGATAAGCGAATCCGAAAACGCGATCAGCGCCTTCGATATCGGCGACAGATCCTCGGGATCCATCATCTCCGTAAACGTCGGCAGTATCCCGACAAACAGGAATATCATAACCACCAACAGCAAAACCGCAAGCACCATAGGATAAACCATCGCGGATTTCGCCTTGTTCGCCGTCTTGTTCGCGTTGGCGTAGTGGTCGGACAGCCTCGTCAGCATCTGGTCGAGAGTACCCGAAGCCTCGCCCGCCGCCACCATACTCACGAACATCTCCGGGAAAACGCCCGGCTTCGCGATAAGTACGTCGGAGAAGGATTTACCCTTTTGGACCTCCTCATAGATATCCAACAGCGCCGCCTTCGCTTTCTTGTCCTCCTGCTGCTCCTGCAGGATATGCAGCGCCCTTACGAGCGACAAACCCGCGGAAGTCATGGAAGCCAGCTGGCGCGCAATAAAGGATACCTCCTTGGTCTTAAACTTGTACTTGACGTCCGTGGCGCCCCCGCCGAGGTCCTTGTAGCTTGTCACGTAGAGCTTTCGTTCCCTCAGCTTCAGCTGAAGTTCCTTATAGTCCTCCGCAAGCTCCTGTCCTCTCACGGTACGGCCGTTGACGTCGGTGGCAACATAAGAGTATTTGTTCACCTGAAAACCTCCGTTCCCCAACAACTTTGTACGATGTTGTTTTGGTAAGGCGGCTCAACAGTAATTTTGGGCGCAATTTGCCCATAGCCGCCTATACTTGTAAATAAATTATATCACAAATTCTTCATTTTTTCAAGCGCCTGTAAACGTTTTTTTCAAAATAATCGCTCAAAAAACCCCATTTTAGATGTAGAATTTCAACATTAACTTATGTGCAATTTAGACAAATAACTTTCAACTTCGGTTGAAAACTCCAAAACCAATTTCTTCCAAACGGCTCTGTTATCGCTTTTCTCCGAAAAACGCCCTGATTTCCCCCAAAAAAGCCTATTGATTTTATCGGAAATTTGTGGTATAATATCCCCGTATAGGAATATTTTTCATTCGGAACAAAGGAGAAAAGCCATGATAGATAAAACATTGCTGAAAAACGATTTCGAGGATATCCTCCGCGACACCCACATCGAAAGCAGACAGCGCACCCCCGCCCAGCTCCACGACGCGCTCTCCCGCGCGATAATGAAGCAGGCCGTGCCGATGATGAGCTGCTCCGCGCCGCGCGGAAGAAGCGCCTCCTACCTCTCCATGGAGTTCCTCGTGGGACGCGCCGTGTACAACAATATCCTATGTCTCGGACTGCGCGACTATGCCGAAGAGCTACTGAACAGCGTCGGCGGCAGTCTCTCCGACCTCGAGGAGATAGAGGACGCCGCCCTCGGAAACGGCGGCTTGGGCAGGCTCGCCGCGTGCTTTCTCGACAGCGCCGCGACCATGAAGCTCCCCCTCAACGGCTACGGCATACGCTACAAGTACGGTCTCTTCAAGCAGACCATTGAAAACGGCTTTCAGCGCGAGTACGCCGACGACTGGACAAAGTTCGGCGACCCGTGGAGCCGCCGCGTCGACGACGACACCGTGATGATACACTACTCCACGGGCGACGTTAAGGCAGTCCCCTACGATATGCCTATTTTCGGCTATAAAAACGACTTCGCGGGCACTCTCCGTCTCTGGCAGGCGGAGCCCGTAAACGCGTTCGATTTCGACGCGTTCAACCGCCAGGACTATTTCGCTGCGGCAAAGGGTCAGATAGAAGCCGAAAACATCTCGGGCACGCTCTACCCCAACGACGACGCCCGCGCGGGCAAGATGCTCCGCCTCAAGCAGGAGTACTTCTTCAGCGCCGCTTCAATGGCGGACTTGGTCAGAAAGCACGTCGCCGCAGGGCGCGATATATATTCGTTCGCCGAGTACAACGCCGTCCAGCTCAACGACACCCACCCCGTAATAGCTATCCCCGAGCTTATCCGCATACTCTGCGAGGAGCGCAACGTCCCGTTCGCGAAAGCTCTCGAGATCGCCGAAAACACCTTCAACTACACCAACCACACCATTATGGCGGAGGCTCTCGAAAAGTGGGACTGCGGCATAGTCGAGGAGCTCCTCCCCGAGGTCTACGGCTATATCCTCCGCATAAACGAGGAGTTCATCTCCGATATGTACCGCCGCGGCATCCCCCGCGACAAGATAGAGCAGATGCAGCCCGTCTCGGGCGGCTCGGTGCACATGGCGAAAATGGCTATCTATTGCTCTCGGCATATCAACGGCGTCGCCAAGATACACACCGAGATACTCAAAAAGGACGCCCTGCCCGAGTGGTACGAGCTGTTCCCCGAGCGTTTCCAAAACAAAACGAACGGCATCACCCCGCGCCGCTGGATAGCTCTCTGCAACCCCAAGCTCTCCGCGCTTATAACGGAGCTCCTCGGCAGCGAGGACTGGATAACCGACCTCTCCCTGCTTAAAAATCTCCGCAAATACGCCGACGACAAGGACGTTCTCTCCAAGTTCAACGACATCAAATATCTCAATAAAACCGCCCTCGCCAAGTATATCAAGGAGCACGAGGGTGTCGAGATCGACCCCAACTCCATGTTCGACATACAGGCAAAGCGCCTGCACGAATACAAGCGCCAGCTGCTCAACGCCTTCGGCATACTTTATATTTATTATGGTATAAAAGACGGCAGCATAGCGAACTTCGCCCCCACAACGTTCATCTTCGGCGCAAAGGCAGCCCCCGGCTACGCCCGCGCAAAGGCGATAATCAAGTATATCAACGAGATAGCGAACCTCGTCAACAACGACGACTCCCTCAACGGTGCGCTTAAGGTCGTTTACGTCCAGAACTACAACGTATCCTACGCCGAAAAGCTCGTCGTCGCCGCCGACCTCTCCGAACAAATCTCCACGGCGGGCACGGAAGCCTCGGGCACGGGCAATATGAAGTTTATGCTCAACGGCACGATGACCCTCGGCACCTACGACGGCGCGAACGTCGAGATATGCGAGGAGGCGGGCGAGGAGAACAACTACATCTTCGGCGCGCGCGTCGAAGACCTCGCGCAGAGAATGCCGACCTACGACCCGAGAAAGCTCTACTCCGAAAACACGCGCATAGCCCGCGTACTGAACACGCTGATCGACGGCACGTTCTCCGACGGCGGCAGCGGCTCGTTCAGAGAGCTGTACTATTCGCTGCTGGACGGCGCGTCTTGGCATCGCCCCGACCATTACTATCTCCTCGGCGACCTCGAAAATTACGTTCAGGCAAAGCTCAAGGCCAACAGCGACTTCTGTTTCAACCACGACGAGTTCATCAAAAAGTGTTG
Organism: Lachnospiraceae bacterium; assembly: GCA_023664705.1. Classification (GTDB taxonomy): domain Bacteria; phylum Bacillota; class Clostridia; order Oscillospirales; family Ruminococcaceae; genus CAG-115. Next base: position 290 of record JAMPFE010000031.1, on the reverse strand, counting down.
GCTGAACATGACGGCGGCGGGCAAGTTCAGCTCCGACCGCACCATAGCCGACTACGCGAGCGAGATCTGGAAAATAACCCCGTAACGCCCAAAAGTCGTTTTTCGGCAGCCACAATTAACACCGCCCTTTGGAAACCCAAGCGAGCGTCGACAGGGCGTTTAAGTCCGCATTTTGAGCAGTGCGGCAAACCACGTCGATTGCGCTTTTCGTTTTGAAACGTACTTTTCCGCTCTCGGCAACCGAAAAATGCGGAAAAGGGGGAGAGGGAGAGGGGAAGAAGATCGGAAGA